>RZZX01000156.1 GCA_009929715.1 Bacteroidia bacterium
TGTAGTTTGTCCAACCACCTTTTGCTACATCTGTGGCGTACGTCTGGATGCCGTTGCCCATGTTGATTTTAAACGCTACGGCAGTTTCGGGACCTGTTACGACGGGTTGGTCGACAAGGGCGTCATCACCGCATGCGGTCAGCATAGCTGTTGCAGCTAATAAAGACCAGAATAAATTTTTCTTCATTTTCTTTAAAATGATTAAGTTAATAAAACAAAATTGCTATAGAGTGAGTGTACTCTCTTCTTTAGTTAGGGAATAGCCTTGAATATTAATGGGTACCCCCCTGAGTTTTCTGTTGCTCCTTTTACTGTCAATACATAATTTGCAGGCTTGGTAAGGGAGAGTTTGATATTTGCAGGAGTGTCTCCATGTTTGAAGGTGGTGGTACCACCATTTTCTCCTGTAATATTGAACTCCAATTCTATTGCATCGGTTAGCGTTGCGGGTATAAACAGATATTGATACAATTCGAAAGAATTAGTGAAACTACTTATAGTGCGAGGATAAGAAGTTGTCTTACTTCCCGATACCTCTCCCGTTTTTGCATTATAAGTCGTATAAACAGTGCCGGAAACATAGTTTATTCGTACAGTTTGCTGTGAAGGATAAGCACTCCCAGAGTTATCGCATAGTTTCACCCACGGCAAAACTAATTTTGCAAACGGACGTCTCAAGGTGATACCCCACAATTTGGCTTGGTCCTCACCGCTCATGCTACCATCGGCTGCAATCGTAAACGAAGCACTCTTTCCGGTATAGGCATCTTCAGCATCATCACCGGCGGCTGTGGTTGCAAGGGTAGAAGCATTAATGCTGCTTTCCGCTTTTTGTACTACCGCAGTCAGTCCGTTGGTCGTATTATAGAATACGTCTCCGTCATTGTCTGTTTTGATATAATCTGCCCAGCATACAGCCATGTAAGTGTTTCCTGCCGTAAGACGAACGTTATCGAAGGCGAAAGGCTGACCGAATGCATCATCAGCATTGCTTTCATATTTCTCGTATCGGGCTACCGGATTGTTTACTCCGTCGGCATATACTTCGAGAATACAACGCAGTTGATAGCCTGTCGGGATATTTTCACCACCTCCTGCACGTGTCAGTGCCCCGTCTTGAGTGTCCGCATCAACCATCGCTTTTAGAGTGATTGAGGTGGTATTCGGGTTTTCTTCCGGTTCTATGATCGGGAGTAGTTCGTTGTTGCAGGACGATGCAAGGCATAATAAACCAAGTAGCAACATCCGGCACATTCCCCGGTATTTCCTATTTCTATCCATTGTTTTCATTGTCTATAGATGCTTTAATCGTTATTCATTAATCGGGAATTACTACTTCTATTTCTTCATCGAAGCTGTCGTCTATACCGGGTGAATTGGTTTTTCGTTCGGTGAAGAAGGCTCCGTAAACCAGTGTGTGTTTGTTGCGTTGCATACGCACTTCCGCATTTCCGCTCTTGTGTATCGGGGTATCGTCAGCGGCAAAGGAACTGACGGTGAAGTTATAGAAGTTGTCTGTACCATTGTTGGGACCAATGAAGATAAGATCTTCGGCCATGGTATATTCGGTGCCTTCGGTACGAACAGAAACGGGGTATGAATAGGTGGCTTCGGAAACAGAACCGATGGCTGTCTGATGGAATGCATCGTACATGAGTGGAATCCACAATTGATAGTTTACGGTAGCCGAGGCAGGCTGGGGTGCATTGCTTCCATGCTTCTCGAAGTATTCTTTCATATCATTAGAGATCACTGTGTAGCTACCGAATGGGCGCAACAAGGTGAGTTCTTGCGAAAGGTTGATGGCATTGCCATGCGGATGGGGTTCCTGGTATTCGGTGTAATCCCATACTACACTGGCGCTGAAGGCATCTTTGCCGGGGGCAAGACCCAAGGGTTGCAACATCTTGATACCTTTCAGTGAGGTGGCATCGAAATAAGGATTGGCGTTTTGTCCGGCTTGCAACGGTTCGGCCCAGCACAGAACGACAATTTTGTCGGCGGGCAAATCTACTTCAATGACTTGTGTATTTTTGCCGGGCTTTAGCGTACCTCCCATAATGCTGCTACGTTCTACAATTTCGGTGAGATTTCCTTCTTCATCCGTGTTCCAGAATTCGAGCACATAACGCATGTGCATTTCGGGGGTTATTTCACTTGCGCCGGCACGGGAATAGACTGAGTGAATGGGTTCGTTATCCCATTCGGAATTGAAATTGACTGTCAAAGTTGTATGGCAGATGTGCGGATGTGGCAGATAACACAACTCTTTCTTTTCGCACGACGAGAGTAGCAGAAGGGATATGAGCATCAACATAATGATTGCTGCGATTATACCTGCTCTGAGCCATTTGCGGCATATTTTATCTTTTTTATAATCCTCAGTAGATATATTATATCTGTGTGTTAGTTCGCTTTTCATATCTTTTGTCATATTAATGTCCTCCATTCGTTAAAAACGCCAAATGAGTGAAGCTTTCAGTTTTGTAGGGCCCCAGTAATTTTTGCCCGTATGGCTTTCGAAGGCGTTGCAGGGGTCGTACCAGTAATAAGAGTCGTATTTCATCCGCCCATAACCGGCAGAGATGCCAAGGTCGAAATAGAGGCAATCGAAACGATTGAATTTGAAAATATATCCGTAGGAGATACCCAGCCCGCGGTAGTTTCCCTGTCGGCCGGTGCTGCCCATTTTGATATCATACTCGCCATATTGTCCGTAGATACCCCAGTAGGAACCTTCGAAGCTGGCATCGTCTCGTACATACATGCGGAATTCGGGTGATACGTATGCAATGTTATAGGTGTTCCCTTTGGCCTTGCTGTCTTTTAACCAGCGATATACACCTTCGGCAGAGAAGGAGAATCGTTGTGAGAAATAGGTTTCTATCTCCAGATTTGGGATAATAAAGGCTGCCCAGTAAGCTAGGTTGGTTTTGATACCGATAACGGGAGGGAAGCAGTGGCAGGGTTCGGATTCGGGAACTATGTGTTTTTGGGGTACCAACCGTGTGGTGTCTATCACGGCGATGGTATCTTTGATTTCCACCACTTTATCTATGACGGGTGGAGTAGTTTCAACGGGGATTTCTCGTAGAATTTGCACGCTGCTTGCACTACGCAGTTTCGGATAGAAGTTGTTCAGCAGATGGCGGTATGTATTGTTGGGTAACCTTTTGAGTTCTTGTTCGGGATCAACATCTTGTGGAGCGTTGCGGATGATATCGAGTATTTGTTGTTTCTGCTCCAGTTCGCTATTTTCGACCATGATGCAGAGTTCGTTCCAGTTTTCGCCTCCTGCTACTGTTATAAATATATCTTTAGGCAACCCGGTAATGATGCTTAAGTAGTGTTTCAACACTTCTGCACGTTCGGCGCTGAGCCTCCGGTTCAGTTCGATAGAACCTTCGGGTGATGCATAGCCAATGATGCGTACTTGGTTGATGGTGAACTCATTTTTCTCAATAATTTCGTGAAATCGATTTACGAAATGCTGAATAGAATTGGCATTGCCATTGTTTTCTTGTTCAAGATCACTTTTTCCGGCCTTGAAGTAGATATACCATGCTTGTTCAACTTCTGTTCGGGTGCGGGCGGCAGGTTCTTGTGCCCATACACCAAAACTGAAGAACCAGACTCCGATTGTAAGACACAATTTCCGCTTAAGGTGTTTCATATTAATGTATGTAAAATATTGTTCATTATAGACTTAGACCGTTACTTTGTAGGTAACGGCACTATTACTGGCAGTAAAAATAGTCATAATTATCAAACAAAAGAATAAAATAGCTAATTTTTTTAGAAAAACACTCAAATTTATTTCTTGATCGGGTTTCCTCCCCTATATAACTGTGCGATTAGATATATATTTCTCCTGCCGTCTTCGGTCTGAAAACGGATGGAATCAGCTGTACAACCTAACAAGTTGCATGGCTTAAATAAGCATGTCGTTTCATAGTAAGACAGACGCTTCTGTTTGAATGTGCCGTTACCTACAAAGTAACGGGTTGGTTAACATGCTATTAGTAAAACATTTATGTTGTACCCGTTGGCGGAATTAAAAAGATAATATATTGATGTTTAAAAAGTTGTGCATATTATTGATTTATAGTATATTAGAGATGGTCAAACCTTTAATATA
>RZZX01000047.1 GCA_009929715.1 Bacteroidia bacterium
CACCTGCATGAAGTGTACACTTCACCTGCATGAAGTATACACTTCACCTGCGTGAAGTATACACTTCACCTAGGTGAAGTATAGAAAAATCGGCTCTTTTCTGCCTTAATCTAACGGCGATAATGACTTAAGCTAACCTTCATCTGACTAAAACAAGCTAGAATTTTACTCCAAAGTCAGTAACTACCATTCGGATGAACTTGATGCGTGCGCTCCAAAGTCTGTTTTTTATCGAACTAGATTCTCCCACCAGGTTTTCGGACTGTTGAAAGAAAAACATGATCCCTACCAATAACAAGACAAAAAGGGATGAGTCCTGAAAGACACATCCCTTTTTAAAGATATCTAGGTCGGTTCTTAATCCAAAGAACCCAACCGTTATTCAGTCGGCAAGTCTATTTCTTGCAGTTCTTTTCTATTAAAGCATCCACATTAGAATCGCCTAATTCTTTCGCTTTCGCAAAGCTCCGACAAGCCTCATCAGTCTGTTTGAGTTGCACGTAGCAAATACCCAACAAGCGATAAAGCTCTGCATACTTTGCATCAATCTCTAAACCCTGCTTCATTATTTTAACGGCCTCCTCATAACGCCCAACCTTTAGATTCAAAGCTCCATGCTCCGCTCTATAAGTCAGCTCTTTCGGATTTAGCTCAATGGCTTTAGCAATGTCATCCAACGCCCGTTGATACTGTCGCCCTTTCAAAGCCGCTTGTTCGCGATAATAATAGAACAAGTCATTCACCTGCCCATTAACTGCCTTATAATACACATCATAATCGGCCAATGCTTTACGCGGTTCATTCATCTCCATGTAAAGTTGTGCACGTTCCAAAACATAAGGAGCTGCATCAGCAGTCATCGGCACGGTACATCGTGCTACACAACTATCCATGAGAGCCAACACCTCTTTCGAATCAGCTTTTAAAAGTTCTTTCGTCTTAGCTGCATTAAAAAAAGTGGCAGCCGAAGCCAAATTACTTCTGTTCACCTGCTCATAAGCGACTAAAGCCCCTGCATAATCTTGCTTAGCAAATAAGATATCACCTTCCAACTGCTTATAAACAGGCAATGGATTCGTATCATAAGCACTCTTTAAATGGTTCAAAGCCGTTTCAAACGTCCAGTTTTTAGACACCTTCTCTGGTTTAGAAAGTTGGTATGTATAGATAAACTTCGCCAAATTATAGTAGACATCCTCTTTCTTATCGGTCACCTTCAACGCTTGTTGCCAATCCGATTCGATACGATCTAAATAAGAGAGCTCCCCTTTAGACAACAACCACAACTGATTAGCCCGACGCATATACCCTTCGGAGGCATTCGGATAAGCCTGAACAAAGTCGTTCAACACCTCCAAATACTTCTCTGACGTAACCTGCGTAGACGCCATAAACAAATAGACCAAAGCCTGCTCTTCAGTATCTGGTAATCCTTTTTTTAGACCGATACTATTCAGTGTAGGATCATTCAGTGACAACGCACTAATCTGTTGGTCAAGACCAAAATGCACATCCACCGCATAACAAATAGACAACGTATCGCCCGCCGTTGCCTTCTGAGCCATTCCTAGAACTTGCCCATCCGCATTCATAATCGGACAACTAACCATCTTATCCTTCATCTGCATACCTAACGTATAATAGTGGTATTTTCCACTTACCTTAGAGACCTCTTTCAACTGGCCAGCTGTAGCCGCCGAACTCTTTTGCGTAGAATAAGGCAACATCCAGACAGCCGTTCCAACAGCCGGTGCCGACTGAGCTACAGTTAATGCTACTACCCTCTTCTCCGTTAAGCCAACACGAAACTTCACTACATCATAAATCGAATTAGCACCTAAAATAGCCTGAACCGGCATTTGTTTTCCGTCAGAATTGATAATAACTGCTCTATCGGCCCCTTTAAAAAGTGTATAATCCGACAAAGCAACCCCATCTTCAGAAATAAAAAAACCATTACCAGTGTGCAAAATATGATTATCCTTGTCGTATGTTACAACAGAGAACACTGAACGTTTAGCTTTTTCAACCCATTTAGGCGTTTGAGCCACCATCCAGTGGCACCATAAACTTAAAGAAAGAATGCAGAGTAGTTTTTTCATTGTATTATTCGTTAGTACGTTGTTTCACAGCTTCATAAATCAAGATACCTGCCGCAACCGACACATTCAAAGACTCAATGCTGCCCAGCATAGGAATCTTAACCCACTCATCACAAAGCGCCAAATTCTCATAAGACACACCCGTGTCTTCTGCCCCCATGATGATACAAACCGGGCCAGTATATTCAGCCTTCGTATACATATAATCCCCCTTTTCAGTTGCTGCAATAATACGGAATCCGCTATCCTTAAGAAACTTCAGCGTTTGCTTTAAGTTCTGTTCACGGCACACCGGTAAAATATGCAAAGCCCCAGCCGATGTTTTAACCGCATCCGCATTAACCGTTGCACTACCTTTCACAGGAATAATCACTGCATCAACAGCAGCACATTCACAAGTCCGCGCGATAGCCCCAAAGTTGCGCACGTCGGTCACTCCATCAAGCATCACAAAAAAAGGATTTTTTCCCTCTTCAAACAAGAAAGGAACTAAGTCCTCCACTTTTTGATAAACCACAGGCGAAATTAACGCCACCACCCCTTGGTGATTTTTCTGAGTAATACGATTGATACGTTCTACCGGAACACGCTGTACAGGGATCAAAGTCCCTTTAAGTACCGCAAACAACTCTTTGGAAAGATCACTCTGAATATCCTTCTTCACCAAGATCTTTTCAATTTCCTTTCCCGCCTGAATGGCTTCAATCACAGCGCGCACGCCAAAAATCATTTCACTTTTATCAATCATATCATTTTTATAAATAAATCCACTTTATCTCCATTTCTTATCTAGTCTGTTTGAGCAATGCCCTCGCATTACTCAATGCAGCCTCAGTCAAGACTGCCCCACTAAGCATATGGGCCAATTCTTCCACACGCTCCCCATCAGTCAGCCGGCAAATATAACTATTTGTAGCCGTTTCATTATCCTGTTTATACACTTTATAGTGCACCAATCCTCTAGCAGCAATCTGTGGTAAATGCGTAATACTAATCACCTGACGGTTACGTGCCCCCATTTCATGCATGATATCCGCCATGCGATCGGCTATTTCGCCCGATACCCCCGTATCTATCTCATCAAAAATAATCGTAGGTAATTTTACCGCTCCCGCTATCATCGCTTTAATAGAAAGCATCACACGCGCTATTTCACCACCGGAAGCCACCGAAGAGATAGTCTGCAAAGGCATGTTTTTATTGGCCGAAAACAAAAAGTTAACCGCATCCTGTCCATGTCCTCCCAGCTCTTTTTTCTGCTTCATCTCAACCTGCACACACACATTCGGCATCCCTAGCAACAACAATCGGCTAACCAATTCCACCTCCACAGAACGTGCAGCCTCCAGCCTACTCTGAGTCAATTCATCAGCCTGCACTCTTGCTTGTTTATACAAACCATCAGTTCGGTTTTTCAGTTCTTCAATTTGCTCATCATAAGAATCTATAGCCGAAAGTTTTCCTTCGTACTCCTCCTTCAGTAAAAGAAGCTCATTCACCGTATCCACCCGGTGTTTCTGCTGCAACGAATAAATCAAATTCAGTCGGTTATTCACCTCATCCAGCCTCTCCTGGCTAAACTCAACCGATTCACCGCACGATGCAACCTCCTGAAACACATCCTTCAGTTCGATATAAGTGCTCTCAATACGCTCAGTCAACTCTTGAGCCGGATGATACATCTTACGCAGAGCCCCCATCCCGTTAATCCCCTCCTTCAACAACGAAAGCAATCCCCCCTCGTCCGATGAAAAAAGCTGTTCAACACGATACAAGCCCGCCTTTATCTCCTCAGCATGACTCAAGCTATTAAACTCACGCTCCAAGACCTCCTGTTCATCTTCTTGCAAAGCCGCCTCGGTGAGTTGTTCGAGTTGAAAGCGAATATAATCCTCATCTTGTCGATTCTTCTCAGCCGCCATAACAAGCTCATTCAAAGCCTTTTCAGCTTGTTTCCAATTCCAGTAGCACGCCTGATAAGCCGATAAAATCTTCTCATTATGCGCCAAAATATCAAGCACATTCAATTGGAATCCCTCTTTATTCAGCAGCAAATTCTGGTGTTGCGAATGCACATCAATCAGCATCTCCCCGAGCTCCCTCATTTGCGTGAGCGAAGCTGGTGTATCATTAATAAACGCTCTACTTTTTCCAGAGTCCTGAATCTCACGTCGAAGAATACACTCCACATCATACTCCAATTGGTTAGCCTCAAAAAACGGTTTCATGCCATAAGGACCAATATTAAAACGAGCCTCAATGACACTCTTCTTAGCCCCCCCACGAATCAGTTTAGCATCCGCGCGCTGACCAAGCAACAAACCGATAGCTCCTAAAATAATCGATTTCCCTGCTCCCGTTTCACCTGTAATCACAGAGAAACCCGTTTCAAAGTTGATATCCAACTCCTCAATCAAAGCATAATTCTGAATATATAAAGAAGTCAACATAGACGTTTCAATCTGCTAATTAATACCCCATTCCGATCACCCTTTGGTCCATTCTGCAACCAAACGATCAATAATATCCGAAGCCACCTCCGATTTACACTTCAACGCATAGTCCGTCCGTCCCTTTCGATCGATAATTGCAATTTTATTCGTCTCATGTCGAAAACCAGCACCAGCATCATTCAAAGAATTCAACACGATAAAATCGAAATTCTTTCTTTCCAACTTAGCCTCCGCATGTTGCTGTTCATCGACCGTTTCGAGAGCAAACCCAATCAATATCTGTTGCCCAGTTTTAACTCTTCCCAGAGAAGCAGCAATATCCTCAGTTGCCTGAAGCGTTAAAGTCAGCTCCTTATTATCTCCCCTTTTAATTTTCTGGTCCACCACCTCAGCCGGTTTAAAATCGGCTACAGCCGCACACAATATCCCCACATCCGCTGTTGGGAAATACGCTTGAGCCGCCTCATACATCTCCCGAGCACTCTCCACATCAATCCGTTGGATACGAGAATGCACCGTTTTCAACTGTACCGGTCCCGCCACAAGCGTCACCTCCGCTCCACGCTTCGCACACTCCTCGGCCAGAGCAAATCCCATTTTCCCCGAAGAATAGTTGCCGATAAACCGCACCGGATCAATTTTCTCATACGTTGGCCCCGCAGTAATCAGCACCCTCTTTCCTGCTAATTCAGAAGTAGCACCAAAAAACTCCTCCAAGACACGGATAATTGATTCAGGCTCCTCCATTCGACCTTTACCCACAAGATGGCTCGCCAATTCACCCGTACCCGGTTCGATAATACGATTACCATAAGAACGAAGCACCTCCAAATTATGCTGAGTAGAAGGGTGTGCATACATATCCAAGTCCATAGCCGGTGCCACAAAGACAGGAGCTTTAGCCGACAGATAGGTAGTAATCAACATATTATCTGCCACGCCATGTGCCATTTTGCCAATCGTCGAAGCCGAAGCCGGAGCGATAAGCATAGCATCGGCCCACAAACCTAAATCCACATGACTATTCCAAGTACCGTCCCGTTGCGCAAAGAACTCACTAATCACCGGTTTACTAGTCAACGCCGACAATGTAATCGGCGTAATAAACTCCTTTCCAGCCGGTGTAATAACCACCTGCACTTCAGCTCCCCGTTTAATTAATCCACGAATAATATAACACGCCTTATAGGCAGCAATACTACCGGTAATACCAAGGATGATTTTTTTCCCTTTCAACATACTCCTATCATGAAAAAAACAACCACCAACGTGATTGTAGAAAAAGAGGCATCGACCACAACTTTGCTAGCCGATGCCTCTCCCTCCTAAATTTATTTTGTAATCAAATTACTCATCTCTCTAAGACGAATCTTAGTCAAAACAGCCTTTGTGTTCAGTGTAAAATCACTATTAATCATCCAGCCATAATAACCCGGATCTTTTTTAAGCACCTCACCTACAGGAGCACCTTTATACTTCCCGAAGTTGAAAATTTCGACCCCATTGTCATCATAAACCATCCGCCCGGCAAAATCTACATTTTTACCAAAACAAGAAAACTCAGCCAAGAAAGCCATGTCATTCTGCAAATCCGGGTAACGATCCAGCTGCGCCTTCAACACCTCATACGTAGCCCGCGTATCCGCTTCTGCCGTATGAGCATCCTCTAGGCTCAAGCCACAATAGAATTTATAAGCAGCCGAAAGCGTGCGTTGCTCCATCTTATGAAAAATCACCTGTACATCAATAAACTTGCGTTTAGACATATCAATCTCTACACCAGAGCGCAGAAACTCCTCAGCCAAGACAGGAATATCAAATCGATTCGAGTTAAACCCAGCCAAATCGGCCCCTTCAATATCTTTGGCAATGCTCTTAGCCACCTCTTTAAAGGTAGGGCAGTCGACCACATCCGCATCGTAAATACCATGAATATTCGAAGACTCCGCTGGAATAGGCATCTCCGGGTTAATACGAAGCGTCTTAGACTCCTCATTACCGTTAGGATGAACCTTCAAATAGCAGATTTCAACAATTCGATCAGTGTTGATATTGGTGCCCGTTGTCTCTAAGTCAAAAAAGACAATGGGGTTTTTTAAATTTAATTTCATTACTATCTATTAAGGCAAGAGCTATGACAACAGACATCCACTCAGCCGGTTATTTTTAATCATTCAACATCATTGGCATCAATAACATCAGCAAATCTTCATTCTCATCCTGCTCTACCGGAACGATCACGCCTGCACGTGAAGGATCGGCCAATTCAATCACCACCTCTGAAGACTGCATATTGTTCAAGATATCAATTAAAAAAGTCGATTTAAAACCGATACTCATCGACGCACCGTCATACTGACAAACCTGAGACTCTTCGGCCGATGTAGAGAAATCGATATCCTGAGCAGAAACAACGATCAAATTCTCTTCCACACGAAGTTTAATCAAGCTACTCGCCTGAGAAGAGAAGATAGAGACACGGCGCAACGCTCCCATGAGTTGCTGACGGTCCACAATCACTTTATGCGGATTATTCTGAGGAATAACCGAATTATAGTTCGGATAACGTCCTTCGATCAGTCGACAAACCATTTTATAGTTATCGAGCATAAATACCGCATTACGCTCATCGAACTCAACCACCACATGAGACTCTTTCGGAAGCAAGTTTTTAAGCAGTGTAGCCGGCTTTTTAGGTAAGATAAACGCAGCCCGTTCCGTACCTTTAGCCGCCAATGTTTTACAACGCACTAATTTATGTCCATCCGAAGCCACCAATGTGAGATCTTCAGCTGTAATATCAAAATAAACCCCATTCATCACAGGACGTAACTCATCATCTGCTGTAGCAAAAACGGCCCGATTAATTCCATTCAGCAACACCGATGCTTCGATTTCAATCCGAACCACATTTCCATCAATTCCAGCCGGCTGAGGATATTCATCGGCATTCTGCCCCATAAAGCTATACTTACCATTTTGGTATTGCACCGTAATCTCGAAAGTAGCCGGGTTGATCTCAAAAGCCAACGGCTGATCCGGGATCTCCTTCAGCGCATCCAATAACGTTTTAGCGACAACTGCGAATGCACCATTGGCATCACTTTCATTAACCTCTAATGTAGTAACCATCGTTGTTTCACTATCCGAAGCTGTAACAGACAAAGTTCCATCTTCAAGCTGAAAAAGGAAACAATCTAAGATGGGCAATGCATTTTTAGAATTCACCACGCGGCTGACTGCCTGCAAACGGTTGAACAGAGTGGCACTTGAAATGATAAACTTCATATATTTTTGCGTATTTAATTTTTTATTTTCAGACGAGTAGATAAAAGACTTTACCTAAACATAAAATCCCACCTACTAAAGTACAAAGTTACAAAAAAAGATTCAGCTAATCCAATAAAAAAAAGAAAAACAGATGCCAGAGTCGCTCTTATTTCTAAAAAAATAGTACCTTCGCACCAAAATCAAAATTTATTATAATGGACTTTAGTGGTAAAATAATTGCTATCCTCCAGCCTAAAGGTGGAGTTTCTAAAACAAGCGGTAATGAATGGAAAGCACAAGAGTATGTGATTGAGAATCACGACCAATATCCTCGCAAAATGTGTTTTGAGGTTTTCGGTGCAGATAAGATAGAACAATTCAACATACAGATGGGCGAAGAATTAAGCGTCTCGTTCGATATTGATGCTCGTCAATGGCAAGACCGTTGGTTCAACAGTATCCGGGCATGGAAAGTGGAACGCAACGGAGCTGGAACTCCGGTAAGTCCGGAAGCTGCTCCATTCCCGCCAGCATCAATGCCTCCTGCGTTCAATGAAAGCGACGGAAAAGACGATCTACCTTTCTAAAAGAAAAGGCTCATTTAACGCCAAGTAAAAAGCTAAAGAAGCTTGAAATAATCCAACAGTGATTGTTTCAAGCTTTTATTCATTCAAGGCTACTTTATTAGAATTAACAACTGATTTCTAAGCCATCATAAGCAAGGTGTACCTGTGGCGGGAGTTCTCTTTCAACCTCTGCATGAAGGCCCATGTCATGACTCATATGGATCAAAAAAGTCTGCTTAGGACGCAAACGTTCAACCAGTTCCAAAGCACTTTTCAAATGCTGATGTGTCTGATGGGGTGCGGTCCGAAGAGCATTGACAATCAGAACATCCAAACCAGAGAGTTGCTCATAAGACTCCTCCGGCATTGTAAGCATATCGGTTATATAAGCCATTTTATTAATCCGATACCCCACGATAGGCAAGTGCCCATGATTAACACGAATGGGTACAACCGTCATGGAGGCAATAGTAAAAGAAGAGTAAGGTACCACTTCCTTAAGGTAAATATTAGGGACACCCGGATAACTCTTATCTACAAAGCAATAGGGCATCCTATCGGATAACTTCAACCCAACGCTCCTTTCAGCATAAACCGGTATCGCACCAAAACGACTAAATGGACGCAAATCGTCCAAGCCGCCGATGTGATCATAATGCTCATGAGTAATAAGTACACCATCTATCTTTTCGAACGGTTGGGCCAACATCTGTTGTCTAAAATCGGGACCACAATCCATCAGTAAACAGCCTCCTTCATCTTTGACTAAAGCCGATGCCCGCAGACGACGATCCCTCTCATCGGTCGAAGAACAAACTGCACAACGACACCCTATTTGCGGAACACCAGTCGACGTGCCACTACCTAGTATTTGTATTTTCATTTCACCACTTTATGCTTTTATCCTTTTACCTGAAAGCAAAAAAGCCCTTACGACCATTAAATAAAATTCACTTCCGGGCAAATATCAATTTTAAACATCTCATAAACAGAAGCTCGGACAGCATTAGAAAGAGCGATCACATCCGCCCCCGTTGCGCCACCCAAATTGACCAACACCAATGCTTGCTTTTCGAACACACCGGCTGGGCCCAAACGTTTACCTTTCCACCCGCAAGCCTCAATCATCCACCCAGCAGGTATTTTCACCCTTCCATCCTCCAATTCATAAAAAGGCATCGCTGGAAACTCCTCTTTCAATTGCCTAAACAACTCATTAGACACAATCGGATTCATAAAAAAACTACCACCATTCCCCCACTCTTTCGGATCCGGTAATTTCTCTTTTCGAATAGAGATAATAACCTGTCGGACCAAAGAGAGCGTAGTTTCAGGATAGTTGGCCAACTCTTGTCGGATAGCCCCATACTCAAGCTTAAAACAAGCCTGTTTACGCAACCTAAAGGTAACATGAGTCACAAATTCGTTCTTATAAGCTTCCGTTTTAAAAAGACTTTTACGATAAGCGTAAGCACATTCAGAAACAGCATAACGCTTCTCCACCCCCTCGCTAGTCAAAGTCTCGACCTCAACAATCACATCCTTGGCCTCCACGCCATAAGCTCCAATATTCTGCACAGCCGCCGCTCCCACTTCACCAGGTATCCAAGATAAATTTTCGATACCATACCAACTCCGTTCTACCGCATAAGCCACAAAATCATCCCAAACCATGCCAGCTCCAACCCGAACACAAACCCATTCCGGAGTCTCTTCAAGCACCTCAACCGTTTTGATTTGTGAGTGCAACACCAGCCCCTCATAATCCTGAGTAAAAAGCAAGTTGCTTCCTCCTCCAATATGCAAATAAGGCTCTGTGAGTCCACCTTGGCGAATAAAATCACGCAAATCGGCCACCGATTGGTAATCAAAAAAAGAGTTTGCCTTCACATCGAAGCCAAACGTATTATGCGCCAATAGCGAATAGTTCTTTTTTAAGACCTTGAACACAGCCTGTTTATCTCCCATACCTATCTCCCTTTAAATACTCGTATCCTCAAATTTACACAACTCCCACTGTTTTTCCCTGCGCTGAAAATAGAGCACATTAGAAAATCCATTTCCAACCCCTTTCAGTGCAACTATTTTAGTAGAAGAATCCGTATTACTATTCTGACCATAATTCACATTAAACAAGCAATCGGCAGGCAATTTAGGTTTAAAAGCATACCATTGATTCAAGTCGAGTGTTGTCTCAATAACAGCAAAATCGTCATCCGGATCCGTTGTGACAAAAGCCAATGGCTTCTTTATCCGCTGACTTTGAAACACACTATCGGTTGCAAAGTGGCCAAAGAAATCGATAAAATCCTCTTCGCCATTCACCTTCAACTCAGACAAATCAATTTTGTTCAACCGCCAGATTTTTTTCTTACGTTCAAAGCTATACGTCTTCATCATGCGTGTTTTTAGATAGATAAACTCTATATTCACTGCATTCACCTCTAAATCTTCGGCGAGATTCATCTCCTCTTCCGATTCAAAGATCAACGTATAAAACCCTTGTTTGACAAACAAATCATCGTGCTTCCAATACCTCTTTTCGATGGACAATTTCTTGCCCTCATTATAATAAGGTAGTGGAAAAGCAATACGCTGACGTTGCAACTTATCATCGGTAGCAAACCGATAAACAAAGTCATCAAAGGAGTCATCCTCTTCGATGGGATTCAGCTCCTTTGATAAACTATCTTTAGAAAGAGAGTCGACCATGCAACGTGCAGAGTCGACTTCACTAGTAAGAGATGCAAAAGGGTCAATGTTAGCCTTTTTGTTTTGGCATGCCACCAGGAAAGTCAACACAAAGACCCCGGCAAAAATTCGTTTCATTACTTTAACTTAGCGCTTAATTTTTCAAGCATATCTACCGTCATTGTATTCAAGTTGAAAGCAGGATTCCAATCCCACTCCTCACGAGCACAAGTATCGTCCAGACTATCCGGCCAGCTATTAGCAATTCGTTGCTTAAGCGGGTCTACCTCGTAAGTCATTTCAAAAGAAGGCACATGAATTTGGATAGCCTTACAGATCATCTCCGGATCAAAGCTCATCGATGCGATATTAAACGCATTACGATGTACCAATCTTGAAGGATCAGCTTCCATCAATGAGATAGCCCCATTCAACGCATCGGGCATATACATCATATCCATGAATGTACCTTTAGCAATCGGACAAACAAATTTCTCTCCCTTAACAGCAGAGTAATAGATGTCGACAGCATAATCGGTCGTACCACCTCCCGGAGGAGTTACATTCGAAATAATACCGGGGAAACGCACTGAACGCGTATCTACGCCATACTTATTATAATAATAATCACTTAATAATTCTGTAGTCACTTTAGAGATGCCATACATCGTACGTGGACGTTGGATGGTATCTTGTGGGGTCTGCACATGAGGAGTACTTTCTCCAAAAGAGCCGATAGAACTTGGCGTAAAGACAGCACACTGATGTTCGCGAGCCACTTCAAGAACATTCCACAACCCATCGATACCAATTTTCCAAGCCAACATAGGCTTTGATTCTGCCACAACCGAAAGCAAAGCCGCCAAGTTATAAATCGCATCAATCTGATACTCCTTCACCACGGCTTCAATCATAGCCCCATTCGTCACATCGACAATAGCCGACGGACCCGATTCTTTCAGTTCCCCTTGAGGTTCTGCGCCAGAGATATAGCCAGCCACAACGTTGCTATTTCCGTAACGCTTTCTAAGTTCCATGGTAAGCTCCGAACCAATCTGTCCGGTTGCCCCAATTACCAAAATGTGTTTCATTCTTTCTTTTTTATAAGGTGTATTAAGCTATTTAGTGGTGCAAAGTAAGTACTTTTTTTTCAGATTTATATCAAAAAGATATTGTTTATTCCAATAAAAATTATCTCCTTTGCATATAATCTAAAAAACAAACACTATGTACGGTAAAATGCAAGAATACCTCAGCCAAACATTGGCAGAAATCAAAGAAGCTGGTCTATACAAAGAAGAGCGACTGATTGAAAGTGCACAACAGGCAGCGATCACTGTCAAAGGTAAAGAAGTTTTAAACTTCTGCGCCAATAATTACTTGGGATTATCTAACCATCCGCGTTTGATAAAAGGGGCTCAGGAGATCATGGACCGTCGGGGGTACGGCATGTCTTCTGTTCGTTTTATTTGCGGGACACAAGACAGTCACAAAGAGTTAGAAGCAGCCATTTCAGACTACTTTCAGACAGAAGATACCATTCTTTATGCAGCTTGTTTTGATGCCAACGGTGGTGTATTCGAACCTTTGTTCACAGAAGAGGATGCGATCATCTCAGACTCCTTGAATCACGCTTCGATTATCGACGGCGTACGCTTATGTAAAGCCAAACGCTACCGTTATGCCAATGCCAATATGGAAGAGCTTGAAAAATGTCTTCAAGAAGCACAAGCGCAACGTTTCCGCATTGTGGTAACCGATGGCGTTTTCTCCATGGATGGTAATGTAGCACCGATGGATCAAATTTGCGCACTCGCAGAAAAGTACGATGCGTTGGTGATGGTCGATGAATCTCACTCAGCAGGTGTCGTTGGGCCTACCGGTCACGGCGTAAGCGATTTATACAACACTTACGGTCGCGTAGACATTTACACCGGCACTTTAGGCAAAGCCTTTGGTGGTGCGATGGGTGGCTTTACGACCGGACGTAAAGAGATCATCGATCTACTTCGTCAGCGCAGTCGCCCCTATCTTTTCTCTAACTCCTTGGCTCCCGCTGTTATCGGTGCCAGCCTTGAAGTCTTCAAGATGCTTAAAGAGAGCAACGAGCTGCATGACAAGTTAGTAGAAAACGTAACCTACTTCAGAGATCAAATGATCGCTGCCGGTTTCGACATCAAGCCCACTCAGAGTGCCATCTGTGCTGTGATGCTTTACGACGCTAAACTGTCACAAGTATACGCAGCCCGCATGCTTGAAGAAGGCATTTATGTGACTGGATTCTACTACCCGGTAGTACCAAAAGATCAAGCACGCATCCGCGTTCAGATCTCGGCCGGTCATGATAAAGCACACTTAGACAAGTGCATCAAAGCCTTTATCAAAGTAGGCAAAGAGCTCGACGTTTTAAAGTAAAAGAACCATTTATAAAAAAAGAGCACCCGAAAAACCGTGTGCTCTTTTTTTATTAAACTTGGTAGCTATCAACCCCATAGCCCCAGTTATTCGATTCGGTCGACAAAGTTCAAACCAATTCGTCCGAAAGATACCCTTTAGGCAATTCACGACAGTTGTACCCAGACGCCATGATCTCGCCGTAAGCACCGGCCGAACGCAAAGCGATCAAATCACCCCGCTTCGTCCCATTCAAATCGATCGCTTTCCCAAAGACATCAGACGATTCACAAATAGGTCCTACCACATCATACACCTCAACAGGCGCTTCGGAAGTGATGTTTTCAATCTTGTGATAAGCCTGATAAAGCGCTGGACGGAGCAAATCGGACATGCCAGCATCCAAAATAGCAAACTTCTTATTCGTTCCCTGCTTCACATAAAGCACTCTCGTTATTAACGATCCACATTGAGCTACCACAGCCCGTCCCAACTCAAAATGAAGCGTTTGGTAAGAGCGCAATTTTAGCTGTCCGGCATAAGTAGCAAAGTAAGCTTTAAAATCAGGAATAGCCTGGCGGTTAGGATGTCCGTAATCGATGCCAAGCCCCCCACCAACATTGATATGCTCAATCAAGATGCGGCGCGACTCCAACTTATCCTGCAACTCATTGATGCGGTTGCACAACGCCACAAAATCACCCATATCAAGAATCTGAGAGCCAATATGAAAATGCAACCCGATAAACTGCACATGCGTCAGCTTCTGAGCCAAATCGATCACAGTATCCATCTCCTGCATGCTGATACCGAATTTGTTTTCGGCCAATCCCGTTGTAATATTAGCATGCGTATGCGCCCCAACATCAGGATTAATACGAAAAGCGACACGCGCCACCTTCTCATACTTCTGAGCCAACTCATTGATCACCTCCAACTCAGGCACTGATTCCACGTTAAAGCAAAAAATATCCTGTTCCAAGCCAAGTTTTATCTCCCAATCAGCTTTTCCCACACCCGCAAACACGATTTTGTGAGGTGGAAAACCAGCCCGAATAGCAGCAGCAATCTCCCCACCGCTCACACAGTCGGCTCCAAATCCCTGTTCACGAATAACATTTAACACTTTAGCATTCGCATTCGCCTTAACAGCGTAATGCACCTCATAATTAGCATACCTTCCAACCTCACTCTTTATAGCAGCCAAAGTCCCACGCAGCACATTCGCATCATAATAATAAAAAGGAGTCTGAATGTTTTGAAATTTATCTATAGGGAATATACCTTTCATCGAAATAACCTTTTAGTTTTATTTAAAAAGAGCGCTTCTAATTCAACATAAAAGCGCTCCCGATTTCCTTATTCCAGTCTCTTTTAGACCGTTTATCCATTAAAAAGCATGTCGCTCAACGCCTGCAATGCTTTTTTCTTATCCGTTTCACGAATCAAAAAAGAGATGTTGTAATTGCTACCACCGAAAGAGATCATGCGTACAGGAATGTCGCGCATGGCATCCAGCGCCTTCGCTTCAAAGCCCACATTCTCCCACTCTAAATCGCCCACCACACAAATGATGCACATGTCTTGATCCACGGTTACTGTGCCGTATTTCTTCAAGTCATCAAGCACTTCATTCAAATGTTTGGTATTATCGACCGTTACAGAAACCCCCACTTCAGAAGTACAAATCATATCGATCGACGTCTGATAGCTTTCGAAAATCTCGAAAACCTTGCGCAAGAAACCATGCGCCAAAAGCATTCGGCTCGATTTAATCTTGATGGCAGTGATGTTATCCTTAGCGGCAACCGCCTTAATACGTCCCTTCTCAGTATCATTAGAGACCAATGTGCCCGGAGCAGTCGGTTCCAACGTGTTAAGCAAGCGGACCGGGATATTGGCATACTTAGCCGGCTGAATACAAGTGGGATGCAAAATCTTCGCACCAAAATAAGCCAACTCAGCAGCTTCTTCGAAGTGCAACTGACGCACCGGCGATGTTTTATCTACAATGCGCGGGTCGTTATTATGCATGCCATCGATGTCTGTCCAGATCTGAATTTCAGAAGCATCAACAGCCACCCCAATCAATGAAGCCGTATAATCACTTCCTCCACGTTGTAAGTTATCAATCTCACCATAAGCATTCCGGCAGATATACCCTTGCGTAATATAAATCTCAGCCTCTGGATACAGATCAAGCTGAGTTTGCAGTTTCTCTCTAATATAAACCGGATCAGGTTCAGCATTTTTATCCGTACGCATATATTCTAAAGCCGGAAGCAGAACCGATTTCACCCCACACTCCTGCAAGTAAAAGTTGACCATCGCCGTAGAGATCAGCTCCCCCTGCGCCAAGACCACTTTCTCCTCAAACAAGGTAAACAGATCTTTGGTATATGAACGAATATAATCGAAATGCGATTTAATAACCTCCAACCCCTTCTGTTTATACTCAGGCGTGGCATACAGTTCATCAACATGCTGTTTATATTTCATCTCCAGCGTATTGATAATTTCGTTAGCACCTTCCGGATTCTTCTTATACAGATAATCCGAAATTTCCACCAATGAATTTGTTGTGCCCGACATGGCAGAAAGGACCACAATCTTTTGTTCACCATCGGTAATCAATTTGGCCACTTCCTTCATCCGTTGTGCAGAGCCTACGGAAGTTCCTCCAAACTTTAAAACTTTCATTTCTCGTTACAGTTTTAGTTATCTATTCTATATCAATCGTTTTCTCTTTTCTTGATCGCAAAGCATCAGCCCCATCGGTCGATGTCGCTGCGCCAAACCTATCGGTCACGTTAATGAGTCGATGATCCACGCAACAATACACCCTTCCGGGATACTGTTTAGGCAACTGCAAATTATGCGTTGTCATCACCACCGAAGAGCCACCTTTACAGATATCATGTAGCAGCTCAACGATAGCCCTGCTGGTATCGATATCCAAATTTCCCGTTGGCTCATCGGCCAAAATAATATCAGGATCATTCAAAACAGCCCGAGCTATCACAATACGTTGTTGCTCTCCGCCCGATAGCTCATTCGGAATTTTATACCCCTTATTAGACATGCCCACAAGCTTCAAAACCTCTTCGATGCGTTCACTAATAGCCTCTTTATCCTTCCAGCCGGTAGCACGCAAGACAAATTCCAAATTATCGTACACACAGCGGTCCGTAAGCAACTGAAAGTCCTGAAAGACAATACCCAACTTACGTCTTAACTGCGGAAGGTGTTTACGTTTAATGGAACGCATGTCATAGCCCAACACCTCGGCCTCGCCCTCCATCACTTCGAGCTCACCATAGAAGGTTTTCAACAAGCTTGTTTTACCTGTTCCGACCTTCCCGATGAGGTAGACAAACTCCCCCTTACCTAATTCTAAATTCACCTCCCTCAGCACCGATAATTCCTGCTGGTGAACCTCTACATTTTTATAGCATATTAATGTTTCTTCCATGTGTCACTGTGTCTAGTTTGTAATTCACGAGCCAAATCATCCAAGCCGTACCCTTTAGAAGTCAAAAGCACCAGCAGATGATAAAGTAAATCGGCTCCTTCATAGATCAAGCGTTCATCGGTACCGTTAGTTGCCTCAATAACCGTTTCGACCGCCTCTTCGCCCACCTTTTGTGCCATTTTATTCACGCCAGACTGAAACAGAGTGGTAGTATATGAGCCTTCGGGCATCTGCTGATAGCGTTCCGTAATGAGCGTCTGTAACTGCTTCAAGAACAGGACAGGTTCCTCATTACGCTCTCCCCAACAAGTGTCGGTGCCAGTATGGCAGACAGGCCCTTCAGGACGCACCTGAACAAGTAGCGTATCTTGATCACAATCTTCTTTCATCGAAACAAGATGCAGAAAATGGCCACTCTCCTCACCTTTAGTCCAAAGGCGGTTCTTGGTACGACTAAAAAAAGTCACCTTACCCGTTTTCAGAGTTTGGTCATAGGCCTCTTTATTCATGAAACCCAACATCAAGACCTGACGTGTCTCACTGTCTTGAATGATAGCGGGAACAAGCCCGTTCATTTTGTCAAAATCCAACTTCATATTTTCGATTACAAACGATTCTACTTTCTATCTTATCTCACCGAAATACCTTCGCGACAAAGATACAATTTTAATTCGGGAATTTTTATCTCACCGAAATGAAAAACACTAGCCGCCAATGCCGCATCGACCTTTCCTTTTTGGAAGACCGCTTTAAAGTCCTCTTTTCTTCCTGCTCCACCCGAGGCGATAATGGGAATGGTCAAAGCATCAGCCAATTCCGAGAGTGTTTCATTGGGATAACCACTTTTGACCCCATCATGATCCATACTCGTAAAAAGCAGCTCACCAGCTCCACGCTCCTGTCCCTCTTTTGCCCAACTAATCAGCTCTTTATCGGTCTCTATCCGACCGCCGTTTAAATAACATTTCCAAAGACTAGCCGACAGCTTAGCATCCACAGCCAAAACGCAGACTTGCGAACCGAAATGTAGAGCGATATCGCTAATCAGTTCCGGGCAACGAATAGCCGAGGAGTTGATCGCTATCTTATCGGCGCCGGCGTTCAATAAGCGCTCCACATCGGCCAACCCATGAATGCCCCCACCCACCGTAAAAGGGATTGTAATCTTTGCTGCAATCCGCTTCACTAGCTCGGTCAACGTTTTCCGTTTCTCGTGACTAGCGGTAATATCTAAAAAGACCAATTCATCGGCCCCTTGTTCACAATAAGCAGAAGCCATCTCTACCGGATCGCCCACTTCATTGAGATGAATAAAATTGGTTCCCTTCACAGTCTGTCCATCTTTAATATCCAGACAAGGTATAATTCGTTTTGCCAACACGTTCTGTTCTCCTTTTCTCTTTTTATCTGTTGCCCGTTTTAATCAAACAAAGGTCAACTTTTATAAAAACCGACTCAAATCTCTTAATGAGATGCGCCCTTCATAAAGCGACTTCCCTAAAATAACCGCCGGAACATGAGCCTCTTCAAGCGCAACCACATCTTCTAGCGTGCCAACGCCTCCACTTGCTATCAGGTAAAGCGCCGGATAGTGCTCCAAAAGTTCTTGGTATAAACCCAACGAAGGGCCACCCAACATGCCATCGCAATCAATATCCGTACAGATCACTTTCTTTATCCCATCACGTATATAAGAATCTAAAAAATCGGTCAGTTCATGAGAGCTCTCCTCCTTCCAGCCATTAACCGCTATTTTCCGTCCCTTCACATCGGCTCCAAGAATCATCTTCTCGGCCCCATAATGATTCAGCCAATGTAGAAAACGCTCAGGCTGATGCACCGCCACACTTCCTCCTGTAACCATCTGTGCACCACACTCAAAAGCAATGCGCAAATCTTCATCACTCCTAATCCCTCCACCAAAATCGATAACCAATGAGGTAGACACAGCCAACTTTTCAATCGTTTTATAGTTGACGATGCGCTGCGCTGCCGCCCCATCCAAGTCGACTAGATGAAGCCTGCGAATGCCATGGTCTTCAAAAGCCTTGGCCACCTCCACCGGATTTTCATTATAGACAATCTTACTGCCATAATCACCTTGCGAGAGTCGCACACACTTTCCATCAATCAGATCAATCGCGGGAATAATTTCTATCATCTAAGTCTATCAATTATGAAGTTTTAAAATAATCAGTCCACTCTTTTTGGGAGGGAGACAACTAAAACGAAAGTTCCAAGAAGTTTTTCAGGATCTGTGCCCCCACCTTCCCACTTTTCTCCGGATGAAATTGAGTCGCATAAAAATTAGCCCGATGCAACGCCGCACTAAACGGGTGAATATACTCAGTCTTAGCCACCGTATGACACCCTACCGGAACATAATAACTATGAACGAAATAGAGGAACTCCTCTTGCGCCAACCCTTGAAACAACGGGTGTCCCGATTGCTCTATCGTATTCCATCCCACATGAGGCACCTTATCCGTCTGCTTTTGAGGTAAGAACCGTTTCACATCCAGATCAAAGAGAGCCAATCCATTGACATCCCCTTCCTCAGAGTGTCTACACATCAACTGCATGCCCAAACAGATACCAAGCACTGGCTGACGGAGTTCTTTTATCAATTCGTCGAGTCGAGTCTCTTTCAGATACGCCATTGTAGTAGCCGCCTCTCCAACCCCTGGAAAAATAACTTTATCGGCGTTAGCCAAACTCTCTTTATCAGCAGTAACTACCGCCTCCACGCCCAGACGCCTCAACGCATAATCCACCGAACAGACGTTCCCGCCATTATATTTTATGATTGCTACTTTCATGTTTCATTTGCTCTTCGTCGGCAAAAATAACGATTTATTGTAAAAACACGAATTTAACAAGCAAAAAGATGAAAAAGAAAGCCACTATTTTATATTATTCCTCAAAAAAACCGTCTATTGATTATAATCTAATTAAATACGCATCTATTTTGCCACCTATTGATAAGTTGATCGAGTCGCTCCTTTCTGAAGAGCCAACGAGGCGAATAACTCTTCAAGACAAAAGTCGCTCAAACTTTTTTTCAAAAAAACAAAGGCCGAAAGTTCCTCAAAATGAGCACGTAAATCATTTTGGATTAAAAACAGGCAAAAAAGTTTTGGTAAAAGACTTGCAGATTTACAAAAAAGCACTACCTTTGCATCCGCAATCGAGAGAGATGCGAATGATAAAAAAATGAAAATTTGGTTTGGTAGTTCAGTTGGTTAGAATACATGCCTGTCACGCATGGGGTCGCGGGTTCGAGTCCCGTCCAGACCGCTTCTTTAAAAGAATTAAAATTTTCAAAAACATCACCGCATTTTGGTTTGGTAGTTCAGTTGGTTAGAATACATGCCTGTCACGCATGGGGTCGCGGGTTCGAGTCCCGTCCAGACCGCGAAAGCAAAACGAAGCAATTCGGAATAAAGCCTTGAAAGTTTAAACTTTCAAGGCTTTTTCTTTATCAAACCCCATACAGGTATC
>RZZX01000048.1 GCA_009929715.1 Bacteroidia bacterium
CAAAAGAACGGTACCACGATTCACATCGAAGTACCGCCACAACACAAACACAAAATAAAACACGACAAAACTACTATGCAATTCGACCTGTCTATGACTGCAAGTCCTATGTACTAGTTATCTATATTCACATACGCATAACTAGATCAGGTCATTTACTATCAAAAACAACAGGTCTGTAAGATTGTTCACGCATTCCTACTTTTTTTTATTAAAATCTTTTATAAACCCATCCATCAACCATCTAGAAAGGGCTTCACGGTTGGTACTTATCACCAAACGCTTCTGATCGAAGGTGTTTTGAATGTTGCCCAACTCCACAAATACGGAGGCAGGAGTGGTATTGGCGAGCACAAAAAGGTTGCGTCCGCTCACCGTGCCCGAGAAACCCCGATTGGGCTGGTGCTTATCGTATTTCGTTTCAAAGGTTTCTTTCATCGTATGGGCCAAACGCTTACTGTCGGACTTTCTGTTAGAGTGATAAAAGAACACATCTGTCTGCTTTCCTTTTCCACGACTATCGACATGAATAAAGATCGCACGGCAGTAGGTGTAGTTCTTCCGATCTTTTCGATACCGTGTATTGATAGCCTGACAGCGTTGCTTTAACCGTGCTACTTGGTTCAGTGGGATGGGTTGCCCCATGCAGGTCTCTCGCTTGCTGTTCGATAAATAGGCCTCATCACGAATACCGTCTTTCTCGTCTTGAATGACGATCTGAACCTCTGCTCCTTCTTGCATTAGATGATGAGCCAGACGTAAAGCGATGTCATAAGCATACTCGTCTTCATGCAGTTCTTGCTTCCCAACACGCCCGATAGCACCGGGATCTGGACCGCCATGCCCACTTACAACATAGAAGCAAGCGCCTTCTAACCGACGGGATGTGACTTTTACGCGAGAGAGGGGCTTGCCAAACAACGGCTCGTTGATCACGCTCTTCCGACGAGTGGCTGGGGTTTTTGAAGACTTTTTTTTAGCTTTTTTATCTTTGGAGGTGCTCTGTCTTGATGAAGTGGACGACGATTTTACTGGCGGAATGGTATAGGTTACGTCGAGCCGCAACGTTTCATTCTTACCCAATTTGCCTTTGTTTAATTGGATAAAATCGGCGTGGTACTTCTTTGGCGAACGGTTATGTCGCAACAGAAAGGTGGAAATTCCTTCACCCGTTTTAGGCTTTGCTTGCTGCTGTGCATATAAACTGGCTGATAGGAAAAAAGAAAAACTAAAAAATAAAAGAAGATAGCGATAGCGTTTGTTGCCCATAATCAATAAAAATCTGTTAAAGCTTTGTCATACTCTGAGGTATTCTCTTACCTATTCTCTGACCTATTTCCCTGAAATGGAAGGGTGAACGGAAAGAGAATCACCTTCGACGGACAAAATTACATTTTTTTCTCTACTTTTGCCTCATAAAACTCTTTTTTGAACACTGGAGTTGGTATAAGCGTTATAGGAATAACCAACAAAACGATTCATGCAACTTCTAAAAACATTTAAATAGACCAATGAGTATGGCTGAAAAATTCAAACCGGAAACACTTTGTGTACAAGCTGGATGGACTCCTAAAAAAGGGGAGCCGCGTGTATTACCTATCTATCAGAGTACGACTTTTAAATATGAGACTAGTGAACAGATGGCGCGCCTCTTTGATCTGGAGGATAGTGGCTATTTTTATACAAGGCTGCAAAATCCTACGAATGATGCGGTGGCAGCTAAGATTTGTGCGCTTGAAGGTGGCGTGGGGGCTATGTTGACTTCTAGCGGACAGGCAGCCAACTTTTATGCGGTGTTCAACATCTGTGAAGCGGGTGATCACTTGGTCTGTTCGTCGGCTATTTATGGAGGAACGTACAACCTCTTTGATGTGACAATGCGCAAATTTGGTATCGATGTCACGTTTGTGAGTCCGGATGCCGATGAAGCGGAGATCTCATCGAAATTCCGTCCCAACACCAAAGCGCTGTTCGGTGAAACGGTTTCGAATCCTTCGCTCGAGGTGCTGGATATCGAGAAGTTTGCTCGTATCGCTCACCAACATGGGGTGCCTCTCATTGTCGACAATACATTCCCAACACCGATCAATTGTCGCCCGTTTGAATGGGGAGCGGATATCGTGGTGCACTCTACCAGCAAGTATATGGATGGACATGCTACGTGTATCGGTGGGTGCATTGTGGATAGTGGCAACTTTGATTGGGAGGCTCAAGCCGACAAGTATCCGGGGTTGTGTACGCCTGATGCTTCTTATCACGGACTGACTTATAGCAAGACGTTCGGCAAGATGGCTTACATCACCAAAGCAACCGCCCAGTTGATGCGAGACCTCGGTAGTACGCAAAGTCCGCAAAATGCTTTTCTTCTAAATCTGGGGTTGGAAACGCTTCACTTACGGATGCCACAGCATTGCAGAAATGCACAGCGAATAGCCGAATATCTATCGGACAACGAGCAGGTGGCTTGGGTCAACTATTCTGGTTTACCGGACAACAAGTATTACCCGTTGGCTCAAAAATATCTACCCCATGGCTCCTGTGGCGTGGTCTCGTTCGGACTTAAGGGCGGACGCGAAGAGTCTATCCGATTTATGGATGCGCTTAAACTGATTGCAATTGTGACTCATGTGGCCGATGCCCGCACATGTGTGCTTCACCCGGCTAGCCATACACACCGCCAAATGACGGATGAACAACTCCTTGAAGCGGGTGTAAGACCCGATTTAATTCGACTATCGGTGGGTATCGAAAACGCCGATGATCTGATTCAAGACATCGAACAAGCGCTTAAAGGCTAAACTCACAAATGACTATTTTAATGGTATTTACCATATAAAAACTACAAATTCACACTTTATTTTATAAATTTGCAGAAATGTAAATTTTGTACGACTTAAAGACAGAACGTTATGGCTAAAATTACGAAAGAAGCAGCATTGCTGTATCACTCTCAAGGAAAACCTGGTAAAATAGAGGTTGTCCCAACAAAACCATATAGTACCCAGACCGATCTATCGCTGGCTTACTCGCCTGGTGTAGCCGAACCGTGTCTTGAAATTGAGAAAAATCCGCAAGATGCTTATAAATATACGGCGAAAGGAAATCTGGTAGCTGTTATCTCTAACGGTACGGCTGTACTTGGTTTGGGGGATATCGGCGCATTGAGTGGCAAACCGGTCATGGAGGGCAAGGGGTTGCTCTTTAAAATCTATGCTGGTATCGATGTGTTCGACATTGAGGTGGATGAGAAAGATCCCGAAAAGTTTATTCAGGCTGTTAAAGCTATTGCCCCTACTTTTGGTGGTATTAATCTGGAAGATATCAAAGCTCCGGAGTGTTTCGAAATTGAGCGTCGGCTGAAAGAGGAATTAGATATTCCGGTCATGCACGACGACCAACATGGTACGGCTATTATCTCGGCTGCCGGATTGGTCAATGCCCTGCAAGTGGCTGGCAAGAAGATCGACGAGATAAAAATCGTAGTCAACGGGGCTGGTGCATCGGCTGTCTCTTGTACCAGACTTTATGTCTCTTTAGGTGCTAAACTCGAGAATATCGTGATGGTGGACAGTAAAGGGGTTATTCATAAAAATCGAACTGATCTGAACGAACAAAAACGGTTCTTCGCAACTGATCGAACTGATATTCAAACGCTTGAAGAGGCTATCAAGGGAGCTGATATGTTCTTAGGATTGTCAAAAGGAAATGTCCTTTCGCAAGAGATGGTCAGAAGCATGGCTGCCTCGCCTATTGTTTTTGCCTTGGCTAATCCTACTCCGGAGATCTCTTACGAGGAGGCGATGGCTGCTCGACCGGATCTCCTGATGTCGACTGGACGTTCCGATTATCCGAACCAGATTAATAATGTGATCGGATTCCCTTATATCTTCCGAGGCGCACTGGATACGCAAGCTAGGGTGATCAATGAGGAGATGAAAATAGCGGCCGTTCATGCCATTGCTAACCTCGCTAAACAGCCTGTACCCGATGTGGTGAACGAGGCTTATCACGTGAACAACTTTACCTTTGGACCGGATTATTTTATCCCTAAACCGGTGGATCCGCGTTTAATAACGGAGGTCTCTTGTGCTGTAGCTAAGGCGGCCATGGAGAGTGGTGTAGCGCGCAAATCGATCACCGATTGGGAGGCGTATAAACTTCAACTGCGTGAACTGATGGGGTATGAAACGAAACTGACGCGCCAGCTTTATGATACGGCACGCCGAAATCCTCAACGGGTGGTATTCGCCGAGGGAGGGCATCCTAGTATGCTAAAGGCTGCGGTCGAAGCTAAAAGTGAAGGTATCTGCCACCCTATTTTATTAGGGAATGAGGAGCGTATCGAGAAACTTGCTAAAGAGCTCGAACTGAGCTTGGAAGGCATCGAAGTAGTCAACCTCCGACATGACCGTGAAGCCGAACGGCGTGAACGTTATGCACACATCTTGTCGGAAAAACGGGCACGTGAAGGGGCGAACTATGATGAAGCGAATGATAAGATGTTCGAACGCAACTATTTTGGAATGATGATGGTCGAAACGGGGGATGCGGATGCGTTTATCACGGGATTATATACTAAATATAGTAATACCATCAAGGTGGCTAAGGAGGTGATTGGTATCCGGCCCGAATACAACCATTTCGGAACGATGCACATCCTTAATTCCAAGAAGGGAACTTACTTCATGGCGGACACTTTGATAAACCGTCATCCCGATACGACAACCTTAATTGATATCGCCAAACTGGCCGAACAAACGGTGAGGTTCTTTAACCACACCCCTGTAATGGCTATGCTTAGTTATTCCAATTTCGGCTCTGATCATACCGGTAGCCCGCTGAAGGTGCACGATGCGGTAGATTACATGCAGAAGAACTATCCCGATCTAGCGATTGATGGCGAAATGCAAGTAAACTTTGCGATGGATCGGAAATTGCGCGACCAGAAGTATCCGTTCACGCGCCTTTTCGGTAAGGATGTCAACACGCTCGTCTTCCCGAATCTCAGCTCTGCCA
This sequence comes from Bacteroidia bacterium, assembly GCA_009929715.1. Lineage (GTDB taxonomy): Bacteria > Bacteroidota > Bacteroidia > Bacteroidales > Bacteroidaceae > Bacteroides. Next base: position 5,017 of record RZZX01000048.1, read on the forward strand.
ACTCTGGCTATAAGTTGCTTCAAGCCATGAATCCGGAAACTGAACTGATCGGGCCGATACAAATGGGACTCAACAAGCCTATTCACTTTACCGACTTTGAGAGCTCGGTGCGCGATATTGTCAACATCACAGCCGTGGCTGCGATCGATGCCATAGTAGACAAAAAGAAAAAAGAAAACCATAAAGAATGAAAAAACCAGTCTCTAAATCACAAGCCATTTGTATCAGCTTGCTTTGGCTGATCTTGTGCTACATTGTTATTACTAAAGCCGAACAGGTCAACGGCATGACGATTACCATGCTTCTCATGTCCGGAGCATTGGTGTTCATCCCCATCTATAAATCGTTCAAGAGGAGATAAGGATTATCTTTTTAATTCAAAGGAAAGCGATAAAGTGACACTTTTACACTTTATCGCTTTTATTGTTTATAAAATATTTGTTTTAAACCACAAAACAGTTACTTTTGCATAGACACAACAAATCACATTCTAACGAAAAACAGCTTATGAATGCCAAAGAAGTCTTAGAACTGCTCCAGAGAAGATTCCCCAACGAGCCGGAATACCACCAAGCCGTTGAAGAGGTCTTATCGACCATTGAAGAAGAGTACAACAATCACCCGGAATTCGACAAAGCCAACCTGATAGAACGGCTTTGTATCCCCGACAGGATCTACCAGTTCAGAGTGACTTGGGCCGATGATAAGGGGTATGTACACACCAACATGGGATACCGCATACAGCACAACAACGCCATCGGTCCCTACAAAGGCGGTATCCGCTTCCACTCCTCGGTCAACCTCTCTATTCTTAAATTCTTAGCCTTCGAACAGACGTTTAAAAATGCCTTGACCACTCTTCCAATGGGAGGAGGTAAAGGTGGATCGGACTTCTCACCACGAGGCAAATCGAATACGGAAGTCATGCGTTTTGTTCAAGCTTTTATGTTGGAGCTCTGGCGCCACATCGGCCCCAATACCGACATACCAGCAGGTGACATCGGTGTAGGTGGCCGTGAGGTAGGTTATATGTTCGGTACTTATAAAAAGCTCGTTCATGAATTTACCGGTACTTTTACCGGAAAAGGGAAAGAATTCGGCGGATCGCTCATCCGTCCCGAAGCCACAGGATATGGTAATATCTATTTTCTTCAAGAGATGCTCAAGACGCAAGGAGAGACTTTGAAAGACAAGGTTTGTACCGTATCGGGGTCGGGCAACGTGGCTCAATATACCATCGAGAAAGTCATTGAACTGGGAGGGAAGGTGGTCACTTGTTCCGATTCGGACGGATATATCTACGATCCCGATGGGATAGACCGAGAAAAGTTAGATTACATCATGGAACTCAAAAACCTCTACCGCGGACGGATACGTGAATACGCTGAGAGGTATGGGGTAAAATACGTGGCCGGCGGTCGCCCGTGGAGTGAGAAGTGCGACATCGCTCTCCCCTCTGCCACCCAAAATGAGCTGCATGAAGAGCATGCTCGCGAGCTGATAGCCCACGGCTGCATGGCTATTTCCGAAGGTGCGAATATGCCCTGCACCCCCGAAGCCATCAGACTTTTTCAGAAGGCCAAGCTCCTCTATGCCCCCGGTAAAGCCGCCAATGCAGGTGGGGTTTCCGTTTCGGGCTTGGAGATGACTCAAAATGCCATGAAGCTGAGTTGGAGTGCCGAAGAGGTCGATGAGAGACTCAAAACCATTATGCACAACATCCATGAAGCGTGCGTTAAATACGGTACTGAGCCCGATGGGTACGTCAACTATGTGAAAGGAGCCAACATAGCGGGCTTCATGAAAGTAGCCCGCGCCATGATGTCACAAGGGGTTATCTAAGGCATCATCACCACCCCTACTTTCTTCTTTCCATCCATCTTTACCACCAAAGGGTGCTCAAAACAGACATGCCTTAAAAAGGCTGTTTCTTCAACAGCGGGCATGTTATTCAGTGTCTCTTGGTTATAAAGGCCATCGTTCATATAGGCATTAATGGTAAAGTACCCCACTCCGAACGATGTCAGGTTTTGGAAAAAGTGCGTCCCTTGGCTCGGGTCAATCCGGTAATTAGTCAGACCAGCCTCCACGATAACTCGGGCAGCCGAAATATGTGGCCACTTAACTGGGATACCCAACCACGAGTCACTGCTTCCCCAACGTCCCGGTCCAATCAGAATATAATTCCTTCCTTCTGCCAAAAAGCGGGCATTGATCTTTTCCATCTCATAAGCAATCTTCGAGTTGTTCGCCGCACTATACCCGTCGGTCTTCACATAAATAACATCCTGAATTTCATCCATGATACCATGTCCCAGCGAGTTGTTCGACCGCAAGATCAGCTTCTCTTCGGGCACCAGCATCAAATCCTCTTGAAGCACCTGCGTGCTATCGACTATGGGCCGAACCTGAAGCAGGTAGAAGGTTCCGGAACGGTCTCTGTCCCGACTCAAGGTGGCCGCAAACTCAATCTCGACCGACCGCCGCATCTCTTGATCACTATACTTCAAAACCAGCTGAAGGATACGAGCCAACGGGAAGACATCGTGCTGCAAAATATTAGCAAACGTAATGAGTTTCCGTCCACCAGCATACAACCCGTCTCGAATTACCTGATCATAAGGATCGTAAGTCGATGCCACATACTTCAATGCACCATCCTTTTCGGCCTCCTTGACCGGAAGTTTCAACAAGTTAAACCCATCATCGATCGAGAACTCCTCGCCACCATTATTCAAATCAAGTGCATAAAAAGAGGTTTGAGTCTCTTTCAACGCCAAATGTACTTCGCTCGTTTGCAACACTTTATTCGGATGATAGGGAGAGAAACGAAGCGTCATCCCGCCATCAACAATGTACTTGCCAAGCCCTAGAGCTAAGTTGACAATCCCTTCCTCCGGCTTTTCATCGCCTATCGGGTAGTAGTTGAGTGAACGCGCCACCCCCGACATCGACGGGTAGTAACGCCCACCGTGTGTGGTCCCCACCACCTCCTGAAGAATCACTGCCATCTTTTCTTGATCGATCACATTCGATGTAGCCTGCATATAGGCCTTGCTATCGCGGAAAAAGACCGAGGCATAAACCCCTTTAATGGCATCGGAAAGCATCCGTAACATCTCATACTTATCGTCTAGATAAGGGATCATGTAGGTGTTATAGATCCCAGCGAAAGGCTGATAGTGAGAATCCTCAAGCAACGAGGAAGAACGCACCGCAATAGGCGACTTCACCACATCAAAAAACTTAAAGAAATCTTCAATCAGCGAATCGGGCAACTTAGCTTTTAAAAAATATTTCAAAATGGTCTCGTCGTCGATATCCGAAAGAGCTACCTGATACAAATTATTCATATCCATAAACTCATCGAAGATATCAGTACAAAGAACCACTGTCTTGGGAATAGCTACCGTGGCATTCTCAAAGGCGTTAAACTCCGGATGCCGCTTCACCATGTTGTCGATAAAAGCCAAACCGCGCCCCTTTCCTCCCAAAGAGCCATCGCCAATCCGTGCAAAATTAGAGTATCGGTCGAACCGATCGCGCTCAAAAATAGCCACCACGCCTTGGTTCTTCATCTTCCGATACTTCACAATGGCTTCAAAGATAATCTCCCGATGGGCATCCAAATCCTGCAAACTGTTCCAAGTAATCGGTTTCAGATACTCCGCTACCGGAAACATCGCTCGCGAATAGAACCAACGTGAAACATGGTTGCGACTAATATGGTATAAGAAAGACTCCGCCGGAATAGCAAAAATAATGTTCTGAAGCTCTTTCAAATTACGCACACGGGCCACCTCTTCTCCAGTATCCGGATGGCGAAAAACAAAATCGCCAAAACCGAAGTTGTCAGAAACGGCACGCCGCAAGTCAACGTCCATCTTCTTAGAGTTCTTATCGATGAAGCTAGCACCGTAGGTCTCGGCATAAGCCATGTTCTGAGTTTCGGACGATTGGATGATGATCGGAACAAAGGGATCGGACTTCCGAATCTCTGCACAGAGCTTAATACCCGCTAAAGCATCCTTCTCTCCCCACTCCTCACGCGGGAAACGCACATCGGTGATGACACCTAAAACGTTGTCCTTATAAGACTCGTAAATCTCTGCCGCTTCAGCGTAGTTGCGAGCCAATACAATCTTAGGACGGCCACGCATACGAAGCATCCGTTGGTGGGCATTCAACGCCTCAGTCGCAAACTCCTGACTCTGCTGAAGTACAAACTTATATAAATTAGGTAAAATAGAAGAGTAAAAACGGATACCGTCTTCCACCAAAAGAATCATCTGTACGCCCACTTCACGCACATCATGCTCTAAATTCATCTTGTCCTCAATCAATTTAATGATCGAGACCAACAAGTCGGTATTCCCCAGCCAACAAAAAACGTATTCAAACGCACTTAAATCTTCATTAATAATCCGCTTCGTTATGCCATAACTAAAAGGAGTCAACACCACAATGGGCAACTGCTCATACCGCTCTTTAATCTGCCTGCCGATATCGAACACATCATTATCGCCCGTACCAGGCATACAAATCACCAAGTCGAAAGGCATGCTCTCCAACTGTGTCAAGGCCTCTTCCTCGGTCGATACCTGTAAGAAGCGAGGCGGATAACGTAAAGAGAGCGACGTATATTCATTAAAGATTTTCTCATCAATACGCCCATCATCTTCGAGCATAAACGCATCATAAGGATTGGCTATTAAAAGCACGTTGAAGATACGACGCGTCATTAAGTTGGCAAATTGCGTATCTTTAAAATAGAGCTGATCTAACTTATATTTACTGAGCATGAATTTTACAGTTTAATTGATACCGGTACACTTCGGACCACTAAAATACAACTAATTTATTAAGAATTTGTTTTTATCTTTAGAATTTAATCCGCAAAAAAAAAGCACCTGAAATAGAAACAGCACCCAGCAGCCTTTTTTTTATGAAAAAAAGTGGGCGAAATAACCCTTTTAAGATACCTTTAGATGTGTTTAAAAACATATCATCCTCTTTAAATGGCTCTAAATAAGGCTATTTTATCATTTTATCATGAGAGCCTCAAAAAAAACGGGTAAAAAGGATAACGTAACAAAAGTTTTTCTATATTTGCAGCGTATTAACTTACATTTTATCAAAACAAGAATAGAACCTTTTAAAACATAGTATTATGGACATTCAGAAAATTATGGCTTCACTAGAAGCTAAGCATCCCGGAGAATCAGAATATCTTCAAGCAGTTAAAGAAGTACTTCTTTCTATCGAAGATATATACAACGAACATCCTGAATTCGAAAAAGCAAAAATCATCGAAAGACTTGTAGAGCCTGATCGTATTTTCACTTTCCGTGTCACTTGGGCTGACGACAAAGGTGAAATACAAACAAACTTAGGTTACCGTGTACAGTTCAACAATGCGATTGGCCCGTACAAAGGTGGTATCCGTTTCCACGCTTCTGTAAATCTTTCTATTCTGAAGTTCTTAGGTTTCGAACAAACATTTAAAAATGCACTGACTACATTGCCTATGGGTGGTGGTAAAGGTGGTTCGGACTTCTCTCCACGTGGTAAGAGCGATGCAGAAATCATGCGTTTCTGTCAAGCTTTCATTCTTGAGTTATGGCGTCATTTAGGTCCAGACATGGACGTTCCTGCCGGTGATATCGGTGTGGGCGGACGCGAAGTAGGTTACATGTATGGCATGTACAAGAAATTAACTCGCGAATGTACTGGTACCTTCACAGGCAAAGGTCTTGAATTCGGTGGATCATTGATCCGTCCTGAAGCAACAGGCTTTGGCGGTTTATATTTTGTAAATGACATGTTGAAAGCTAAAGGCATCGACATTAAAGATAAGACAGTTGCTATTTCAGGCTTCGGTAACGTAGCTTGGGGAGCCGCTTTGAAAGCCACTGAACTGGGCGCAAAAGTGGTTACAATCTCTGGTCCTGACGGTTACATCTATGACCCGAACGGTATCAGCGGCGAGAAGATCGACTACATGCTTGAACTTCGTGCTACAGGTAATGACATCGTTGCTCCTTATGCTGATCAATTCCCTGGCTCTACATTCGTTGCCGGCAAACGTCCTTGGGAAGTTAAAGCCGATATCGCTTTACCTTGCGCCACTCAAAACGAGCTTGGTGGCGAAGATGCTATGAACTTGATCAACAACAAAACAACATGTGTGGGTGAAATTTCTAACATGGGTTGTACTCCTGAAGCAATCGACTTGTTTATCGAGCATAAGATGATGTATGCTCCAGGTAAAGCTGTTAATGCTGGTGGTGTAGCAACTTCAGGCTTGGAAATGTCTCAAAATGCTATGCACTTGAGCTGGAGCGAAGCGGAAGTTGATCAAAAACTCCATGGCATCATGCACGGTATCCACGAACAATGTGTGAAATATGGTACTGAAGCTGATGGCTACATCAACTACGTGAAAGGCGCTAACATCGCTGGTTTCATGAAGGTAGCTCACGCTATGATGGCGCAAGGCGTTATTTAAAAGTAACACGCTAAAAAAACAAATTGCCGTAAACCAAACGTTTACGGCAGCTATCATACACAAAAAGATTTTTGTTTAGTTGTATTTGTATTTGTGATTTCGCGTCACCCATCTCCTGCGACAGGACATGGGTGACGCTATTTTTATAGTCAAAAGGTTTCTAATTCAACTAAATTCTTCTACTTTTGTGAATCAAATCAAAACAATTACATCATGTTACAACCTGAATTAAAGTTTCGTCGCGACAAGATTCGCAGTTTAATGGCACAACAAGGAATCGACGCCGCACTTATTACATGCAATGTGAATCTCATTTATACATATGGACGCGTCATCAGCGGTTATGTCTACCTCCCACTCAACTCTCCCGCTCTCATCTTTGTCAAACGTCCCAACACGATCAGTGGAGAGTTTGTTTCACACATCCGAAAACCAGAACAAATCATCGAGATACTGAAAGAAAAAGGATTGCCTCAACCCACTAAGTTGATGCTTGAGGGTGATGAGCTCTCTTTCACCGAGTATAACCGGTTAGCTTCACTCTTCCCCCATGCAGAAGTAGTCAATGGTACCCCACTGATTCGTGAGGCCCGTAGCATTAAGACCCCGATGGAAATAGAGATGTTCCGCCGTTCAGGTGTCTCTCACGCCAAAGCCTACCAACAAATCCCGAGTGTTTACCGCCCAGGGATGACCGATTTGGAGCTTTCTATCGAAATAGAACGACTCATGCGCTTGGAAGGTAGTTTAGGTCTTTTCCGAGTGTTCGGTCGCAGCATGGAGATTTTTATGGGAAGTGTCTTGGCCGGTGATAATGCAGCCGCTCCATCGCCTTACGATTTTGCTTTGGGTGGCGAAGGACTTAGTGAGGCATTACCGTGCAGCGTCAATAACTCTCCATTGAAAGAGGGACAATCGTTCATGGTCGACTTAGGGGGCAACTTCAATGGTTACATGGGCGATATGAGTAGAGTTTTTTCTATCGGTAAACTAACCGACGAAGCGTATGCTGCTCATCAGACTTGTATCGATATTCAAAATAAAATAGCCGAAATAGCCAAACCTGGTGTCGTTTGTGAGGACTTGTACGCTATCGGAGTTGAAATGGCTACCAAAGCTGGCTTTGCCGACTATTTTATGGGGGTAGGCCAACAAGCTAAATTCATCGGACACGGTATCGGCTTAGAGATTAATGAAGCACCGGTAATCGCTCCACGCATGAAGCAAGAGTTAGAACCGGGCATGGTCTTTGCCTTGGAACCGAAAATGGTTATTCCAGGTGTAGGGCCACTAGGCGTGGAAAACACTTGGGTGGTCACCAAAGAAGGGATTGAGAAGCTGACCCTCTGCCAAGAAGAAATTATAGCGTTGTAAAAACACGCCGATATAAAGAGAATCCCCTTAAACCTCTTTTCCGACCTTTAGAAACACGCTTAGGACGCGTTTTAAAGCAAGAAAACGTTTTAAGGGGATTCTTCTATCTAACTCTTTTTAGCTAAAAAAGCCTTATGATTCAACCGGGGTCAGCCCCATCTTCTTCGCTTTTTCAAGCATATAAGCATACGCTGCTTCATATTCATTCGGGATAATCCCATCGAGTATAGCATCCTTTATGGCACTCTTTAATGCCCCAATCTCCCGACAAGGCTGTAAGTTGAAAAGCTCCATGATCTCCTCGCCACTCACCGGTGGTTGGAAGTTACGAACCCGGTCTTTCTCCTCCAAATCCTTCAACTTCTGGCGCACCAACCGGAAATTATCTAAGAAGCGTTGCTTGCGTTCTGAATTTTTCGACGTAATGTCCGCTTCACAAAGCGTCATCAAATCATCAATATCATCACCTGCCTCAAAGAGTAAGCGACGCACAGCCGAATCACTGACCACATCATCGGCTATCACAATAGGGCGCATGTGAAGCCCCACCAATTTCTGGACATACTTCATCTTTTCATTCATCGGCAGTTTCATCGCTCTAAAGATAGGCGGAATCATCTTCTCACCAATGTAATTGTGGTTGTGAAATGTCCAACCTGCCCGTGGCTCCCACCGCTTGGTTGAAGGTTTACCAATGTCGTGCAACAGTGCCGCCCAACGCAACCACAGATTATCGGTCTGCTTACAGATATTGTCGAGCACCTCTAACGTATGGTAAAAATTATCCTTATGTGCCCGCCCATTGCGCGTTTCAATGCCCTGCAGTTTCACCAATTCAGGGAAAATCAATTCGAGCAATCCACTCCGATCGAGGTCAATAAATCCCTTCGACGGAATGGGTGAAAGCATGATCTTGTTCAACTCGTCGGCAATGCGTTCGCGCGAAATAATCTCAATACGCTCTTTGTTCCGACAAAGTGATTCAAAGGTCTCATCGTCGATGTAAAAGCCCAATTGCGTCGCAAAACGAATGCAACGCATCATCCGAAGCGGATCATCACTAAACGTAATATCTGGATCGAGCGGTGTCCGAATGGTCTTCTCTTTCATGTCGTCCATGCCACCGAAAGGGTCGATCAACTCACCAAAACGGTTGCCATTGAGACACACAGCCAAAGCATTAATGGTAAAATCACGCCTATTCTGATCGTCTTCCAACGTCCCATCTTCCACGATCGGTTTGCGGGAGTCACGCTGATAAGACTCTCTACGTGCACCAACAAATTCCACTTCAATCCCTTTATATTTCACTTGAGCCGTACCGAAATTCTTAAAGACCGACACGTGAGCCTTCTTGCCCAACCGCTTACCTAAGGCTTCCGCCATAGCAATGCCACTACCTACCACCACCACATCAATATCTTTCGACGGGCGTTGCAGGAAAATATCACGCACATATCCACCTACCGCATAGCACTCTAGGCCTAATGAATCGGCAGTTTCGGTAATCCATCCAAATATCGGTTCACTGAAATATGTTTTAAGTTCCTCTTGGGTTAACTCTATCATCTCTATTTATCTAAGTTTTACGCCGACAAAGGTACAAAAAAGAGAGATTATTTGTATTTTTGTGGCAAACAATCTAAAGAAACCAGATTATGAAGCGACTAACAACCGTTCTCTGCACTGCTTTACTCCTCCTTTCTTCTTGTGGTAATCAGGCAGAGAAGTTGGCAGGTGAGAAACTTGCCGTAGCACAAGCAGCCTTTGAGCGTGGCGATTTTGAGGAAGCCAAACGACAAATAGACAGTCTAAAAATCCTTTATCCGAAAGCCTTTGAAGCGCGTAAAGCGAGCCAGGAACTACTGATGCAAGTTGAACTCCAAGCCAAAGGGAATACCTTAGAACACCTAGATAGCTTGATGCAAACCAAAGTCGACGCATTCAACCGCATCAAAGCCCATTATGTCTTCGAAAAGGATACCGCTTATCAAAGCATGGGCAACTACCTGTCTCCTTCGCAAGTGGTAGAGAAGAACCTACACCGCTCTTACCTTCGCTTCCAGGTCGATGAACATGGGGTCATGAGCATGACCTCCATCTATTGCGGCAAGACAAACCTCCACCACACGGCTGTGAAGGTTGTAGCACCCGACAAGAGCTTTGCCGAGACACCACCATCGAAGGACTGCTATGAAACGACCGACTTAGGTGAAAAAATAGAAAAAGCCGATTACCAGAGAGGTGAAGACGGCGGAGTTATCAATTTCTTATATGCCCATAAAAACCAAAACATCCGTGTAGAGTTTAAAGGCGATAAGAACTATGTCACCACCATGAGCGTAGCCGACCGACGGGCTTTAGGAGAGCTCTACCAATTGGCCGATATTCTCTATGCCATTCAAACCATTCAGAAAGAGAAAGATGAAGCCCTGCTAAAGATCAACTTCATCCATAAAAAGAGAGCTCACGACACGCAAAAGAAACAAGCAGAGAAATAGCGTTCACAAGGGAGTAAACTCACGCTAGATGAATCCATAAAAAAGCCGACCCATCATTTTTCAGAGGGTCGGCTTTTCTTATTATTAAATCACTCTTGATTCAAACTTATTTGCGGTAATACGCTAAATCATCCTTATCGAATTTACGAATAAAGTTGAAATGCTTCTCCACTTCAGCCTCAGCATAACGCACATAAACATGTGCCGATTCAGTAAAGAGATCATTGGCCGACGCATCTTGAAGCAACAAATGCCCCATGATTAAGTGCGATGCCATCTCTACCAAACGGCGAGCACAGAAATCGAGCAACTCTTGATCTTTCGTTTCAACCACCTGAGCTACACATGCCGAATACTTGCTAGCCATCTCTTTCAGACGATTCTTCAAGCCCTCTAATTCAGGAGATACCGCCATTGCTTCATACTCCTTAATGCGAGCCTGATAAGCCCCAGTCGTTACATAACGGATAGCAGCCACCACCTGAAGTTGTGTTGTCCCCTCATAAATAGAGGTAATACGCGCATCACGATACAAACGTTCACACGCATAATCCTTCATAAAGCCCGAACCGCCATGAATCTGAATACAGTCATAAGCATTCTGGTTGGCAAACTCACTCCCCATACCTTTACCCAATGGTGTAAACGAATCGGCTAGTTTAGCAAACGTTTTCTGTTCAGCACGCTCTTCAGGAGTCAGCTTACGATCCTTAGCGATATCATCCAAAGCCTTATATACATCTACAAAACGGGCAGTTTCATACAACAACGTCCGTGACGCATCAAGCTTAGCCTTCATCAAAGACAGCATCTCCGATACCGCTGGGAATTCGATAATCGCCTTACCAAACTGTTTACGATCCTTCGCATACGCCAACGCCTCGTTGTACGCAGCCTGAGAGATCCCCACCGACTGAGCAGCGATTCCCAAACGCGCCCCATTCATCAGCGCCATTACATACTTAATCAGCCCCAGCTTACGGTCGCCACAAAGCTCCGCTTTGGCATTCTTATAAACCAGTTCACACGTTGGCGACCCCTTAATACCCATCTTGTTCTCGATACGACGCACCGTAACACCCCCGTTGCGTTTATCATAGATAAACATCGAAAGTCCGCGACCATCGTGTGTTCCCTCTTCCGAGCGAGCCAACACCAAGTGAATATCCGCATCCCCATTCGTAATGAAACGCTTCACCCCATTCAAGTACCAACACTGATCCTTTTCAGAGTACGACGCCTTCAACATCACCGCCTGAAGATCCGATCCAGCATCCGGTTCAGTCAAGTCCATCGACATCGTTTCGCCCTGACAAACCCGAGTGATATACCGTTGTTTCTGATCCTCGTTAGCGAACTCATAAATCGTCTCCGCACAATCCTGAAGCCCCCAAAGGTTCTCAAATCCCGCATCACAGCGGCTCACGATATCAGCAGCCATGATATACGGTGTAATAGGAAAGTTCAACCCGCCAAACCGACGAGGCATTGCCATTCCCATCAAGCCAGCCTTACGGCAAGCATCCAAATTGGCTACCGTACCACTCGCATAAGAGACACGACCATCGGCACAAACAGGCCCTTCATGATCCACCCCCTCAGCATTAGGAGCCACAATATCGCCACAGATTTCGCCGACAATTTCCAACACCTTGTCGTAGCTATCCATAGCATCTTCAAAATCGACTGGCGCATAATCGAACGTAGCCTTTTCCACATAGTTACGTTCTTTCAGCTCAACAATTCTCTTCATCAACGGATGGTTCAAGTGATGCTTGAGTTCCGGAGTATCTAAATAAAAATTTGCCATTTTAATTCGTTATTATTTAGGTAAATGATATGAAATAGGTAAAGTATACTTCACCCGGACAGGTTTTCCATACTGTATGCCAGGCGTCCATTTATACATTAAAGAGATAGCTTCGATTATTTTCAAGGCCGGATCACTAAAGCAATAATCAGTTGTTTGAGCCACTCTAGGATGCACCATTCGCCCATCCCGATCGATAACAAACTCAATCACCACACGTCCCTGCAAGCGCCTTCTTTTAGCCTCTTCCGGATAAGCCAGAAATTTGCTAATAGCCGCACGTAGTCCCTCTTTTCCACCAGGAAATTCCGGCATTCTTTCAAAAGGCGTGTAAGGCAATAGTTGGCCATCCTCTGCAAATAGTTTACCAGATTTCCAGCTTCCCTCTTCGTAACACTCTTCTCGTTCCAAAAGCCCACTCGGATAATAAGTCAGTAGTTTTCCCTCCTTCTTTCCAGCCACATAATTCACTTCCATCATGACATGACCATTGCGATAATAAGCCCTACAGGCCCCTACCAGACGGTTATCAACATAATTAAGAACCAAACTATCTTGTCCATTGGCATAGAAAGAAACCGATTGTCCCTCCTTAACCCTTTTATTGCTTTTTTTTACATATTTAGAGTAAAACGTTCTGCCACGCAAAACATGATCCAGCGTAAACTGCTCTACTTTAATCAAGCCACCAGGTTCTTTCGTTGTGATAGCATAAGCATTAGCAGCTCCCCGATCAACCCATTCAGAACCTTTCACGAAGATCGTATCCTGCGCATAAGCACTCACCGTGAGAACAACTAAAACGCCCCATACTGCCCACCTTTTCATAACATATACCTCCGATTACTTACTTAGAATTCTGTTTATAGTATTTAATCATCTTCGGCACCACCTCTTCCACCGTACCATTGATCACATAATCAGCGATCGTATTGATAGGCGCTTCCGGGTCATTATTCACCGAAATGATAATCCCACTCTCCTGCATACCGGCAATGTGTTGAATCTGTCCAGAGATTCCACATGCAATATACAATTTCGGGCGTACTGTGATCCCTGTTTGTCCGATCTGACGATCATGATCAGCGAATCCCGCATCGACAGCCGCACGACTCGCGCCCACCTCAGCGTTCAACACCTTGCCCAGTTCGAACAACAAGTTGAAGTTCTCTTTCGATCCCACGCCATAACCACCAGCAATAACGATCGGCGAACCTTTCAAGTTATTCTTCGCCTTTTCCACGTGACGTTCAATCACCTTCACCACAAAATCGGCATCAGTCACAAACTTCTTCACATCCTGACGAATCACCTCCCCTTTATAATCAGGAGAAAGAATAGCCTTCTTCATCACCCCTTCGCGCACCGTAGCCATTTGCGGACGATGTTCCGGGTTAATAATCGTAGCCACGATGTTACCACCGAATGCCGGGCGAATCTGATACAACAAATTCTTATACGTTTTGCCCTCCTTTTTATCCTCATGATCACCAATCTCAAGCGACGTACAGTCGGCCGTCAAGCCACTCGTCAACGCCGAAGAGACCCGAGGTCCCAAATCACGTCCGATAACCGTAGCCCCCATCAGACACACCTGAGGTTTCTCCGCTTTAAACAAGTTCACGATGATAGAGGTATGAGGCAACGATGTATAAGGATACAATCCCTCTGCATCGAACACATGCAATTTATCCACCCCATACGGCAAGATCTGTTTTTCAACTCCATCAAGTCCACTACCTATCACCACAGCTTCAAGCTGACAATTCAGTTCATTAGCCAACGAACGTCCTTTAGTCAGCAGTTCAAGGCTCACGTCGGCGACGATGCCTTCTTCTATTTCGCAATATACAAATAAGTTGTTCATAATTATCCGATAGTATGGTTAGCTAACAGTTCAACAATAAGATCCTCCACGTCGCGATCGGCGGCAGTAATCGTTTTACTCTCTTTCGCTTGGAACACGATATTCTGGATAGCCTTCACCTTCGTAGGCGAGCCCGACAAGCCACATTGAGCCAAGTCACCATTCACATCAGTCACACTCCATTCAGCCAAATTCAGATACTCACGTTGGTCATAAAGCTCCGTATAATCCAAGTTGCCTTGTTGCTTCTCAGTCACCGTCTTAGCATGTTTATACTTCTGCACCAACTTCGCATTCCGTGGGCGACAAGGAGCTGCCGATCCATTCACAGTAATAACGATAGGCAATGGTCCTTCCACCGTTTCCACTCCGCCATCGATGTGACGTTTCACGGTAATACGACCATCCTTCACGTTCAAGATCTCTTCGGCATACGTAATTTGTGTCAGTCCCAATTTCTCGGCCACCTGAGGGCCTACTTGTGCTGTGTCTCCATCGATAGCTTGGCGTCCACCGATAATCACGTCATACTCCCCAATCTTACGAATAGCCGTGGCCAAAGCATAAGAAGTAGCCAGCGTATCAGCACCGGCAAATGCGCGATCGGTCAACAAATAACCATTATCTGCTCCACGGAACAAACCTTCACGGATGATATCCGCCGCACGTCCAGGACCCATTGTTAAAATAGTCACAGTCGATCCGGGATGAGCATCTTTCAAGCGAAGAGCCTGTTCAAGCGCATTTAAATCTTCAGGATTGAAGATAGCAGGGAGTGCCGCACGGTTAATCGTTCCGTCGGCTTTCATGGCATCTTTCCCCACATTACGCGTGTCGGGAACTTGTTTAGCCAATACAACAATTTTCAAACTCATGTTATTAATTTTAGTATTAGTATTCTCAATACGTTAGCAGCCAGTAGTAAAGTAGTCAAACATGCTAACTAAACCATCCGGTTAACTATCAGACTGCAAAATTACTCAAACACTTGGTATTCCCAAGAAAAGAAGACAAAAAATGCACAAAAGAGCCTTCATTGAGCAGAGTCGTTTAATCGAGTAGGAGGAAAATGAAAGTTTTCTTCCTACTTTCGTTTTCCGACCTCTCACACCACCGTACGTGCCGTTCGGCATACGGCGGTTTATTAAACATAACAAGATTTGTAGTAGTCAAAGAGAGATTGGAAGCCTAA
>RZZX01000003.1 GCA_009929715.1 Bacteroidia bacterium
TGAGGGTTCAAGTGGGTTCCTTGGAACGCATCATTCGGGACTTTAATCTCTTCGATGTGAAAGAGGAGGGATTCTGTTCTTACGAGCTGATGGATCAACTTGAGGCACGCCTGAAAGCAATAGAAAGAGGCAAATTAAGGAATTCAACGAAGAATGATTCTCCGTTAAAAAACACGCCTACTAATAATCAGAATAACAGCCATTTAGGTGTCACTAACGCGGACGCGTGTTTATCATCATCATCATCATCAATAAATATATTAAATTCAAATGAAGAAAGAAAGAATGAAGATACTCCCCCAACAGAACAACCTAATTTGGCATCTGAGTATCCGGCACTTCAACCCATCAAAACTCTCGATGTCTTGCTCGAAGAGATGATCAATGCAGATTACTACATGGAAAATGTGGCTTTACATTCGGGCATGGGACAACTGTTTTTGGAGAAAAAAGAACGCATTGTGGAGTTGTTTAAATCGCATATTTGTTTGCAAGGAAAACAAAATTCATTATTCTCCGAACAAGATATTCGCTCCTACTTTACCAATTTTTCTCGGATGGGGAGTATCACTATCCGACAAGTTAAGCGCATTCTTGAGGTAGAGCAGCGTGACGGGCATCAGCTCACTCTTCAGGACACCGCCGAGATGGCGGAAGTTTACGAGGTGAAGGAGAAGCCGGGCTCGGTTCCCATAGTGCCAGAGGAGGAAGACCCTTATCGGTTTGAACAGCGTGATGAAGAGGGCAACAGATACTACTCTACCACAATCATCCCGCCCGAAGCCCCACCGCGTCCCTCGCAGTACTCCATTTGGCACATCAAACTCAACAAATGGACCTACTAGCAGGCTCCACACGCACACACATCGATGCCTCAAAAAGACGATGAACCTTTCAACAGCAATGAATGAATGAATCAAGCTACCTATCAGGAGAATTTTTCGGGCTGATAGAACGGATTGGTGGAATTTTAAACGGCATAGCTGGTGCGTGCAAAGATAGAAATAGTACCACTCGATTAAGAATAAAAGCACGTTTTAAGAATAATCTAAGAAAAGTTTCGTATTTTTGCCCACAAAATCGTGTTAATACAGAACGAAATGAACATATTAGAACTAAGTGAACAGGAAATAATCAGACGTAACAGTCTGAATGAACTTCGTGCGATGGGGATCGATCCTTATCCCGCAGCAGAGTATGTAACCAATGCTTTCTCCACTGATATTAAAGCTGAATTTAAAGACGAAGACGAACCACGTAAGGTGACTATTGCCGGACGTATGATGAGCCGACGTGTCATGGGTAAGGCTTCATTCGTTGAACTTCAGGACTCTAAAGGTCGCATCCAAGTGTATGTCACTCGCGATGATATCTGCCCAGGAGAGGATAAAGAGATGTACAATGCGGTCTTCAAACGCCTGCTCGACTTAGGTGATTATATCGGCATCGAGGGGTTTGTGTTCCGTACACAAATGGGCGAAATCAGTGTGCATGCTCAGAAACTCACGGTACTGGCTAAATCGATTAAACCGCTTCCTATCGTTAAATATAAAGATGGCGTGGCTTACGACTCGTTCGAGGACCCGGAAATGCGCTACCGCCAACGGTATGTGGACTTGGCCGTGAACGAGGGTATCAAGGATATCTTCGTAAAACGTACCAAGGTCTATAACTCCATGCGTGAGTATTTCAACTCGAAAGAGTATATGGAGGTGGAAACACCGGTGCTACAACCCATCCCCGGCGGAGCAGCTGCTCGCCCGTTTATCACGCATCATAACACGCTGGATATGCCGCTTTATCTTCGTATTGCCAATGAACTTTACTTGAAAAGACTGATCGTAGGCGGATTCGAAGGGGTGTATGAGTTCTCTAAAAACTTCCGAAACGAGGGTATGGACCGTACACATAATCCGGAATTTACAGCCATGGAGATTTATGTGGCGTACAAGGATTATAACTGGATGATGGAGTTTACCGAAAATATGATCGATAAGATTTGTATGGACGTGAACGGTACGCACGAGGTGAAAGTGGGCGACCACGTGATCAACTTCAAAGCGCCTTACAAACGGGTCACAATGCTCGACTCTATCAAGGAGTTTACCGGTCATGACCTCACAGGAATGAGTGAGGAGGAGATCCGGAAAATCTGCCAACTGATGAACATGGAGGTGGATGAGTCAATGGGAAAAGGGAAACTGATCGATGAGATCTTCGGAGAATTCTGCGAAGGAAATTATATACAACCGACATTTATCACGGATTATCCGGTGGAGATGTCGCCACTAACAAAACGACACCGCAACAACCCGGAACTGACTGAACGTTTTGAGCTGATGGTGAATGGCAAGGAGCTGGCCAACGCTTACTCGGAGCTGAATGACCCTATCGACCAGCTGGGACGGTTCCAAGAACAACTGCAACTGAGTGAGAAGGGCGATGATGAAGCGATGTTTATCGACATGGACTTTGTACGGGCACTGGAATATGGTATGCCGCCAACATCGGGTATGGGTATCGGTATGGACCGCTTGGTGATGCTGATGACGGGACAAACGGCTATCCAAGAGGTGCTGTTCTTCCCACAAATGAGACCGGAAAAGGTGGTTAAGAAGGATCCGGCTACTAAATATGAACCATTGGGCATCTCAGAGGAGTGGGTGGCTGTGATCCAAAAGGCGGGATACAACTTGCTGGAGGACCTCAAGAGTGTAAACCCACAGAAATTGCACCAGGATATCTGTGGACTGAATAAGAAATATAAGTTGGAACTAACTAACCCGACCGTGAACGAGGTGACCGAATGGGTAAATAAACTTAATTGAACAATAAATTAAGAACGAAGAGGAGGCTCTTCTTTTCTCAATTTTCATTTATCAATTATTAATTTAATATGAAATTACCCGGTAAGATAGCGATAATGGGCGGCGGAAGCTGGGCTACAGCCATTGCAAAAATGTGCTTGTCACAAGCGGACTCTATAAGCTGGTACATGCGTCGAGAAGATCGTATCAAGGAGTTTAAAAGACTTGGACATAACCCGGCTTACCTCACAAGTGTCCGTTTCGACACCAAGCGTATCAACTTTAGCTCGGATATTAACAGCATCGTGAGGGAGTCTGATACACTCATTTTCGTTACTCCTTCTCCTTATCTGAAGGTGCACTTGAAAAAGCTGAAGACGAAGATTAAGGATAAGTTTATAATCACTGCTATCAAAGGAATCGTTCCCGATGATAACATCATTGTTTCTGAATATTTCACTAGGGAGTATAAGGTGCCACCCGAGAATATCGCGGTATTGGCGGGCCCGTGCCACGCCGAGGAGGTAGCACTGGAACGGTTGTCGTACCTCACCATCGCTTGCCCGGATCGAAATAAGGCGCGTGTCTTTGCCGATTCGCTGAGTGGCAACTACATCAAAACGTCTGTGAGTGATGATGTGGTGGGAATAGAGTATAGCTCGGTTCTGAAGAATGTCTATGCCATCGCAGCGGGTATCTGTAGCGGACTGAAGTATGGAGACAACTTCCAAGCGGTGCTGATCTCGAATGCTATCCAGGAGATGAATCGCTTCTTGAATACGGTGCATCCACTGGATCGTAATGTGAATGAATCGGTCTATCTGGGCGATTTATTGGTAACGGGGTATTCTAACTTTAGCCGAAACAGAACGTTCGGCTCAATGATAGGCAAAGGGTATTCGGTTAAAAGTGCGCAGATCGAAATGGAGATGATAGCAGAGGGGTACTTTGGTACCAAATGTATCAAGGAGATCAATAAGTATCACCATGTGAATATGCCAATTCTTGATGCGGTTTATAATATCTTGTATGAACGGATTTCTCCGGTTATCGAGATCAAACTGCTCACGGATTCTTTTAGATAAACCTATAAGAGTAAAAAGATATGATTAGTTTAAACATCGAAAAAACAGGGGATTTGATCTCCAAAGAGGCGATTGCTGCGTATGAATCGTCAGTGAAAGAGGCTCAGGTTAAACTCGAAAAGGGTACGGGCTTGGGCAACGACTTTTTAGGTTGGCTGCACCTGCCGTCATCGATCACACAGGCTCACTTAACGGAGCTTCAAACAACGGCCAAACTGCTTAGAGAGCAGTGTGACGTGGTTGTGGTTGCGGGCATCGGCGGAAGTTACTTGGGAGCACGCGCCGTGATCGAGGCGTTATCGAACAGCTTCACTTGGTTGCAGGAGAAGAGGGAGAGCCCGATCATGATTTATGCCGGACACAACATCGGTGAGGATTATTTGCATGAACTGACTGAGTTCTTAAAAGATAAAAAATTTGGGGTGATCAACATCTCTAAATCGGGCACAACGACCGAAACGGCTCTGGCGTTCCGCTTGCTGAAAAAACAGTGTGAGGACCAACGGGGAAAAGCGGTGGCTAAACAGGTTATCGTGGCGGTAACGGATGCGCAAAAAGGGGCTGCCCGGGTCACTGCTGATCAGGAGGGGTATCAGACGTTTGTCATTCCCGATAATGTGGGGGGACGTTTCTCGGTGCTTACTCCGGTGGGCTTGCTGCCTATCGCAGTAGCTGGATTTGACATCGAACGCTTAGTGGCCGGTGCTGCCGACATGGAGAAGGCGTGTGGTAGCGAGGTGCCGTTTGCCGAAAATCCGGCAGCAATTTATGCGGCTACACGTAATGAGCTTTATAAACAAGGTAAGAAGATCGAAATCTTGGTGAACTACAACCCGAAACTGCACTACGTGAATGAGTGGTGGAAACAGCTTTACGGAGAGTCGGAAGGTAAAGAGAATAAGGGTATTTTCCCAGCAGCGGTGGACTTCTCGACGGATCTTCACTCTATGGGACAGTGGATCCAAGAGGGTGAACGGATTATCTTCGAAACGGTGATCTCGGTTGAGAACCCGAACCATACGTTGACTGTGCCTTCGGATGAAGCGAACTTGGATGGACTGAACTTCTTGGCCGGCAAACGGGTGGATGAGGTGAATAAGATGGCGGAACTGGGTACACAGTTGGCGCACGTGGATGGTGGTGTGCCTAATATGCGCATCGTGATTCCTGAACTGAGTGAGTATAGCATCGGACAGTTGCTCTATTTCTTTGAAAAGGCGTGCGGTATCAGCGGGTATTTGTTGGGCGTGAATCCTTTCAACCAACCGGGGGTAGAGGCGTACAAGAAGAATATGTTTGCGCTGCTTAATAAACCGGGATACGAAGAGGAGTCTAAAGCGATTCGGGCTAGACTGTAATGAAACAAAACGGTTAACAGAAAAAATAGCAGGGGGATGTACCGATTGGGGAACATCCCCCTCTCTTTTAGGGTCTGAAGGAGAAAGGAACAACAAGAACCGATCGCCTTTATGGACGGATTATTTCTAAATGCGTAAAAAAGTGGTACCTTTGTACCACAGTAGTTAGTTAGGTGGTTTATCTGTTAGTTAGTTAGCTAGTTTATCTGTTAGTTAGTTAGCTAGTTTATCTGTTAGTTAATCAATCGAAAGTTATATGTTTGAAAGAAAGAAACTAAAATCGGTCTTGTTCGATATGGATGGGGTGTTATTCGACTCCATGCCTTATCACTCGGAATCGTGGCACAATACCCTGAAATCGGTCGGGTTAACTCTTAGCCGCGAAGAGGCTTACATGCACGAAGGGCGCACCGGCTCGTCGACCATCAACATCGTCTTCCAACGTGAACGTGGTCGGGAAGCAACTCCCGAAGAGATAGAGGCCATTTACCGAAAAAAGAGTCTGGAGTTCAACGCTTACCCGGAGGCGGAGCAAATGCCGGGTGCTTGGGAATTGCTGCAAAAGGTGAAAAATAGCGGGCTAGTGCCAACGGTTGTGACTGGTTCTGGTCAAGTGTCCTTGCTGGAACGACTGGAACACCACTTCCCCGGTATGTTCCAAAAGGAACTGATGGTAACGGCTTTCGACGTGAAGTATGGTAAACCTCACCCGGAACCTTACTTGATGGCTCTCCAAAAGGGGGGATTGAAACCGCATGAGGCCATCGTGGTAGAGAATGCTCCACTAGGGGTGGAATCGGCTCACCGAGCGGGAATATTCACCATCGCGGTCAATACCGGACCTCTGGACGGTCAGGTGCTGCTCGATGCCGGAGCTGATCTGCTCTTCCCTTCGATGATGGAACTTTATAAAGGATGGGAGGAGATCTTTAAAGGATGAGCAACAACCCATCTTCTTGCATACCTTTGATAGGCATATCTCTTCATTTTAACACGTATGGCATCGACCTTGCCGAACCGCTCTCCTTCATCTATTTTGCGCATCAGGGCATCGTCTTTAACAATCATCTGAATTTTAAAACCGTTATAGATAAACTGCCAACGACTTCCAGGCTCAAAATTTAAAGCAGTAAAACAAAATAGGTTGTAAATCCTTTTCGGAAATACAACCTATAAGCTAATAATTAAGTAGTGACCCCGGTGCGATTCAAACGCACGACCTTCAGAACCGGAATCTGACGCTCTATTCACTAAGCTACGGAGCCAAATCAACGCTGCAAAAGTATAAAAAAAAACAACGTCTTCCTAGAGCAACAGCCATTTTTTATCTAAAAAAAACACTTCTAGTAAGAGAGAAGAATCGACTCATGCGTCTAATAGTATCAAAATAGGGCTTTATTGCTGTTATTTTGTAAAACAGAAAAGAGAATATTATTTCTTTTTGATATAATTTAAAGCCAAACAGCATAAAAATATCAAAAACTTATTTATCTTTGCCGCAAACTAAATTTAAAAACATGAGTTACTTAATTAAACCGGAAACGTATAAACCGCTACTCGATCTGAAGGAGACGGAGCTAGGTATCAAAAAAATAAAAGAGTTCTTCCAGATGAATCTTTCGTCGGAGTTGAGACTGAGAAGGGTCACCGCACCGCTGTTTGTGCTTAAAGGAATGGGGATTAATGATGACCTTAACGGCATCGAAAGAGCGGTCTCTTTTCCTATTAAGGACTTGGGGGAGGCCAATGCGGAGGTGGTGCATTCGCTGGCTAAATGGAAACGACTGACACTGGCCGATTATGGAATCGAACCGGGATATGGTATCTACACGGATATGAATGCAATCCGCGCTGATGAGGAGCTGGGCAACTTGCATTCGCTTTATGTGGATCAATGGGACTGGGAACGGGTGGTCACGGCTCAGCAACGGACTGTCGAGTTCTTAAAGGAGACGGTGAATAAGATTTATGCGGCCATGGTGCGCACGGAGTATATGGTGTATGAGATGTATCCGCAGATCAAACCGTGTCTCCCAGAAAAGATCCACTTTATCCATGCGGAAGAGTTGAGACGCCTCTACCCCACTTTGACTGCTAAAGAACGTGAAAATGAGATCTGCCAAATGTATGGGGCGGTGTTTATCATTGGCATCGGTGCGCCTCTAGGTGATGGTAAGAAGCACGACGGAAGGGCACCGGATTATGATGATTATACCACGGATGGAGTGAATGGGTTGCCTGGACTGAATGGCGATTTGATTCTCTGGAATGGGGTGCTCGGACAGGCTATCGAGCTCTCTTCTATGGGCATAAGGGTCGATAAAAAAGCATTAAAAAGACAACTTCAGGAGGCTAATGAAGAAAAACGATTAAATTTGTACTTTCATAAGCGCTTGATGGAGGATACGCTGCCTCTCTCTATCGGAGGGGGAATAGGCCAATCGCGCTTGTGTATGTTTTATTTACGCAAAGCGCATATCGGTGAAATACAGGCTAGTATCTGGCCTCATGAGATGCGCCAAACGTGTAAAGAGTTGGGTATTTATCTTATTTAATGAGCATGAATGTAGAGATTGAAGCGAGTTGGAAGGAGCAGTTACAACAGGAATTTGAAAAAGCGTATTTCCAGAAACTGACTGAGTTTGTGAGAAATGAGTATAGACAACATCTGGTTTTCCCTCCGGGAAATCTGATCTTTAATGCGTTTAATCTTTGCCCGTTTCAGGAGGTGAAGGTGGTGCTTATCGGTCAGGATCCTTATCATGGACCGGGACAGGCGCATGGGCTCTGCTTTTCAGTGAATGATGGGGTGAGATTTCCGCCTTCTTTGGTCAATATTTTTAAGGAGATTAAGGGGGATGTGGGGACGGAGCCGCCTGCAACGGGCAATTTAACGCGCTGGGCACAGCAGGGGGTGTTGCTGCTGAATGCCACGCTTACCGTCGAGGCTCATCGGGCCGGATCGCACCAAAAAAAGGGATGGGAAACGTTTACGGATGCTGCCATACGGGCACTGGCCGAACAACGGGAGCATCTGGTGTTTATCTTGTGGGGGGCGTATGCGCAAAAGAAAGGGGCTTTTATCGACCGGGATAGGCACTTGGTGCTGACATCGGCGCACCCATCGCCTTTATCGGCGTACAACGGCTTCTTCGGCAACCAACACTTTAGTCGGACTAATGCGTATCTGAAAGCCAACGGGCAGCAGGAGATTGTTTGGTAAATGGTAATAACAGCAAAAGGGGAGATTGGTCTCTAAATGGTAATAACAGCAAAAAAGGGGGGCACTTTAAAGTTAAAGTGCCCCCTCTTTTTTTTGCTGTTGTTGGCCAACTGCTTTTCAGGATTTTAATACCACTGAATGTTGCTCTGTGTCTGACTGCGTTGGTCCCACTTTAAGTCTTGTAGCATGCTTGCTTTGGCCCGAATGGTGAAGTTGTAGTACTTGTATCGCCCAAACGGTGAAAGGCTTGCGGACATCTCGAAACAGTGCAAATCGCGAGAAATGGTGCAGGATGTTTGCACAATCTCTTTCAACTGAAAATCATAGCCTGTACTGAAGGAGAACGACCAGTTGTTCGATATCTTCACGTTGCCGTTGGCATTCACATTGTGTGTGTAGGTAAACGGATAACGCATGGAATAGCGATTAATGGGCTTCGTCCGATCTTCGCGTATGTTATAGGAGTAGTTCAAACTCAGTGACCAAGGCAACTTGAATTGTTGGTACCCATCGGCATCGGCTTGGGCTTTCTCTACTTTCTTCTTGGTAGTTGCTTGCTTACCGGTAAGGTCTGTCTCTTCATCTTCTCCTTCATTTGAAGCCGTCTCTCCCTTTCCTTTCGCTTTCGCCTCTTCTTCTTCTTCCTGACCAAAAAGCTTCCTGACTTTCCCCCAAGTTTCATTATTCAGGGTGTAGCTGAGCGAAGAGCCGTAACCTTGAAAACGGCCAAAACGACCATAGGACCACTCTGTACGATCACCAACTATCACATTGCCGTTCTTATCGAAAGCATAGGCATAGGTTGCAAAGGAGGCGTTCATGGTAAAGGTGTAGCTCTTGGTTAGTTTCAAGCGTAAGGTGGTACTTAAATCGCTCCAGGGACGTTCTTTGGCAGCCATGTTGTAGGACATGCTTGCTCCTAACTCGTCGATTAAGCTGACTTTCTTGATGGAGTCTTTACCGTCCTTGTATTTCATCTCTAAATTGTTCGATAAGGAGAAGCTGACACTCCCCGACCCTTCACGGGCTGGAACACCGAACTGCTGACCGGCATAGGGGGAGTAGTACTGGATGTTGCCATTCCTATCGGTGTATTCTTCCCAATATTTACCAAAACCCGGAGAGGTGCTGTAACTAACCTGTGGGGTAATGACGTGGCGTATTTGAATCTCTTTTTTAGGCATGAACACGGGTTTATACATGCCATAAAGCTTGGTACTCATGCTAAAACTAGCCGAGTAGTTGGATACCCGATAAAAGCCATTAACGGTGTCGCCTGGCAGTGCTTCTAAACGACCGAGGTCTGAGTTATAGGCTTGGTTCACCTTGCGGGTGTACCACCGTTCGGTGTAGTTCACCGAGGGGGAGACTTGGAGGTATTTAAAGAGTGTGAAGGTGGCACTCAACGGGATGCTATGATTCATCGCATTGTCCCACGCACTTAGCCCTGACTTAAAGAGCCGATCGTCTTTCGTCTTAATGCTATTGGTCAGACGACCGGAGTAGCTTAAGGAGATCTTTTCATACCAACGTTCTGCTCCAGCGGCGTGTTTACGTTTGAAGGGGTAAAGACGACTCAAGGAGATATTCAAATCGGGCAGGGTCACGGCAATGGAGGAGTCGCGCATGGTCTGGGCGATGTTCGTTGTTCCCGAAAGGGTTAAACCTAAATCGGGGAAAGAACGCGAATAGCTGATACTTGAGGTCTTGGTATTCTGCGTCATCGCTTGCGGATTGTACAGATTGCCTACGTTCGACTTCTCATAACTGCTGGTCGAGAAGTTCACACTGGCCGAAAAGGTGGTGTTCGGACTCGCTTTGGCATCTTGACGGTGATTCCAAACGATCTTAAAGTCTTTCGCCACGGAGTAATCGGGCATGTTCTTCTCTCCTAATTTGGTGACTTGATAGTCGGCCTGAAACATGCCGGAATAACGGTAACGTTTGTTGTAGTTGGTCAGCGCCGACAAGGCCCATGAGCCTTTGGTAAAGACTTGACCGGTTACCTTTAAATCCATCTTGTCATTAATGGCAAAATAGTACCCGCCATCGGTTAAACCAAACCCGCGCGTATAATCGTCCATGTAGGTTGGCAGAATGAAACCGGAGGAGTAACTGCTCGAAAAAGGGAAAAAGAAAAAGGGAACAGCAATAGGCAAAGGGACGTCTTCTACCACTAAGTAGGCGGGACCGGTCACGACATTTTTCTTCGGACGGACCTTGGCTCTGGTTAGCTGGAGGTAGAAGTGGGGATGGTCGTGATGGTCGCAAGTGGTGTATCTCCCACCTTCCATGAAGATCTCATCGTTGGCTCCTTTCTTGGCTTTATTTCCGGTCACGTAGCCTTCGCCTTGCTGGGTGACAATATCGGAGATGCTCGCTTTCTTACTTTTAAAGTTGTAACGGATCTGCTCGGTATCGTAAGAGGTGTCGCCGTCTTTAAAAACGGGCTTACCTTTCTCCTGATTGAGCGAGTCTTTAACGCCATAGGCATGGACAGTACTGCTATCGAGGTTCATGGAGATCACATCGGCACCTAGCTCTATCTTCTGATAGTTGACTTTTCCGCTGCCATAAAGGGTGGCATTCCCGCCCTGAACAAAGACGGTGGAGTCATTGGCTTCATAAACTACTGGCGCATCGAGCGGCTCTTTCTTCTTGATGGGCTTAACGGTATCGACCCGTAAGGAGTCGGCTTTTAAAGAATCTTTCCGATGTAAAGAGTCTGCTTGTGCTGTTTGAGGGATTGCATCTCCCCGACGCCGACGTTGTGACGTGGCTTCATCGGGAATTAGAATCAAAACAGACAGTACTATAACTGATAATAAAGTATTTGCTTTTAATGGCGTCATTAACTATTTGTTTACGCTTTGAAGGGACAAAAGTACATAATCTTTGGCAATATCAAGTGTGAATGGCTCTTTTTAATTATTTTTTAGCCCTATAAAAAAGAGTCGCACCAGTGATCAAAACGAATAAGCCCCTCTTCTCCAAACTTTGAAATAGACTGACGGGCTTTCTCGATGGTTTTTTCTTCTTCAAGATGGGTTTTTGAAAAGAATTTATCGGCAAAACAGATGAGTTGCTCTTCTAAACTCACGGGGAGTAGCTCGCGATGGGGCACGGGCAGCTGACGTTCTAAAATGGTTTTCAACGATAAGCCGGCTCCAGTATGGCGCTCGCAGACGAGAGCGTGACGGGGGTAACCTTCGGAACGTAACAGGTCGGCTCCCAAATAGCCGTGGCAGATGTAGGGGAAGCTTCCCAAACAGTGGATACCTGGGGCATGGGTCAGGAAGATGCCGATATCGTGCAGCATGGCAGCGTCATACAAAAAGGATTTATCGACTTGGAGTTCCGGGTGTTTATCGGCTATCGATAGGGCTTTCTGGGCTACCGACCGACTGTGGGATAAGAGTATTTCTTTTAACTTATTTTCTTCCGGGTAATAGGTGTCTATGAGTGATAAAGGGTTCATCTGCTTACTTATTTGATCTGCTTACTGGCCTTCCATTCGCGAACGGCCTGGGTGTATTTCTTTGCCTTTTTTACTGTTAGCCAAGGCATCTCTAATTGTTCGGGGATGTGAGTGGCTTCGTCTTTGACTTCAACGCGGTTTGGCTGTTTTATCAGAACAACTCGGTCGTACAAGGAGTCGTTTTCTAAATAGGTATTCAAACGCAGGGTGTCACTAACCACATCGATTAACTGATAGAACCGGTGGTTGGTCCCAAAACGATCATAGCGTTGGTCGAAAGCCAACGAATAGTTTTTAGGGGAGGCGTGGCTAACGAGGTACAGGGGGGTAGTCATGGTGCCATCGGGGGTTTTAGCTGTCATCCGAGCATAGTTGTGTTCATGCCCTTGAAGCACTAAATCGACTCCGTATTTCCGAAAAAGATCGTCGAACATCCAACGCACCGGCAGGTTCTTCATTTTCCCTTTGATGGAGTAGACGGGGTGGTGTAGCATCACGATCTTCCATTTCTTTCGAGAGTTTTGCAACGTCTGTTCCAACCATTCGCGCTGAGAGAACATAAACCAAGGATCGCGGTTGCTATCTAGCGTGATGAGGGTGGCGTCTCGGTAATCGAGCGCATAAACATTGTTGCCTTTGTATCGAGACTCCAGTAAATAGGAGAAGGTGTAGGCGAAACGTTTTTCCAAAACTCGAGTCAGCCCTTTTAGGTATTCGTGATTGCCAGGGGAAACGAGTAAGGGTTTGGAAGGGGCTATGGAATCGACGCTTCTATAGGCCTCTTCCCAGTAACAATTCATCGGACGCTCGGCAAAATCGCCTACAAACATGTAGAAATCGACTGCGGGATAGTGATGCCGAATGTTTTCCATGAAAGCACGGGTTTTGCCATGCAGCGTGTCTTGAACATCGCCTATGAAAACGAAGGAAAAATGGTCGGTCGAGTCGGGTTGCATGGTGAATGTGTACCAAGCGGACGAGCGGTGGTCATTCCAAACGCGATAGGCGTATGAACGACCGTAAGAGAGGGTGCCGAATTTAGCCCAATTGGCATAGCTGTAACCGCCTAATGTCCGAATAAAACGGGAAGAGGCTGGGGTGCGTAGGGTGTCTTGACTTCCTATCTCGGTGTATTCTAAAGAGGCTTGCTTAGAGACACCACCACATACCCAACTCACCCGACGGGAACGTTCGCCTTCATTGCCAAAGGTTAAAAGAACACGCTGGGGTACGTCGGAAAGGGTGTAGCGTATCTCTGGCAAGTTCGAAAACCAAACATGCCAACGTATTTTGCAAAGGGTGCCCAAAGAGAGCAAAGACAACACAAGGAGTCCCCAAAGCCATGTTTTCCAACGAATGCGGCATATGATAGCGAAAACAATCAATGCGAAAGCAATGAGTCTCCAAATAAACGATTTCTTTTTCTTCTTTTCCATGCTGATCTAACCATGTGAACAATTGCTGAAACAAAGATAAAACAATTTACGTTACCTGAAACTACGACACACGGTATATTTTTTTTAGTAACGCTGGCTAGAGGGGGCTTACAGGAATGACTTCTTTCTCTTTTTCCACAACTGCCAGCTATTGATAATGTTCTGCCACAAAACATAAGATCCTGGCGCAACTGCCGATAAAGGGTCGAGATAGGTGTAGGCCATCCAAATGGCGAGTATGGTGTTTTTTTGACCTAATGCTTGCCCACCGCTTATGCGCTCGTTATATAAACCGCCTATCTGTTTGCCTATAAAGAACTGCAAGAGACAGACTAGCAGTGCGACCAATGCAATAAGAATTTTAACGCCTCCGCCTTCTGAATGGTGAATCAGTGAGGAGACGGTTTGGGCGGTCACAATGGTTAAGGATATGGCCCATAGGTAGAAGGCTAGCTCGTGGTGCCGTAGGAAAATAGCGTGCATTTTCTTGAATTTTTTCTCTAATAACCAAGCCAACATGAATGGACAGATTAAAAGAAGAAAGATTTTTTGAAGAATCTGAATGGCTGAATCCCAAAAGGCAATCTCTGGATGGCTCTCTATCAGCGGAAATATAACTGGAACGGCAATGGCAACACCAATGTTGGCTAGCAAGGTGTAGGTGGTTAGACTGGCGGCATTGCCTCCTAACTTCGACGTAACTACGGCGGCAGCTGTAGCAGTGGGGCAAATAACGCAGACTAAAGCGCCTTCGGCAACGATTTTATTATACCGGTAAAGCAAGAGGTATACGGCTAAAGAGCCTATGATCTGTATGAGTAATAGCCATAAATGTAGAAGACGGGGCTTTAAATCATGCGGGGATATCTTACAGAATGTTAAAAGTAACATCATGAAGATGAGAATCGGCGTGAAAATAGATAAATGCATCAATAACGGATAGCCTAAAACGCCTATCAACATCGCAAAAGGCAAGGTCCAATTTCTTAAAAAAGTAAGCATGCTAATGGATTAATTTGTGTAATGTGTGCAAAATAACAGAGAAAATTAGATATAAACGACTATTCAAAGGAGTATTTGTCATCTGAAGTGCACTGCAAAACTTTATTGGACTGAAAAAATAGACTAGAAAGGCTTCTAAAAGAGCACGAAATAGGGTCTTATCGCTTTATTAGAGGTGAAAAAACTCAAAACTTGAATTTAAATCAACTGTTTTCTATAAAAATCTACTACATTTGCATCGTATTTATGAAAACAACCAAAACCTATATCGTATTTAGCTTAGCTTGCCTGGGGCTACTGTTCTTTCCGCATTTGTTGTTCAAGACGTGGGGAAAGGATTTTGTCGTAGTTATAGATGCCGGACATGGAGGGCATGACCCCGGAGCTGTGGGAAGAGTGACTAAGGAGAAGGTGATCAACCTAAAGGTTGCTCTCAAACTTGGCGCTCTGATCAATCAACATTGTGAGGACGTAAAAGTGGTCTATACGCGCAAAAGTGACGTTTTTATCCCTCTCGACCGACGGGCGGATATCGCTAACGAAGCCAAAGCTGACCTTTTTATCTCTATTCATACAAATGCTTTAGCAAATAACCGTACCTTTACAGGAGCATCGACTTGGACGCTGGGGTTAGCTAAATCTGATGCTAACTTAGAAGTGGCCAAACGAGAAAACTCGGTTATCTTATATGAAAGTGATTATAAAACGCGTTACGCCGGATTTAACCCTAATTCAGCGGAGTCTTATATCATCTTTGAATTTATGCAGGATAAGTACATGGAACAAAGTGTGCACTTGGCTTCTTTGATACAAAAACAGTTTGGATCGACTTGTAGACGACTGAACCGGGGGGTTCATCAAGCGGGGTTCTTGGTGCTTAAGGCGAGTGCCATGCCGAGTGTCTTGGTTGAATTGGGCTTTATCTCAACGCCTCAAGAGGAGGATTTCTTAAACTCGGAGACAGGAGCAAGTAGCATGTCGAGAGGGCTCTTTAATGCGTTCCTGACTTATAAAAGAGAGCAAGAGTTACGGCTAACAGGGAAAAGTAGAACGGTTATCCCCAAAGAGGCTGAGGAGGAAAAACCATCGCTTGTTGCCGCCACTGAGCATCAAGAGAAAAAATCGGCGGGCAACGAGCCATCACCAGCGCCAACAAAACCGGACTCTACAAAACCGGACTCTACTAGAAGGGCTATTAAAGTGGTGGAAGAGGTGAAAGTGGTGGAAAAAGTAGCGGTTAAAGCTAAACCGCAAGAGAGTAAAGTCACTACTGGTGCAGAGGTGAAACGCACTCTGAATGAGGATAAAAAGATCGTTTTCAAAGTGCAGTTCTTGACCTCTTCGAAGGTGCTGGAGATGAGTGATACCCGACTGAAGGGACTGAAAGGGATAGAATATTATAAGGAGGGAGGAATTTATAAGTTTACGTATGGCCCTTCGGAAGATTACAACGAGGTGCTTCGTACCAAACAGAAGATCTCTGGATTGTTTAAAGATGCTTTTATCATTGCATTCTGCGACGGAGTAAAAATGAATATAAGCGAAGCTATTAAGGTTTTCAAAAGTAAAAAGAATTAAAAATAAGGAAAATGAAGTACTTTACCAAAGAAGTTAAAATAGGTCTTGCCGGTCTTATCGCTTTAAGTGTGTTGATTTATGGAATCAATTACTTAAAGGGGATTTATATGTTTCAACCATCGAACTACTTTTATGCGCACTTTGAAAATGCCAACGGTCTGACGAAGTCAAGCCCGGTATTTGCCGATGGCGTGAGGGTGGGAATCGTACGAAATATCAGTTATGATTATACCAAACCGGGCAACGTGACCGTAGAGGTGGAACTGGATACGGAACTACGCATTCCTAAAGGGAGTTGTGCGGAATTAGAAACGGAACTTATGGGGGGAGTGAAAATGAATATCTTGCTGGCCAATAACCCCAGAGAAAAATACCAGGTAGGCGATACCATACCGGGATTGGTTAATAGTGGCATGATGGCGAGTGTCAATAAGCTGCTTCCGCAAGTGGAACGTATGCTCCCGAAAGTGGACTCTATCTTGATCGCTCTCAATGCGATCTTAACAAATAAAAGTATCCCGGCTACACTCGGTTCTATAGAAAAAACAACGGCCAATCTGGCGGTGGTGAGCCACCAACTTAAAGGAATAGTAGGAAAGGATATCCCTCAACTGACTCAAAAACTGAATATAATAGGTGATAATTTTGTGGTTATCAGTGATAATCTCAAAACGATCGACTATGCAGGAACTTTCGAAAAAATTGACTCGACGCTTTCTAATGTTAAATTGATAACAGATAAACTACAAAGCAAAGATAACAGCGTGGGACTGCTTCTTAATTCTCCTGACTTATATCATAATTTGAATTCGACTGCAGCTAACGCATCGCTCTTATTGGAGGATTTAAAAGCCAACCCTAAACGGTACGTTCATTTCTCTTTGTTTGGAAAAAAGAATAAATGACCCTAAATAGTAATATAGATTGGGTCTAAATAAGAAACTAAAAAAACGGGATAAGCAGATAGCCTTAAACCGTTATTAACAAACTTATACCTGACTAAAAGAGGAAAGAGGAATATGTAGTTAGAAAGAGTACAAAAAGCATTCAAAGACTTAATAGTCAGATGCTTAATAAATAGCAAACAGCAAGTCGAACCATTTCATCAAACTTTTCTTGTAACCCACTGAATGTAAATGGGTTATTGAATCTTTTGAAAAAACACAAAAAAAGCGATTTGTTTTTCTCGAATAAGATTACGAATTTTGCAAAACGTAGAAGTTTTGCTTAATTAATAAATGTATTAAAGCCATTATGACCCAATCCAATCATGTTGAGCTTTGGAACCGCTGTCTTAGTATCATAAAAGACATTGTTCAGGAGTCGACATATAATACTTGGTTTG
Organism: Bacteroidia bacterium; assembly: GCA_009929715.1. Taxonomy (GTDB): domain Bacteria; phylum Bacteroidota; class Bacteroidia; order Bacteroidales; family Bacteroidaceae; genus Bacteroides. The sequence continues at coordinate 17,313 of RZZX01000003.1, forward strand.
CCCCCATAGTTCCGTTGAAGTATGAGGACAAAACACTCGTTGTACAAATCCCCAGCCAATTCTTTTATGAATATCTGGAGGATAAGTATATCGACTTGCTGCGCAAAACACTCTATAAAGCAATAGGTGAAGGCACAAAGTTGATGTACAACGTGATGGTTGACAAAACTTCTGTCCCTAATCAAACGGTCAATTTGGAGGCAAGTAACCGCTCAATGGCAGTTACAGCACAAAAAATTATCGATGGAAATAAGGCACCTAACATTCTTAAAGCGCCGGTAGTACAAGATTTAGATCCACATCTAAATCCAAACTATAATTTTGAAAATTTCATCGAAGGGTATAGTAATAAACTGTCAAGAAGTGTGGCCGAAACTGTTGCAAAAAACCCGGCTGGCACAGCTTTTAACCCGCTATTTCTATACGGTGCTTCGGGCGTGGGAAAAACGCACTTGGCCAATGCCATCGGAACAAGAATCAAAGAGTTGTATCCGCCTAAAAGGGTGCTGTATGTCTCTGCTCATCTGTTCCAAGTGCAATATACGGATTCAGTACGGAATAATACAACGAATGATTTTATCAAGTTCTATCAATCGATCGATGTCTTAATCATTGATGATATTCAAGAATTTGCGGGGGTAACTCGAACTCAAAATACATTCTTTCACGTCTTTAACCATTTACACCAAAATGGCAAACAGCTGATACTCACATCAGACCGTGCACCTGTGCTACTACAAGGTATGGAGGACCGCCTATTAACCCGCTTTAAATGGGGCATGGTAGCGGAACTGGAAAAGCCAACAGTGGAGCTAAGGAAAAATATTCTCTATAATAAGATTCACCGTGATGGGCTTAAATTCCCACCTGAGGTGATCGATTACATTGCCGAGAATGTCAATGAGAGTGTACGTGACCTTGAGGGGATTGTTATCGCTATCATGGCACGCTCTACTGTGTTCAACAAGGAGATTGACTTGGATCTAGCACAGCATATCGTACGGGGAGCGGTTAAAAATGAGGTTAAAACAATCACGATCGACAACATTCTTAAAGCGGTATGTAGCCACTTTAGCTTAGAGCTTAGTGCGATCCATACCAAATCAAGAAAAAGAGAGGTGGTACAAGCGCGACAAGTGGCAATGTATCTAGCCAAAAACCACACCGACTATTCAACATCGAAAATCGGTAAGTTTATAGGTAATAAAGATCACGCAACTGTTCTGCATGCTTGCAAAACAATTAAAGATCAACTCGAAGTCAATAAAGGTTTCAATAACGAAATTAAAGAGATTGAAACGCTCTTAAGAAAAAAGGAGTAAATACACCCCTATAAAAGCTCGAAAAGCATGAACCATAATGAAATTATTATAGTTCATGCTTTTTTTTGTTAGCGAATAAAGCCTTGTGAACGAAGAACTGACAACAGGTTTTCAGACATAAACTCATTGTCGCTCTTTTTATAACGTACATCGGTAAATACTTGAGCTAAAGTCTCTTTTCCGTTCTCAGCCACAAATGCGTGATTCACCGGAAGAGATTCTTTATAGGCATAAATCTCTTCAAGACGCGCTGCATCGTAATCCCGATACCGCTCCTGATGAAGTATGGCATCCAAAGATAACCGATCGACTTGATCTGGCTCTTCGGCCGGATAACCCACGGTTATAGTGGTCAGAGGGAAAACAAGCTCTGGCAACTGTAACACATCAATAATTTGTTGGGGATTATAAATCGTTGTCCCCAAATAACAAATTCCAAGACCTGCTTCTTCAGCCAAAGAGCAAAACGTTTGAGCTACCAAGGTGGTGTCTATCGCCGCATTCATGAAAGAGAGTAAATTATCATACCCCGGAGTAGCCCGACGTAGTTCACACCACTGAGTAAACCGACGGAAATCGGCACAAAAAGTAAGCACAACCGGGGCCTCTTTGACCATGGGTTGATTAAAATGGGCCGGAGACAGTTTGGCTTTCATCGCAGCCTCACGGGTCTCAATGATGGAGTATAGCTGCATTCCACCCATCGTAGAAGCACGACAAGCAGTTTCAAGCAAATCATTTAACAAATCAGAGGCTATCTCTTTGGACTGATACTTGCGTATCGTTCTTCTGTTTCTTAAGGTATCAATCATACTTTTTTTTAAGAACAAATATACATATAATATTTTACGAAACATCTGAAATAAAATAATAAATTGTTTTTTTAGAAAACTTTAGCAGATACACAAAATAGTCAAAAAGCTAACTATCAAGCAATTAATAATATAAAAAAGAAAACTATACCTCCTAACACAAATAACTCTATTTTTATTTTGAAATAATCAAAAACATTCATAGCTTTGCAAACGTTTCATAAATGGGTAAGCAAAACTTCTACAAATGCGCTTACACATTAACAACAAGATACACATAACATCGTGGAAAAACAAATCTATTCTTACGAAGAGGCCTTTGAAGAATCTTTACGATATTTTCAAGGAGATGAGCTTGCTGCAAGGGTATGGGTAAACAAATACGCAGTAAAAGATTCATTCGGAAACATTTACGAGAAGTCGCCCGAACACATGCACTGGCGCATCGCCAATGAGGTGGCTCGTGTCGAAGCGAAGTACCCTAACGGCCTAAGCGCTCAAGAGCTCTTTGAGCTACTTGACCATTTCAAATACATCGTACCGCAAGGTAGCCCCATGACGGGTATTGGAAACAATTATCAGGTAGCTTCACTGTCCAACTGCTTTGTGATAGGGGTAGAAGGTGCTGCGGACTCTTATGGGGCTATTATCAAAATGGACGAAGAGCAGGTGCAGCTCATGAAGAGACGCGGTGGCGTAGGACACGACTTGTCGCACATACGCCCCAAAGGCTCGCCCGTCAAGAACTCGGCTTTAACGTCGACTGGATTGGTTCCATTCATGGAACGCTATTCTAACTCCACCCGGGAGGTAGCTCAAGATGGACGGCGCGGAGCATTGATGTTGAGTGTATCAATTAAGCATCCAGACTCTGAAGCATTTATCGATGCCAAAATGACTGAAGGAAAAGTAACCGGCGCCAACGTCTCAGTGAAGCTAGACGATGACTTCATGCAGGCTGCTGTCGACGGGAAACCTTACAACCAACAATATCCGATTAAATCGGCCACGCCAACTACAACCAAAGAGATTGACGCATCGAGCCTCTGGAAAAAGATTGTTCACAATGCGTGGAAATCAGCAGAGCCGGGTGTACTCTTCTGGGACACAATCATACGAGAATCAGTTCCCGATTGTTATGCCGATTTGGGATATGAAACGGTGTCGACAAACCCATGTGGCGAAATTCCTTTATGCCCATATGACTCGTGCCGACTCCTAGCTATCAATTTATACTCGTACGTTGTCAACCCATTCAAAGCGGATGCCTATTTTGATTTTGAGCTATTTAAAACACACGTGGTATTAGCTCAACGCATCATGGACGACATCATCGACTTAGAGCTGGAGAAGATCGAACGCATCCTTGAAAAGATAGAGAAAGACCCCGAAAATGAGGAGGTGAAACGTACTGAGCACGCCTTGTGGGAGAAGATCTACCACAAAAGTGGACAGGGACGCCGCACAGGCGTGGGCATCACCGCCGAAGGAGATATGCTTGCAGCGCTAGGATTACGCTATGGCACAGAAGAGGCTACGAACTTCTCTGAAGAGGTGCATCGCACAGTAGCGCTTTGCTCCTATCGCTCGTCAGTGGAAATGGCGAAAGAGAGAGGTGCTTTCACTATTTATGATTCTGAACGGGAAAAGAATAACCCATTCATTCAGCGTTTAGCAGAGGCCGATCCGACTTTGTATAACGACATGAAACGGTATGGACGACGGAACATTGCTTGTCTAACGATTGCACCTACCGGGACAACGAGTCTGATGACACAAACGACTTCTGGCATCGAACCAGTCTTCTTACCTGTCTACAAACGTCGCCGTAAGGTAAACCCCAACGATGCCAATGTACACATCGATTTTGTTGACGAAACAGGAGATGCTTTTGAGGAATACATCGTTTTCCACCACAAGTTTGTGACGTGGATGGAGGCTAACGGATACAATCCGGCACAAAAATATAGCCAAGAGGAGGTCGATAAGATGGTACAAGAGTCTCCTTATTACAAAGCTACATCCAACGATGTGGATTGGCTCATGAAGGTCAAAATGCAAGGAAGAATCCAAAAATGGGTGGATCACTCCATCAGCGTAACGATCAACCTACCCAACGACGTCGACGAGGATTTAGTAAACCGACTTTATGTAGAAGCTTGGCGTTCAGGCTGTAAAGGGTGTACCGTATACCGAGATGGCTCTCGTTCGGGCGTTCTACTGGCTGCAAAATCAGAGAAAGATAAGAAAAACGATTTGCCGCGTTGCAAACCGCCAACGGTTGTAGAGACTCGCCCCAAGGTGCTAGAAGCGGATGTGGTTCGTTTCCAAAACAACAAGGAGAAATGGGTGGCGTTTGTCGGCCTACTCGATGGCGAACCTTACGAAATCTTCACCGGACTACAAGACGATGAAGAGGGAATCTCCTTACCTAAAAGCATCACAACAGGACGCATCATCAAGAATGTTGATGAAGAGGGCAACAAGCGATACGACTTCCAATTCGAAAATAAAAGGGGGTATAAAACAACCATCGAAGGCTTGTCAGAAAAGTTCAACAAAGAGTATTGGAACTATGCGAAGCTAATTTCTGGTGTCCTTCGCTACCGCATGCCTATCGAGCAGGTTATCAAGCTGGTGGGATCACTGCAACTGAATAGCGAAAACATCAATACATGGAAAATAGGTGTAGAACGGGCACTGAAAAAATACATCCAAGATGGCACAGAAGCCAAAGGTAAACGCTGCCCTAATTGCGGCAACGAAACGTTGGTTTACCAAGAAGGCTGCTTGATTTGTACCACTTGTGGTACATCGAGGTGCGGATAACTCTTCTTGAATCCCTTTAAACAAAACGAGCACTGCTATTGATAAATAGGAGTGCTCGTTTTTGTTTGAAGGGACTTCGCAAAAAGCCCATTTTACCTCTCATTCTCTCCTCTCCTCTCGTCTCATCTAATCCCATCCTCTCATCAAGCTTACAAAGAGGTTGGTAACCGTAAATATCAAGGTGCTAGACAAGCGGAACGACAACAAAAAAAGGGTGCCCTAATTAAAGGCACCCTTTTTTATATTTATAAATCTTAGCTTAATTATTCAGCAACCACTTCGAAAGGAATTTCTACAGAAACCTCTTTGTGAAGTTTAACGATAGCTTTATATGAGCCAATCTCTTTAACAGCATCTTTCACTACAATGATTTTTCTATCAATTTCGTGACCTAGCTTGCTTAACTCGTCAGCAATTTGGATGTTACCTACAGAACCAAAAATAGTACCTGTAGAACTTACCTTAGTTGCGATAGTCAAAGTAACGCCTTCCAATTTAGCAGCAATAGCTTCAGCATCTTTCTTGATTTTCTCAAGTTTGTGTGCACGTTGCTTCAAATCTTCAGCCAACATTTTCTTTGCAGAAGGAGAAGCGATGACAGCTTTCCCTGTAGGGATTAAATAATTGCGACCGTATCCTGATTTAACAGTTACGATATCGTTCTTATAACCTAAGTTTAATACGTCTTCTTTTAAAATAATTTCCATACTTTTCCTCCTACTTATTTCATCATATCAGTAACATAAGGCAATAAAGCCAAGTGACGTGCTCTCTTCACTGCTTGCGCAATACGACGTTGGAACTTCAAAGAAGTACCTGTAATACGACGAGGAAGGATCTTTCCTTGCTCATTCAAGAATTTCTTCAAGAATTCAGGATCTTTGTAGTCAATGTACTTAATACCATTCTTTTTGAAACGGCAATACTTTTTCTTTTTAACGTCTACTGAAGGTGGAGTTAAATATCTAATTTCTGATTGAACTTGTTGTGCCATAATTAATCCTCCTTTTTGTTTGATTTAACACTTCTTCTTTTCGCAGCATATTCTGCAGCATACTTATCCATTCTGAAAGTCAAGAAACGGATAACACGCTCATCACGACGGAAGTTAAGTTCTAACTTCGCAATAGCCGTAGGATTGGCATTGAACTCAATCAATTGATAAAAACCTGTAGACTTCTTTTCGATGGGATAAGCCATTTTTTTAAGTCCCCAGTTTTCTTCATTAATAATCTCAGCACCTTCTGCTTGAAGGATACCTTTGAATTTTTCTACCGCTTCCTTCATCTGAACGTCAGACAAAACGGGAGTTAAAATGAAAACGGTTTCATACTGATTCATACTCATTTAATTAAAATAAATAATATATTTGTTTATAAAATCGGGTGCAAATTTAGGCATTTTATTTTGAACTACAAACTTTTAATCTTTTTTTATAGAGTAATATAGGAATTATCCCGAAAGTAACCTACCTTTGCACAGTTGTTTAAACAATAATTTCATGATAGAGCAGTTTAATTTTGACATTCGCCTCATATTTGCCATTTTGAATGGCAAAGTTTCTGCGGCTATAAACCGAAAGCTATACCGTAACTTTCGACAAAACGGTTTGGATATCAGTCCGGAGCAATGGACTGTGCTCCTTTTTTTGTGGGAAAAGGACGGTGTAACCCAACAAGAGTTGTGCAATGCAACCTTCAAAGACAAACCCAGTATGACCCGGTTAATTGACAACATGGAACGCCAACATCTTGTGGTTCGCATAGCCGACAAGAAGGATCGACGAACCAATTTGATTCACTTAACGAAAGACGGAAGAGAACTGGAAGAAAAAACGCGTCTAGTAACCAGCAGGACTTTAAAAGAGGCCTTAAAAGGCATCACCACCGACGAGCTTAAAGTGAGCCAAGAGGTCTTAAGAAAGATCTTCTTCAATACAAAAGACTAGAAGAACCGCTGTTTGCAAACAACGATTTGCCTCCTCCTATAAAGAGCTAAAATAAACTAAATATAAGAGGATACCGATTTTTTTGCATAAATAATTTCGCCCGTTAAAGAATTATGCTTTAATTTGTGCCAAGAATATAATAATCTATTAAAATACACACACATGAAAGGCTTATTAAAGAATTTAGGACTGATACTTATCTTAATTGGTGTTGCTGTTCTAGTAGCTTGTGCTTTTACAGGTAATGTTAACAACAACAGCATCCTGGGTGGTTCAATCGCTGCCATCATTCTTGGATTGATTTCTTATATTGTAATCAACAAGAGAATTACAGAATAACAAAGTACAGTTAGTCAAAAAAGCAAAAATAAAAAACCTGAGATAGTGACTATCTCAGGTTTTTTATTTTTGCACCCTCCGCCAAATGAAACATTAAGCTTCTGCTTCGGGCGTAATCAACTTATAGCCTTTGCCATGAATGTTAATGATCTCAATCGCTTCGTCATCTTTCAGATGCTTACGCAATTTAGTGATATACACATCCATGCTGCGTGCATTAAAATAGTTATCGTCAATCCAGATCGTTTTAAGTGCAAAATCGCGCTGTAAGATCTCATTTGCATGTGCACACAACAGACCAAGAAGTTCAGACTCTTTCGTTGTCAACTTAGTCTGCTTATCACCGATAGCCAAAATCTGCTTCTGCGTATCGAAGGTGAATTTACCTATTTTATACACATTACTCTCTTTATTCTTCTTACCTCGTACCCGTCTTAAAATTGCTTCAATTCTAAAAGTCAGTTCTTCCATGCTGAAAGGCTTCGTGATATAATCATCTGCCCCAATTTTAAATCCTTCAAGAATATCCTCCTTCAACGTTTTAGCCGTTAGAAAAATGATTGGGATCTCTGCGTTAACAGAGCGCACATCTTGCGCCAACGTAAATCCATCTTTCTTAGGCATCATCACATCAAACACACACAAGTCGTATTTATTCTTCAAAAAAGCTTTATATCCGGCTTCTCCATCAGGACACAACTCTGCAGAATAACCTTTTGCCTGCAAGTATTCTCTCAAAAGCATGCCAAGATTTTCGTCATCTTCGCACAATAAAATACGCAATTTTTCATCCATATCGTTAATTTTTTAATAAAGGTAATGCGATAATAAACTTAGTTCCTACACCGACTTCACTTTCGGCACGAATAGTTCCTTTATGATCGGTTATAATCTTCTTCACATAAGCCAAACCAAGTCCAAAGCCTTTTACATCGTGCAGATTACCCGTATGCACGCGATAGAACTTTTCAAATATTTTTTTCAAGTTTTCCTTTTTAATTCCGATTCCATTATCTTGAATGGAGATCATCAGCTTGCCGTTTTCATTCCACGTTCTGACATCCAACAGCAGATCTTCTTCTGGGTTCTTATACTTCACGGCATTATCCATCAGGTTAAAGACCACATTCGTTATATGCATCTCATCGACAAACACTTCGGCATCCAAAGCCTCTAAGTTAGAGACGATCTTACCATTATACCGCTCCACCTTCAAAGTAAAGGTGTTAATCACCCCATTGATCAATTCATTAGCATCGACCTCTTTCATTTTCAAGGTGGCCTTTTGCTTATCGAACATAGACATCTGAAGCACTTTTTCGACCTGGAACCGCAAGCGCTTAGTCTCGTCGTTGATCACACCAGAGATGTGCTGAAACATCTGGGGCGACTTCCCGACCGATGGATCTTTCAGCATCTGAGCAGCCAAAGAGATGGTCGAGATGGGGGTTTTGAACTCATGCGTCATATTATTGATAAAATCGTTTTTCATTTCTGTGAGCTTCTTCTGCCGGAAAACGATATAAATGGTAAATATAAACGTGATGAGTAGCACCAAAGTGAAGACCAACGACGGTATCATAAAGCTAATAGAGTCGAAGATATAATCTTTCCTCCCTGGAAAATGAACCTTTAGAACGCTCATCTTTGCAGGCGGGTCATTTCTGAACAACACCTGAGAATAGGTATCTTCCACCCCCTTGGGATCGTAATCAGAACAACGATAAACCTCTTTCCCGTCTTTATCAATAACCGAGAAATGATAAACCAATTCGACCCCATTATTATAAAGACTAGACTTCAAATAATCATCGACATCTTTGAACCGCACCCGCTCCCCGATCGATTTGTCGCTCGCCCGGTAAATCATCTGCCAGGTCACTTCATCAAGTAAAGCGCGCTGATACATGTAACGATTCTTAATGGCCTCGACCAACGACCGAGAGGTTTCAGGGATTGTTCTCGTGCCACGGTAAGAAGGCATCAATGCCTTAGGCAGCTCCGATGGTTTAGTGGCCATTACTTTCATCTCAAAGTCCGAATAGATCTTGCCATCGCGCGTTCTGACGGTGAACCTCTGCGTCTGCTGTACCAAGTTATTCTGTTGGATAGACGTATTGTTGGCCGTCAACGCCTGACGCTCTGCCTCAGTTATATCTTCAATCAGCCAACGCCTAGTTTCGGCATACTCCACATCCTTAGAGACTTGTTCTAAAGCATAGCGGACAGCCGAATCAAACTGCTCCTTACGGGTTTTAATCATCTCCTCTATGTAACTAACTTGCAGATAGAGCAAGCTAAGAAATGAAAAGCCCATGACGATACTTAATATCCAGATAGTTGATTTCTTCATGACAACAAAATTAACACTCGCTAATTAACATTCCTAATTAGTTAACCTGTTTTAACCGAAAGTTTTCACAAATTAACCGAAGAGGGGTTATCAAGTTCACATTCTGACTACTAACTCAACAAAACGCCCTGCTCACTTTACAAAAATAATAAAAAATTAAATCTTTTGTTCAAAAAAACCGAAGTAATTTAAGAGACGTTATGAAAAAACCACCACTCTGTTTCTTAAAAAGAGTGATGGTTTTAACATAAACGATCAAAAAAACGTTTTATTCATCCACTTGCTTCGCTTCAAAGTCCTTCATAAGCTTATCCTGAACATCAGTTGGCACCAATTCATAACTCGCAAATTTCATGATAAACGAAGCCCGTCCGCCAGTTAGCGAACTCAACGTGGTAGAGTAAGAGGCCATCTCTTTCAATGGCACCTTAGCCACTAACTTTTCATAGCCCTTCTCGCTACTCATTCCCATAATCATGGCCCGACGTCCTTGCAAATCGCCCATCACATCACCCATTTTGTCGGAAGGCACAAACACCTCAACGTCATAAATTGGTTCTAAGATTTTAGGACCCGCATTTTTAAACGCTTCACTAAACGCATTCCGACCAGCAAGCATGAAAGAGATCTCATTAGAATCTACTGGATGCATCTTCCCGTCATAAACGATCACACGCACGTCACGAGCGTACGATCCAGTTAGAGGTCCCTGTTCCATACGCGCCATAATCCCCTTCAAGATAGCCGGCATAAAGCGTGTATCGATAGCCCCGCCAACCACACTGTTCACAAACACCACTTTACCACCCCACTCTAGAGGAATCTCTTCGGTACCCCTCACACTGATCTTAAATTCCTGTCCATTGAACCGATAGGTATCCGGCAAAGGCATCCCCTCTTTATAAGGTTCAACAATGAGATGCACCTCGCCAAATTGTCCGGCACCACCCGATTGTTTTTTATGGCGATAATCGGCACGAGCAGCTTTGGTAATCGTCTCTCTATAAGGTATTTTAGGTTCTTCAAATTTCACTAACAGTTTATCATTGTGTTCCAAACGCCACTTCAAGGTTCGTAAATGGAACTCTCCTTGCCCATGAATGAGCGTCTGCCGAAGCTCTTTCGACTGTTCGATAACCCATGTTGGATCCTCTTCACGCATACGATGAAGAATGGTCATCATCTTTTCCACATCCGATTCATTGACGGGCTTTATAGCACGCGAATACTTCGAATTGGGGTATTTAATGAAGTTAAACCGGTTATCACACTCTTTTCCATTCAGCGTGTTTCCTGTTTTCACCTCCTTTAGCTTCACAGCAGCTCCGATATCACCGGCATGCAGCTCCTCTACTTTAAACCGATTTGCTCCCGCAACCACATAAATTTGAGCAATGCGTTCTTTCGTTCCCCGATCTGTATTCAACAAATCATCGCCTTCACGCACCTTACCGCTCATCACTTTAAAATAGGAGACTTCGCCGATATGGGGTTCCACACTGGTCTTAAAGAAATAGAGAGATTTGGGTCCTTTGCTGTCCGGAGCAATCTCTTTTCCATCGGTAGTAGATACCTTGGGCATCTCCGAAACAAACGGAACAACATTCCCCAAGAACTCCATCAACCGACGCACTCCCATATCTTTCGCCGCACAAACGCAGAACACCGGGAACATGCCACGAGCAACCAACCCCTTACGAATCCCCTCGCGCATTTCATCTTCGGACAAGGTCTCTTGATCAAAGAATTTCTCCATCAACGCTTCATCGTTTTCGGCTGCCGCTTCAACAAGTGCCTTATGCATCTCCATCGCTTTATCCATCTCTTCGGCTGGAATATCCTCAATAACAGGTTCTCCTCCTTCCGGTTTCCAAGTATACATCTTCATCAGCAAAACATCAATCAAGGCGTTGAAGTTAGGGCCCGTAGCAACAGGGTATTGAATGGGAATGACTTTAGAGCCATAAGAGTCTTTTAATTGTTCCAGGATATTATCGTAGTCGCATTTCTCATTATCAAGCTGGTTGATTAGAAAAATAACGGGTTTATCTAATTTTTCGGTATAGCGAAAATGGTTTTGAGTACCAACCTCTACACCATATTGTCCGCTAATAAGTAAAACGGCGGTATCGGTTACATTCAATGCCGTAACAGCACCACCCACAAAATCGTCCGAGCCCGGACAGTCTATTACATTCAACTTTTTATTATTCCATTCTACATGAAAAACGGTTGAGAAAACGGAATAACCATACTCTTGTTCAACTGGGAAATAATCACTCACGGTATTTTTAGCGGCAATAGATCCGCGACGTTTTATAAGACCACTCTCGAAAAGCATTGCTTCTACAAGAGTGGTTTTCCCAGTGCCAGAACTTCCCAATAAGGCGACGTTCTTAATCTCATTAGTTTGATAAACCTTCATAATAGTATAAGATTTAAATGAATGACTTAGCATGCAGACGCATGCCGTTACCTTGATTTGCGCAAATTAGAGATTAATCGGCTGAAAAGCAATAGCTAACAGAATGTTATGAAACATAAATAGACCTCTTTCCTATTAATTTAGAAGAAAAGAGCGATCTGATCTTCTTCAGGCTCTCTTTTTTAATCGGTTTTCAAGCCTAGAACAAAATAAAGAGTGTACTTTTGCAGACTGATCTTTTAAAATTAATTGGGCTCATGGCAGGCATCTATATACATATTCCTTTTTGCAAAACTCGCTGCATCTATTGCGACTTTTATTCAACGACTCAAAGCGAACTGAAAACAACTTATGTGGCGGCGCTCTGTAAAGAGCTGAAAGACCGAAAAGGGTATCTCAACGGAGAGCCTATTGAGACAATCTATTTTGGAGGGGGCACTCCTTCACAACTGGAGAAGGGGGATTTTCAACGGATTTTCCAAACGATCAAGGAGACTTACGGCATGGAGTCGTGCACGGAGATAACTTTGGAAGCGAACCCGGATGATCTTACCGATGCTTACTTAACGAGCTTGGCTAGCTTACCATTCAACCGCATCAGCATGGGGATACAGACTTTTCAAGATGAGACGTTGAGGTTGCTTAACCGCCGACATAATAGCCAACAAGCCATTGAGGCGGTAGCCCGATGCCGAAAAGCGGGATTCAGAAATATCAGCATCGATCTTATTTACGGCTTACCCAACGAAACATTGGCACAATGGCAACGCGATCTGGATCTAGCTATCGGCCTCGAAGTGGAACACCTCTCGGCTTACCACCTGACTTACGAAGAGAATACGCCGCTCTACCGGATGCTCTGCCAACAGCAAGTGAAGGAGGTCGACGAGGAGAGTAGCATTACTTTCTTTACGCTCCTGATAAAGACCTTGAAGGAGGCGGGGTATGAGCAGTATGAAATCTCTAATTTCTGTCGGCCAGGCAAACAGGCTCAACACAACTCTGCTTACTGGAAGGGCATACATTATCTGGGATGTGGGGCCTCTGCCCACTCCTATAACGGAACGGAACGTGAATGGAACATCGCCTCCATCGAACGTTATATCGCCGGAATGGAGACTAACTGCCGCAACTACGAAATAGAAATACTCGATGTACAGAGCAGATACAATGATCGCATTGTCACTTCTATCCGAACGCAATGGGGCCTTTCACTGCAAGTACTTGAAGAGGAGTTCGGAAAAGAGCTACTTAATTATTGCCTCAAAATGGCCGATCCTTATCTTAAAACGGGCCAACTGGTTCTACGCGATGGGGCTTTATGCTTAACCACGGAGGGGATTTTCGTATCAGACAGTGTGATGCGCGATCTGCTTTTTGTTGAGGAAGAATAGCTATTTCAAATTATCATTTAAGCACCCAAAAAGAGCATAATGCTTTCTTTTTGGAAAGACAAACCCCCGAATCTATTACAATCATGTTTCAAAAAAGAGGTAAAAAGAACCAAAAAGGTTCTTTCTTCTTGATCTAAATCAAAAAACAAGCACTTTCATACAGTTTCCACGATCAATCTCTTGCTACAAAAGAATCAGCCCGTTATCTTTGCATCAGGTAAAAGGATAACAAACACCAATCAAGCGTGTTTCAATAGGTATTAGATGAATGTTTTCAGGTAACAAAAATGAGTAAAAGATGAAAAAGATTGGATTGATTTTAGTGGGAGTGGTATGTTTTAGTCTAACTGGTTTAGCAGGAAACAAACAACCGGCAACAGCCAAATGGGCAGGTAATATTAATGTAGAGAAATTGAGCGAATACCTCAAGTTGAACAACTGTCAAAGTTCAGAGGTTTCGAACATCTGCGACTTCTTTTCAGAACAGATGAACCACGCTACAACAGCGCGTTTCGACCAAAACAAGAAACTTCGTCAGGCTATCTACGGCAACCTCAAATTAATGAAACAGACATTAAGTAAAGAGCAGTACGCCAAATACCTGACTATCATGAACATCACCCTATCCAACAAAGGTATTGAGTTGAAGTAATGTTTTTTAGTTAGTATAAAAAGAGAGAGAAAGTCAAAAGTTGCTTTGAGCATTATGTTCAAAGCAACTTTTTTTTAGTTCCTCCTATTTTAAGCTCAGTCCGCCTCCCCGGTGAAGAACGTTGTTTGGTTTTATAATTTGCTTACCTTTGAAAAAACCTTTTCTTGCCACACCAGAAAGTAAAAAACATCCTCTCCCTACACATCTGTCACTAGAATGCTCGAATAGCCGATAAAAACAGCCTTTGGAGCGCATACATCACATCAGACGAGTGCCTATTCACTGACTTTTGAGCCAAAGTCTAGGCCGTTTTAGTCGGATGATGCTTAGCTTATGACTCTATCGCCGTTAAGTTAAGTCAGAAAGGCAAGAACTTTTCTACACTTCACCTAGGTGAAGTATACACTTCGCCTAGGTGAAGTATACACGTCACCCGGGTGAAGTGTACACTTCATGCAGGTGAAGTGTAGAAAAGAGAGGCAGAAAACAACTAAACACCTGTGAGTTATCCCCTTATTAAAGATTCACCTCCACTTAACGGCACCGATAGATCGATAAATTCGCTTTATTTCTAGACCATAAATGTGTCACTTTGACCAGATGACTCCGTTTTTTTTAAATCAAGCCACCCAGTCGTTTCAATGAAACAGCCCCACCTCGTTCTCGGGCTGATCTCTATTTTATAGTAACCATGGTAGCCCCAAAGCCATACTCTTGGAAAGAAGCATCCTGATACCGGCAAGTTTTATAACGGTGTTTCAGCGCCTCAATGAGCGCTTTACGAAGCACCCCATCACCCTTACCGTGAATAAACACAATCTTCTTCTCACGCTCATGACCATAAGTCTCCATCACTTCATGAAACTTACTTAATTGGTAATCCAACATCTCTTTATGTCCCAATCCTGTGGTATCATCAAGCAAAGCATCGATATGCAAGTCGACCTCCAAAGGCGACATTTTATCCCTTACCGGCTTTACAAGCGGTTGCGACCGCGGTTTATCCGTCCCCTTATGTTCAAGCAAAGCCGTTTGAAGCTCCTCGGCCGAAACAAAAACCTGTTTAGCAGGCACGTCATTTTTCACCACATCGTAAATCAAAGCCGGTTGGTCGAAAAAGTCAGAATCGGCAAACGTATGCAGTTTATAAAACTTCACAGTATCAATGCGGAACTCCACACTAACAGCCGGTTTAAAGAGAGCCGATTTGCCATCCTTAAAAGCGATAAACTGCACAGCTACCCGTTCCATATCATTCAATTGCTCCTTTGAAAACTCCTCCAAAAGAAACTTCGTGTTAGGCTGAACCAACCCATGTGAGCGTGTTTTCCAAGCCTTTCCTTCGGCACTCGAATAGGTATAATATAGAAAATAGTTGGTATCGTTCACCAAGTAAGCCTCAAAAGTCGTAGAGCTGATTGTTTTAATATTTTCGGGCACATACGCCAAATAGACATTCAACTGATCTCCCCCGCGCAACTCTGTTGGCCGATAAGCAGGCATTTCAGGTTTAACAGGTTGAGCTGGCGTTTCAACCTTCGGTGCAGCAGTCGACCCTTTTCTCTTTAGATTATAATCGTCGGTCTCGATCACCACGCACTCTCTGAGCGGCATAGGGATATCGAATCCATCGGCATCCTCCACTAAAACAAGATCTTTACCTTGGAATCCGGTTACGATTCCTCCCCCTACTTCACTCAAGAAGCGTACTTTATCTCCTATTTTCATCGGTTATATACATTTTAAAGATTTGCACTCTGCATTTTACAGCAAATATAGCTACTTTTGCAGTCGCAAAGAAAAAAAACGATGAAAGAAAATCCAAAACATATCCGTATCAGTGAATACAATTATCCGTTGCCGGATGAACGTATAGCCAAATTTCCGTTGCCCGTACGCGACCAATCGAAGCTTCTCCTCTACCGCCATGGCGAAGTGAGCGAAGACCGCTTCACCGCCCTGCCCCACTATCTGCCGGAAAAAAGCTTAATGGTCTTTAATAACACCAAGGTCATTCAAGCGCGCCTTCATTTCCGCAAAGAGACTGGTGCACTCATTGAAGTGTTCTGCCTCGAACCCATCCAGCCAACTGACTATGCGTTGAACTTTCAGCAGACAGAGCACGCCGCTTGGCTTTGCATGATCGGCAATCTGAAGAAATGGAAAGAGGGAACACTGAAAAAAGAGCTGACAGTAAAAGGACACCTCATCACACTGACGGCTACACGGGGAGCTTGCCACGGCACAAGCCATTGGGTGGACTTCCGTTGGGATAGCTGCGAGGTGACCTTTGCCGATATCTTGGAGGTTTTCGGTGAACTGCCCATCCCCCCCTACCTCAACCGCGAAACAGAAGAAAAAGATAAAGAGACGTACCAGACCGTCTATTCTAAAATACAAGGTTCAGTGGCTGCGCCAACAGCCGGCTTACACTTTACGCCTCAAGTACTTGCTGCTCTCGAGCAGAAAGAGATCGAGCTCGAAGAGCTCACGCTGCATGTGGGGGCAGGTACCTTCAAACCTGTCAAAAGTGAAGAGATAGAGGGGCACGAGATGCACACAGAGTATATCTCTGTTACCCGCCGAACCATCGAGAAACTGATTGCACACAACGGGTGTGCCACAGCAGTAGGAACCACATCGGTACGGACACTCGAAAGTCTCTACCACATCGGGGTTACGCTAAGCCGGCACCCCGAAACGACCGAACAGGAGTTGCACGTGCAGCAGTGGCAACCGTACGAAACCGCTTCTACCCTTTCGGCAGTAGAAGCGTTGCAACAAGTGGTGGACTATCTCGACCGTCACCAGATGGAGACTTTGCACAGCAGCACACAAATCATCATTGCTCCAGGCTACGATTACAAGATTGTGAAGGCAATGGTAACCAATTTCCACCAACCGCAAAGTACCCTTTTACTTCTGGTATCGGCTTTTGTGAAAGGAGACTGGGAGACTATTTACCGTTATGCCCTGAGCCACGACTTTCGGTTCTTGAGCTACGGCGATTCCTCTTTACTCATTCCTTAAACAGAACCGATCATGCTAAAAGACAATAACCAAGAACAGCTACCTATCGTCGAGGAGAGTGGCGAAATAAAGGGAGCAGCCACCCGAGGTGAGTGCCACAACGGTAGCAAGTTACTCCATCCGGTGGTTCACCTGCACGTTCTTAATTCTCAAGGGGAGCTTTATCTTCAGAAACGGTCAACGTGGAAGGATATCCAACCTGGTCGATGGGATACGGCCGTAGGTGGTCATATCGATTTGGGCGAGAACGTAGAAACAGCCTTAAAACGGGAGGCTCAAGAAGAACTAGGGATTACGGATTATGTACCCGAATTGATAACCCGCTATGTGTTTGAATCGGACTGCGAAAAAGAACTGGTCTTCGTCCACAAAACAATTTACGACGGAGCAATCACGCCGAGTGAAGAGCTCGACGGCGGACGCTTTTGGCGTTTCGATGAGATCGAAGCGCATTTGAATCAAGGTCTCTTTACGCCCAACTTCGAACAGGAGTTTTCTCGTATCAAAGCCCACTTAGTTCACCCTTAAAAGAAAGAACAAGCGTAGTCCCTTTTCATCCTATGCACACTCTCTTTTTACCCCAAAACGGCGCACCCCTCTGAAAGGAGTACGCCGTCTATTTTTGTTATAATAAAGAAGAGTCCGGTCTTCAGCCAACGCTATCCGTAACTCTACAAAGAGTTATTTCTTAGCTAACTCATAGATCACTGCCATGATTTGATGACCGATTTCCTCGGCCGCTTCAAGTGTCGCAGCTTCACTATACACCCGAATAATCGGTTCCGTATTACTTTTACGAAGATGCACCCATTGATCAGCAAAGTCGATCTTCACCCCATCAATGTCATTAATCTCTTCGTTCTTATAAATCTCTTTGACCTTGGCCAAGATCGCATCAACATCAATCTCCGGAGTCAAATCCACCCGATTCTTCGCCATGAAGTAACCCGGATACTGTGCACGAAGCTCACTCACCTTCTTACCCTCATGAGCCAGATGACTCAAGAACAAAGCAATGCCCACTAAAGCATCGCGGCCGTAATGACTCTCCGGATAGATTACTCCACCGTTACCTTCACCGCCAATCACAGCATTGGTCTCTTTCATTTTAGTCACCACATTCACCTCGCCTACTGCCGATGCGCTGTAAGTCATGCCATATTGGCGAGTCACATCGCGCAAAGCACGGGTAGAACTTAAGTTAGAGACGGTATTACCCGGCGTATGTTTCAAGACATAATCGGCTACCGAAACCAACGTATACTCTTCACCGTACATGGTACCATCTTCCGAGATCATCGCCAAACGGTCCACATCAGGATCGACCACAAAAGCCACATCAGCTTTTCCTTGCTTCATGAGATCCATGATATCGCCCAAGTTCTTCTCAAGCGGCTCTGGGTTATGAGCAAAATGTCCGGTAGGTTCACAGTACAATTTCTCAACGTGTTGTACGCCCAATTGTTCGAGCAGCTGTGGCAAGATGATTCCTCCAACAGAGTTCACACAGTCTATTGCCACTCTAAAGTTGGCTTCCTTAATAGCCTCTACATCGACCAATTTAAGAGCCAGCACACTATCGATATGTTTCTGATTGTATGTCAAGTCCTGACGATACGTACCAATACGATCTACGTCTGCATAATCGAAGGCCTCAGCCTCAGCGATGCACAGCACCTCGTTGCCCTCGGCAGCATTCAGGAACTCCCCATGCTCATTGAGCAATTTCAAGGCATTCCATTGTTTAGGGTTGTGCGAAGCAGTCAGGATAATTCCCCCGCAAGCGCCTTCCATGGTCACAGCCAATTCGGTAGTGGGTGTAGAAGCCAAGTCTATATCGACCACATCCCAGCCCATACCCATGAGCGTACCCACAACAACATTCTTCACCATTTCGCCCGAGATACGTGCATCACGTCCCACAACAATTTTGTTGCTTGTAGAGTGGCACGTCCGACGAATCAGCGTGGCATAAGCCGATGTAAATTTCACAATGTCGAGCGGATTCAATCCCTCGCCCACACTTCCGCCAATTGTTCCGCGGATTCCAGAGATAGATTTGATTAGAGTCATAAAATAAAGTTAGTTATATTTGATGTTGTGCGTCAATTCTGAGCTTTTGAAAAAGACCAAATGTCATAATAATAGGGCTGTACATATTGCTGTGCAGAGTTATGCCCCATCTTAGAAGGGACAATCAAGCGCACATGCGAATTGTTTCTCAAATAGGGCAAAGCTAAAAGCCAGCCCGATGGTACGGCAGTAGATCCATAAACACTGGCCCAAAGATAGCTCATCTCGATAAACGTACCGTACGAGCTTTCATTTTCGACCACATAGCGGAACACAGCCGGTAACGCATACCATTCCGGATGCATATCCGATAACCCTGGTATAAAGACATTCAGCGTTGTGGTATCACCTAAAGCAATGTTTTCTTCGACGTAGCGGACACAGATGTTATCGTTCGTAGCGAAGGTGTCTACCTTATTAATCTCGCCACCACTCTCTGCCTTACCACCACGGTCGGCAATCTGCATATAAACGCCATTGGAGAACAACACATATTCGTTCTTTTTCAAATCGGTTATTGTATCTTTCTCAAATTCATCTTTAGAGATCACGGTTATGCCACGGTCTTTAATTAACCGGCTGACAGCCTCTCTCTCGTCACTAAGCATCTCAGCATACGTTTTAGTATTATCACACGACTGAAAAATGCTTCCGAGAAGTAAGACTGAGAAACACAATACGATACTATTCTTCATGTTCTATAAATTAGCTATGTTTTGCACAAATGTATTTCAAATTCACTAAATGTTGACCGTCTAAAGTTGAAAGTTCTAATCTTTTAACCTTTCACGATAAACTTTTAACCTTACGTTTTTCAACTTTTAGCCGTCAGCAACGGCTTATAGGCGTCGATGGCTTTTTCAAACACCTTAATCGCCTCTTCCATCGTTCCGTAAAACTCACCACCGGAAGCGTTTAGATGCCCTCCGCCATTGAAAAAATCGGCTGCTAAACGGTTGCATGGAAAGGTCCCCACCGAGCGCAAAGAGATCTTGATCATTTTCTTTTCAGTATCTTCACGCAAGAAACAAGAGAAACAGACGTTCTTAATGGACAAAGGGATGTTGACAAACCCTTCACTATCGCCCTTGATGTAGGTAAAACGGCTCTGTTCATCTTTGGTGAGAGTGATCAGTGCACTTTGATGCTCTGGATAGACTTTCATGTTTGAAAGGATATACCCCATCAGTCGCAAGCGACTTTCAGAATAGGTATTGAAGACCTTGCGGTAGATATCGTCTTTATCGATTCCTTTCGATAGGAGTTCACTGATGATAAAATAGATCTCACGGTTGTTCGAGTTATAAGTAAACCCACCCGTATCGGTCATCATACCAGTATAGATGCATTCGGCTCCTTCTTTGGTAATCTCACTGAAGTATCCCATCCGACAAATTAAGCGAAAGATCAACTCGGAGGTCGACGAGATATGTGGATAAGACATCTCGATGTCGCAAAAACCTTCGGGATGTAAATGGTGATCGACCAATAATTTTCGTGCCGGTGAGGCAGAAACGGCATCGGCCATGCCATCAATGCGTTTCAAAGCATTGAAATCGAGGCAACAAATCACATCGGCTTCGGCTATCAGCTTATCGGCAAACTCTTTATAACGATCGTACAACAGGATGTCTTTGGCACCCGGCATCCATTTAAGGAAGTCGGGAAAGGCATTGGGAACAATGATGGTCGCTGTTTTATCTTGTGACTCTAAGAAATGAGCCAGCCCCAAGGAGGAACCGATGGCATCACCATCGGGACCAACGTGCGCCACAATGACCATCTTTTCAGCACGGTTCAGCCATTTGGCAAAATGGTCTATTTTATTTTGATCAATAACTTTACTCAACATGTCTTTTATCTGTTTTACCTGCAAAAATACGATAATTCTTCAGACTTAAAGCAAAAATCGGACAGAACCTTTATCGGAAAGCGAGATACAAGTGAGTCCGTGCGCTCGACAAGCCATCGCATAGCTCCTTTTTCGCCTTTCAGAAAGGGAAGAGTCGAGCACCACACACTTGGCTGGTAAGAGGGAAAGGAGGTTTTCGACTTGACCATTAAATCCTTTGCAGAGGTAGAGATAGTCTACTGCCCAAGGGTGAGAAGCGGTTTGGTGTTTCCAGGTGTTGTCTGTGATTATCGCCACTCGGCAACCACCGAAAGAGAGCATGGAGCGGTGGAATAGGATCTCTTTGCCAGCGTACTCTGTGGAAACATCAACCGGGGGCTGGAGGTGCAGATGCATCCAGTGGTTGCGGGTTGCGGCACGTAATTGCGACAGCTGGGAGGTGCTATCGGGGGTGACGAGGTAGGATTGCGACCGACTGACAATGCAGTGAATAGCCGGACAGCCTCTGACATTATAAAAGATGAGTTGCCGATGAGGTGCTAGCTGACTAAAGGAGATTAAATGGTAGGTGCATAGCAGACATAAAAGAATGAGACCGTTGGCTATTTTCCGTACAGTGGCTTGTGCTTGATAAGAGAGCAGAAGAAAGAGACAGAGATAGCACCCCAGAGCTTCTATCGGATCGATCCAAATGCCATCAATAGAAGCATAGGGTAGGTTGTCCAACAAGTGAATTGTTTCACCCAACAAGGTTAGAGCCCAACCAATAATTCGTGCTAGAAAAGAGGCTAAAACAGGTATCGGAAGGAGCACAACCATCAATACGGCAAGGTAGATAATAAGAGTAACCAACGGGATTACTAAGATGTTGGATAGTAGAAAATGGGTAGGAAACCGGTGAAAATAGAGTAATAGAAGGGGTAAAGTTCCTACTTGAGCGGCCATAGAGGTGCTTATCAAACCATTTAACCACTTGTTTTTGACCTTCAACCTTAATAGCCATCGGTGTATTGGGGGCTGAAGTTGTAAAATGGAAACAACAGCGATAAAAGAGAGTTGGAAGCCAACATCAAAAAGCCATAGCGGCCGACAGATAAGCATTAATAGCGCTGTACAGGCCACTGTGTTGAGCGTTAGCGGTTGCCGTCTAAGCAGGTAAGAGGCAGAAAGAATGGAAAACATACTGACCGAACGGATTACGGAAGCCGACAGACCGGTAAGAAAGGCAAATCCCCACAGTAAAGTTAAAGTCATGAGCAAACGAAAGAGGCCACTGCCACGAAATTTAAAGGGAAGGCGACTACTGAGTAAGGTGATTAAACCAGCCAATAAAGCGACATGAAAGCCAGACAGAGCTAAGATATGACTAACACCGGCTACGGAGAATTGCTCGCGAACATCGGTACTCAATTCCTCTTTATATCCCACAGTCAGAGCAGCAAGTACGGCAAAATGATCGGCTTCAAAACCGAGCTTTCGATAGATAGCTAGGAGTTGCTCTCTATGCTTCAGTGCTCGTTCGGAGAAAGAGAGCGAACTCTTCGAAACGGGATGAGCGATACGCATCCAACAGCCTTGCCGAACAAATCCTGTAGCGCTAATACCTTGCCGGGTCAGGTAACGTGCATAATCGAATTCATCGAAATTGCCGGCGTTATGTGGCGATGAAAGAGAGGCATAAAGTAACAGCTCCTCCTTTTTCTGCCACTGAGCTATTGTACTATCTTTGGGGAAATAGAGTAGAGCTTCCCGATTAAGCGTGCACGTTTGCAAAGAATCAATTTGACTCATCAAGAGCACATGACACATCACGCTTCGCTCCTTTTCTTGGGGAGCATCGAGTAGGCGAACGTGGTAACTAGTAGGGGTGTCTGGGCAGTGAAAAACCGTTTTAGACAAGTTCATTTGCACCAAGCTATAACCACCACTCCAACAAGTCAGGAAAGTAAGTCCCCCAAAGAGCCAACGGTTGGAATAGCTCTTCAAGAAATAGGCTGCTCCCATGAGGCAAGCACTTGAGACAAACAAGACCAAAGCCCAGGTAACGGTATCCATCTCGCCAAACATCCGGTCGCCACACACAAGGCCCAGAGCGAAAGGTAATAAAAGGCGTACAAAGGGGTATTTATGTTGTGATAAGGTGGTCACAGGTGATCTATTTTCAATCGTAGAAGAGCCCAAGAAACCAGTTCCGAGCTCTCCTTATCTGTTCCGTTAAGTGCTGGTTTAGACTTGTTTTAACCGCACGATCATCTCTTCCGGCTTTTCGGCTGCAAAGATGGCGTTCCCAGCCACCAACGCATCGGCTCCCGCCTCAACCAATAAGGCAGCAGTCTCTAGGTTCACGCCGCCATCCACTTCGATCAGTGCGTTCGATCCTGTTTCGGTGATCAGAGCACGCAATTCACGCACCTTGTCGACCGAGTGCTCGATAAATTTCTGTCCCCCGAACCCTGGATTAACACTCATAATAAGGACCATATACACCTCTTTGATGATATCTTTCAAGAGGGCAACAGGGGTAGCTGGATTGATCGTTACCGCTGGTTGCATACCAGCCTCACGAATTTGCTGTATCACGCGATGCAAATGCGGACAAGCCTCATAATGCACATTCATCACATGAGCTCCCAACGCCTTCACTTCAGGAATAAACTTTTCCGGATGAACAATCATAAGATGCACATCCAAAGGCTTTTTGCTCAACTGAGCAACGTATTTCAGTACCGGAAAGCCAAACGAGATATTCGGTACAAAGACACCATCCATGATGTCGATGTGTACCCACTCGGCTTCACTGCGGTTGATCATTTCAATGTCATCGGCCAGATGTCCGAAATCGGCCGAAAGGATAGAGGGTGAAATTATCGGTTTCATAACTTATCTGTATTTTCTATGTCACTATTGAATCATTCTACACGCATCGGTCAGGCGATACCCACGAAGTAGTTCATCACTCTTCAGCCGTTTTTTCCCGGGAAGTTGTAATTCGGTTATCCGAATAAAACCTCCGTCGACAGCCACTTCAATACGTTGTTTACCATCGGTCCGTATAGAGCCGAATGGCTGCTCATGGGCTTCAAGCACCTTTTCACTTTCAAAGATCTTCACCACAACGGTGTTCCCTTCGGCATCGACCATCTCTGTCCACGCGCCTGGATAAGGCGAGAGGCCACGAATAAAATCGTAAATCGACTTAACCGATTGAGTCCAAGCTATCCGACAGGTCTCTTTAAAGATTTTAGGTGCCGACCGAAGTTCTCCTGCCGGCAACATCTCTTCTTGAGGAATGGGATGCACTTGGTCCAACAAAATAGCATCCACCGTCTCAACGACCAACTGTCCGCCGAGCAGCATCAGGTTATCGTGTACCACCCCCACATTATCGCTCTCTTTAATAGGAATAGCAACTTGCTGAATCACCTCCCCTGTATCGATCTCATGCTTTAAGAAAAAGGTAGTAATACCCGTCTGCGTATCACCGTTAATCACCGCCCAATTAATAGGAGCAGCTCCACGGTATTGAGGCAACAAAGAGGCGTGTAAATTGAACGTGCCCAAGCGTGGCATGTTCCACACCACTTCGGGCAACATGCGGAAAGCAACTACAATCTGTAGATCGGCTTTCCAAGCACGCAGTTCCTCTAAAAAAGCCTCATCTTTCAACTTATCGGGTTGTAACAACGGCAAAGCGTGATCCAACGCATATTGCTTCACAGGCGAATACTGAATCTTATGCCCGCGTCCAGCTGGCTTATCGGGCATTGTAATCACGCCAACAACGTGGTACCCTCCCTCAACCAAACGTTTCAAAGGTTCCACCGCAAAATCGGGCGTTCCCATATAAACGATTCTCAACTCTTCTTTTTTCATTCATCTATCTGTTTCAAAACCTCCGGAAAGAGGAGGCTCTATTTTCAAATCATCTCAATCCACTGTTCACTTCACTAAAAGCTAAAAACAAGCCGTCTAGTCTTCCGAGAAGTGAACAAGCACCTGACGGTAAGAATTAAATATCTTCGATTTCGATACAAACCCTTTATACCGCCCTTGACTATCGACTACCGGCAAATTCCAAGCTTTGGTATCATCGAATGTGCGCATAACCTGCTCCATGTGATCCGTATCATAAATCTTAGCCGGCGCAGAAGTCATCAACTTTTGTACTTTAAATCGGTGATAAAGTTCCTGACGGAACATGATGTTACGAATATCATCGAGTAGCACCACTCCGACCAACTCACTGGTCACCTTATCGACAACAGGGAAGACATTTCGGTGTGAAGCAGCAATGGCTTTAACCAGCTCTCCGAGGTCCATCTCTGGATTCACCGTTACAAAATCGGTTTCAACCACATTCTCCATTTTCATGAGCGTAAGCACAGCTTTATCTTTATGATGCGTAATCAACTGCCCTTTTTTAGCCAATCGCATGGAGTAAATGCTATGAGGTTCAAACACGATAATCGTTAGATAAGAGCTTACGGAAACAATCATCAATGGCAGAAACAAGTCGTACCCACCAGTCAGCTCAGCAATTAGGAAAACACCAGTCAACGGGGCATGCATAACCGCACTCATCACCCCAGCCATCCCCATCAATGCAAAATTGTTTTCTGGCAGATAAGCACTCAACTCAAATTTATTGCTGAAATTAGAAAAGACAAATCCCGCAATACATCCTAAGTAAAGCGTTGGGGCAAAGATACCACCACACCCACCACCACCATTGGTCGCACTCGATGCAAAGACTTTAAAGACGATAATGAGCAACAAGTAAATGAGCAATAAATGACCATAACCGTAAAACAGGGAGTTATTCATCACCACATCCCAATCGGCCGCCCCTTTTCCATTAAGCAGCAGTTCAATGGTTTCGTAACCTTCACCATAAAGCGGTGGAAAGATAAAGATCAAAATACTGAGCATCAAACCGCCAAGCGCCAATTTCTTATAGGGATTGGTTAGCTTACCAAAGAGCCCTTCTACTGAGCTCATAGCACGTGTAAAGTAGAGCGAAACCAACCCACAAAAGATGCCTAGCAAAATAACATACGGAATGCGCTCCAACTCGAAAGCCTGATCCAAATGGAACTTAAACATCGCTTCCGTACCGGTAGTCACATAAGAGACAGTGGCTGCGGTCACTGACGAGATGAGCAGGGGAAGCAACGACGACATGGTCAGGTCGAGCATCAAGACTTCAAGCGTAAAGACCAATCCCGCAATCGGTGCTTTAAAGATTCCGGCAATGGCACCGGCAGCCCCACAGCCCACGAGCAACATCAAGGTACGATGTTCCATCTTGAACAAACTACCTAAGTTGGACCCAATGGCCGAACCGGTCAGCACAATCGGGGCCTCTGCTCCAACCGATCCACCAAACCCGATGGTGATGGAACTCGCAATCACAGACGACCAAGTATTGTGTCTTTTGATGCGTCCTTGACGCCGCGAAATGCTATATAAGATACGGGTCACTCCATGACTGATATCGTCTTTAACAATGTTTCTCACAAACCAACCCGCTAAGAAAATACCCACTACCGGATAGACCAAGTAGAGGTAATTGGCCTCGTTAAAATGGAAATTTTCAGTCAAAAGATGCTGAATCTTATGAATGAAGAATTTGAGGAACAAAGCTGCGAAGGCAGTAGAAATACCCACCAAAAAGCTCAATATCAGAATAAAATGCTTCTCTTTAATCGTATCTTCACGCCATCTGATAAACCGCTGTAACAAACTAATATTCTCTGGCTTCTCCATTTATTCGCGAATAATCTTAATCACACCACCTTGTCCCAGTTTGATAATACTCGACGGTTTGGGTCGGCTATCATCCTCCTGGCGGCAATTCACCACATAATCCACTGCCGATTTAATCTCTTCACTGATCTCCGAGAAATTAGCGGCCCCCGGCTCGCCACTGACGTTGGCCGATGTAGAGACAATCGCTTTTCTAAACTGCTGACACAAACGGTGAGAAAACTCTTCGTTGGTCACCCGAATACCCACGCTTCCATCTTCGGCTATCAGATTAGCCGCCAAGTTTCGTGCACCGGAATAGATAATGGTCAACGGCTTATCGGCCATCTCGATTAAATCCCAAGCAATAGACGGTGCATCTTGCACATAAAAGTCCACCTTAACCGCCGTATCGACCAAGACCAACAAAGCCTTGCTGTCGGCTCGTTTCTTAATTTCATACACTTTACGAACAGCTGCTTCGTTGGTTGCATCGCAGCCAATACCCCAAACAGTATCTGTAGGATACAAAATGACACCGCCCTCGTTCATCACTTGGCAGGCCTTCTTGACCTCTTCTTTTAGATTTACTATCATTTCTTATCTTTTTTCTAATGAGAATGCCACACAAAAGTAGTACTTTTGCTCGAAAATAAAAACGATAACAGAAAAACAATGGAAGATTTGATTTTTCATCACACGCTGCCCATTCAACTCCGTTTCAACGATGTCGATAAGTTTGGACATGTCAACAACACCGTCTACTTCTCTTTTTACGATCTAGGCAAAACTGAATACTTCGCTTCTGTCTGTCCGCATGTGGACTGGGAGAAGGATGGCATTGTAGTGGTTCACATTGAAGCCGATTTTGTTTCACAGATTTTCGCGGCAGATCATATTGCCGTACAAACGGCTGTTTCAGAGATTGGTACCAAGAGCTTTCATCTCATCCAACGGGTTATTGACACCCTTAGTGGAGAGGTAAAATGTCTCTGCCGATCGGTCATGGTAACTTACGATCTAGAGAAACATGAGTCGAAACCGCTCACTGAAGAGTGGATAGAGGCCATCTGTGCTTATGAGGGAAAGGATGTCAGGAAGAAAAAAGTGGGTGCAACGCCCTGAAAAGTAGCTTACCACAAGACGAAAAAAAGACGATTTTCTTTTTCAGGTTTCAGATACCGCAACAATCACGGTATCTGAAACATACCATTAGAGGCTCCCAAAGTAGAAAGAAATCAATCGTCTACTCAAAGTGCTCTGGAGAGAGTGAAACGGGCAACAATAAAAAGTGGCCTTCAAATCTAAAAAAAGAGTCGGATGAGTCGCAAGCAACACTTTTTTTAGTTACTTTTAGGGCGAAAAAAAACACATAACGTAACCTAATCGACTATCGTACATCCATGAATAAACTAAAAAGACTGCGAATCACGCTTGCCTTGTTCTTTTGGACAGCCATTACTCTTTTGTTTCTCGACTTTACAGGTACCCTACACCATTGGTTAGGTTGGAGTGCAAAAATACAGTTTATACCCGCATTGCTATCACTTCAAGTCGTTGTTCTGGCAAGTTTGATCATCCTAACGCTTCTCTTTGGCCGAATTTACTGTTCCATTTTATGTCCACTTGGCATTTTTCAGGATCTCGTTTCAAGACTCCATACCAAGAAAAAAAGGTTCCGTTACACACCCCCTAAAACGGTTTTGCGATACAGCTTATTGGGACTATTCAGCTTCTCTCTGATAGCCGGAATGGGGTCGTTGGCTGCTCTATTAGAACCGTACAGCGCATACGGCCGAATGGTTTCGTCTCTATTAGCTCCCATTTATCAATGGGGAAATAATTTATTGGCTTACCTTGCTACACAAGTCAACAGTTATGCGTTTTACTCCGTAGACGTTTGGATGAAAGGTATCGGCACATTCGTTGTTGCGCTACTCTCTTTTTTAGGTGTTTCGATCCTAGCTTGGCGCGGAGGACGTACCTATTGTAATACGCTTTGCCCGGTAGGTACACTGTTGGGCATGCTCTCTCGCTTCTCTTTTTATAAAATACGGATCCATACAGATACCTGCAACAGTTGCGGGCTCTGTGCAAGCCAATGTAAAGCATCGTGTATAGACTCTCTCACACACACCATCGACTACACCCGTTGCGTCACTTGCTTTAATTGCATAGATCACTGCAAGAAAGAGGCCATCAGCTATCACCGTTCATTCGGGAAGCAACCCCCAAAGGTTGAAATAACGGTGGATAAAAACAGCCCAACGGTCAACACCGAACGACGCACCATGCTAGCCGTTACAGGCACTTTGGTCGGTTCGTCCATCATTCACGCCAAATCCAAACAGACAGACGGGGGGTTGGCCTTTATCGAAGAGAAGCAGATTCCAACGAGGAAAACAGCCCTTGTCCCGGCAGGCGCACTCAACCAACGCCATTTTGCACAACACTGCACCAGTTGTCAACTGTGTGTCTCGGTTTGTCCCAATCAGGTGCTTCGCCCATCGGCCGCTCTCTCTACCTTCATGCAACCGGAGATGTCCTATGAACGGGGGTATTGTCGCCCGGAGTGTACCCGCTGTTCTACCGTTTGCCCATCCGGAGCGATTTTACCTATTACACCTGCCGATAAATCGGCCATACAAATCGGGCATGCTGTTTGGATCGAAAAAAATTGTGTGGTGCTAACCGATGGGGTGGAGTGTGGCAACTGTGCTCATCATTGTCCGGTAGGTGCCATCACGATGATCGAAAGAGCATCCGACAAAGCAGGGGGACCTAAAATACCAATCGTCAATACCGAACGGTGTATCGGATGTGGAGCCTGCGAAAACTTATGCCCCGCAAGACCGTTCAGTGCCATTTATGTAGAAGGACACCCCATGCATCGAATCATTTAAGAACAACCTATTATGACTAAAAACAACCGTTCGATCAATCGCCGCCATTTCCTCAAACTATTGGGAGGCGGTGCTGCTATAACCTCCTTAGCCGGTTGCCGAGTTCGTTCCAAAGAAAGCGAACAGACTAGTACAGGAGAGGTGCCAACCGATAAAATGAGTTACCGCACGAACCCCAAAACGGGCGATCGCATTTCCATTCTCGGCTACGGTACCATGCGCTGGCCTACCGTCTCGAAGCAGGTCGCTCTCGAAAGCAAAGAGGCTATCGATCAGGAGGCTGTTAATGAGCTGATCGATTACGCCATCGCACATGGCGTGAATTACTTCGATACCTCTCCTGTGTATGGGCAAGGGTTCTCGGAACGTGCCACAGGAATGGCTTTAAAGCGTCATCCGCGCCACTCGTTTTTCCTTGCAACCAAATTGTCGAACTTTGCACCCGAAACTTGGAGTCGCGAGGCTTCTATAGCGATGTATCGAAACTCTTTTAAAGAGTTGCAAGTGGATTATATCGATTATATGTTGCTCCACGCTGTGGGGATGGGCAACGGTATGAAGGAATTTGAAGCGCGTTATATCAAAAACGGCGTACTCGACTTCTTATTGCAAGAGCGACAAGAAGGGCGTATCCGGCATTTGGGATTCTCTTACCACGGTGATATTAAGGTGTTCGATTATTTACTGTCCAAACACGATTTCTATCAGTGGGATTTTGCACTGATACAGATGAACTACTTGGATTGGAAGCATGCCAAAGAGATCGAACCGCTGAATACGAATGCGGAATATCTCTATACGGCGTTGAGTAAACAACAAATTCCGGTGATGATCATGGAGCCGCTGCTTGGTGGACGACTTTCGAAAGTGCCCGACCATATTGTGGCTCGCCTTAAACAGCGCGAACCGAATAGAAGTGTTGCTTCATGGGCTTTCCGATTTGCCGCCTCTTTTCCCAATGTGCTAACTGTATTGAGTGGCATGACGTATATGGAGCATCTACAAGACAACATCCGTAGTTATGCACCGCTTCAACCGCTAACGGATGAAGAGAAACAGTTTCTCTATCAAACAGCGGGATTGATTGTTCAGTACCCAACCATTCCGTGCAACGACTGCAAGTATTGCATGCCTTGTCCGTATGGCATTGATATCCCAACCATCTTGTTGCATTATAATAAATGTGTCAATCAAGGAGAGGTTCCGGAAAGCCAACAAGCAGAAAATTATCGGGAAGCGCGACAAGCGTTTCTCGTAGGGTACGACCGCAGTGTGCCGCGTTTGCGACAAGCAAGTCACTGTATCGGGTGTAATCAGTGCACCACACACTGTCCGCAAGGAATTAACATTCCACAGGAATTAAGACGCATCGACCGGTATGTAGAACAACTTAAACAAGGGACTTTGTAATGGAGGAGCTTATCAAACAACTGCATCGCGGAAATTTCTCATGCGTCATGGCACATCAAGAGAGGATACGTACCTTTAACCGACGAGGGATTATAGATTTGTATGAACTTTATGAACAAGAGCCTGCTTTTCTTTATGGTGCTAAGATAGCCGATAAAGTGATCGGCAAAGGGGCTGCTGCTTTAATGATTATCAGCGGGGTTCGTGAAGTGTATGCCGATGTGATTTCTGAATCGGCAACGGACTTGTTTGATAAGCAAGGGGTCAGTTATCGCTATGCTTCACAGGTTCCTTACATCGTGAACCGAGATAAAACGGGGATGTGTCCGTTGGAAACTCGCTGCCTAACAAGCCACTCGGTCGATGAGCTTCTCCCAATCATCACTGCTTTTGTTGAAGAGCTGCGTCGACAAACTCCTCAATAATCCTTTCGCTAACTATCAATCAAACTTTTAAACTAAAAATCCCATGGCAACGACTTTAAAACTCTATTCGCTAAACTATACCCAACTGAGGACTTACCTAATCGCTCTGGCTTTTATTATCGGCAACATGCTTTTTCCACAATTGGCTCATCTCATCCCACAAGGAGGATTTATCTTTCTGCCGATCTATTTCTTTACACTCATTGGAGCCTATAAATATGGGTGGAGAACCGGATTGCTGACAGCCGTTCTCTCTCCAACAGCCAATTATTTATTGTTCGGTATGCCTCCGCTAGCAGTTCTTCCGGCTATTCTCTTCAAGTCGGTCTTTCTGGCATTAGCTGCAGGGTATGCAGCACACCGATTCAAACGCCTCTCTATTCCGATTCTGATAGCGGTCGTGCTCTCCTACCAGTTGGCCGGCACGTTAGTAGAATGGGCCTTGATAGGTCACTTCTTTGAAGCCATACAAGATTTTAGAATCGGCATCCCTGGCATGTTGTTACAGGTCTTTGGCGGCTATCTCGTGATTCGATATAGCGGTCGATTATAGCCTACTAAGCGTATGCAGATTACTAAGCAGCAAGCTCCTTAACATAGTCGAGTCTATAAAAATGACCTATTGACGTGAGAAATATACCATAAACGGGTTATTTCGTCACCTCTCAAAAGTGCCTACTTTTGCCTCATCAAATAAAAGATAGAGAACCGATAAAAGGGAGATAACTCTTTTAAAACGTTCCGATTATTCATTATAAAAGACT
Organism: Bacteroidia bacterium; assembly: GCA_009929715.1. Lineage (GTDB taxonomy): Bacteria > Bacteroidota > Bacteroidia > Bacteroidales > Bacteroidaceae > Bacteroides. The sequence continues at coordinate 49,589 of RZZX01000003.1, forward strand.
CGAACTATGACTCAAATAGCAAAACGGCTCACAGAGCTTATCGGACATACCCCGTTATTGGAATTGCAACAGTTTGGACAATTCCATTCATTAGAAGCCACTCTCATCGGCAAACTAGAATCGTTTAATCCTTTGGGAAGTGTGAAGGATCGCATCGCACTAGCCATGATCGAAGAAGCTGAAGCCACGGGGGTGCTTTCATCCCACAGTATCATTATTGAACCAACGAGCGGGAATACTGGCATCGGACTAGCCTTTGTAGCGGCTACACGTGGTTATCGACTCGTCTTAACGATGCCCGAAACGATGAGCTTAGAGCGCCGCAATTTATTGAAAGCACTGGGGGCTACACTGGTCTTGACTCCAGGGGCCGAAGGGATGAAAGGGGCTATCGCAAAGGCAGAGATACTTCGCCAAGAGACACCGGGAGCTATCACGCTACAGCAGTTTAGCAACGCAGCCAACCCAACCATACATACCCGAACCACGGCGGAAGAGATCTGGCAGGACACAGAGGGGAAAGTCGACTTATTTGTGGCTGGGGTAGGAACAGGTGGCACGGTGAGTGGCGTAGGAAAACGATTGAAAGAGCTAAAGCCAACGATCGAAATAGTTGCCGTAGAGCCCAGCGACTCTCCAGTCCTTTCGGGAGGTGCACCTGGACCACATAAGATACAAGGAATCGGTGCCGGCTTTATCCCAGACAACTACCATGCTCGTTATGTAGATCGCGTCATGCAAGTGACTAATGAGGAAGCGATACTCACTAGTCGCCAACTGGCAAAGACTGAAGGATTACTTGTTGGCATCTCATCGGGGGCAGCAACCTATGCCGCCATGCAACTAGCTAAACTCCCCGAATACAAAGGAAAAACAATCGTAACGATGCTACCAGATACAGGAGAACGTTACCTCTCTACACTCCTTTACGACTTCGATGGGTATCCGCTCTAACACGAAAATACCACATAAATGGTATTTCAAGAATCGTTCCATAAAGCTACTTTTGCAGCATTAATATGACAACAACATGAGAACAGACAACCATTTCTTTTCACTAATTTGGTGTGCATTTCATTCGAATGCATACCAAATGTTGTCTATGTCTCCCCGAATGTGCTGCTAGCAGCACATATAAACCTATTATACGATCTCTACCGATCTGTTTATCGCATTGCATATCCGATAAACCTCTACATTCCCTTCCATTATTCATCATTAAGAAAATTAAACTAATAAACCCATTATGAACTCACTCAACTTTGAAACCCTGCAAATTCATGCCGGCCAAGAAATCGACCAAACGACACATGCCAGAGCATTACCCATCTACCAAACTTCTTCATACGTCTTTGAAAACGCCAAAGACGGAGCCGACTTGTTTGGTTTAAGAAAATTTGGCAACATATATACCCGCCTTCAGAACCCAACAACTGATGTTTTTGAAAAACGAGTAGCAGCACTCGAAGGAGGCGTAACAGGACTTGCCACCTCATCGGGACAATCGGCGCAATTTATCGCACTAAACAACATTCTTCAGGTGGGTGATAATTTTGTGACAACGCCTCATCTATATGGTGGAACATACAACCAATTTAAGTCGCAATTCAAACGCCTCGGTATTGAGGTTCGTTTCACACCAAATGAAGAGCCCAATGAGTTTGAAAAACGCATCGACAAAAACACAAAAGCTATTTATCTGGAAACAATAGGTAACCCTGGACTTAACATTCCCGATTTTGATGCTATCGCTGCTGTGGCAAAAGCACACGATATTCCACTCATAGTCGATAATACCTTCGGTGCAGGTGGTTATCTCTTCCGACCGATAGAACATGGAGCTTCTGTTGTCGTAGAGTCTGCCACCAAATGGATTGGTGGGCATGGAACCTCGTTGGGTGGAGTAATCATTGACAGTGGTACATTCAACTGGGGCAACGGCAAATTTCCCGGTTTTACAGAACCGTCCGAGAGTTACCATGGGCTCGTTTTTTGGGATGTATTTGGAGCAAACGGACCATTTGGGAACGTTGCATTCAACATCCGAGCCCGGGTAGAGGGACTGCGTGACTGGGGAAACAGTATCAGCCCATTCAACTCTTTTTTGTTGGTTCAGGGACTCGAAACGCTCTCGCTCCGCATGGAACGTCATCTCCAAAACACACAAGCTTTGGCAGAATGGCTTGAACAACATCCTCAAGTAGATTATGTGAATTACCCTGGATTGAAAACAAGCCACTATCATGACTTAGCACAAAAATATTTCCCTAAAGGGCCCGGAGCAGTACTCACATTTAAGGTAAAAGGAGACGCCTCGAAAGCCGATAAAGTGATTAATAATGTCAAACTACTTAGCCATCTAGCCAACATCGGCGATGCCAAGTCACTGATTATTCACCCAGCAACCACTACGCACGAACAACTGTCACCTGAAGAACAACAAGCCACAGGAGTTATCCCAGGGCTTCTACGATTGTCAGTAGGAATTGAGCACATCGATGACATTAAAAATGATCTAGCCCAAGCATTCGATGCTCTCTAAAAAACAAGTAGAAAGAAACTATTCAAAACTCAGCGTTTCCTTCTCTTGCTCTACGCAAGAGAAGGAAACAGATAGCCTCTTATTTCATAGGAATACGTAGCTCAACCACCCAAGGTGCATTAGCCCCCTGCGTCTGATCGGCGCAACTGATATAAAATTCATAGTGATCGCGATCATCAGACACATACCTCTCTTGATTAAAAGTTTCATACGCTTGTTGCCAAGCCTCACCATATTCGCTCATTATGAGTTCAACCTGCATAACGAAGTACTTTCCTCCACTAACCGTATATGGTTTCATTCCTTCGCCCGGCTCCATACCAGATAAATTCTCCAGGCAAGCCTCAGAACGCAATTGATCCATCGGTGTCTGCATGGGATCATCATGATAAACTCCAAGCATTTTAGGAGCAGCAGCCCAAAGGTTGTGCACACCAGCCCATGCCGCCAATCGTTCAAAAGCTCCTGCAATCCCTGCATACGGACCAACATGAGAAATGGCAATGGTTTCAATTGATTCAAGATTCTGAATCGTCGTACTATTTATTTTCATAACACTAACTTTTTAAGAATTTGTTTAATAATCACATTGACCTCAGGAGGAGTCACCACTGTGGTCGTATCAGCATTCGCTAGTACCCATCTAGCCAACGATTCGAGCGAATACGCCATATACGTCTGCTCCACTTGCTCATCGTCTAATACCCTCTCTGAAGTCAATCCCATGAAATAACAGTGATCGGCATGTGATCGAGCAACCGATTTACTCGTACACAAAACCACCTTTTGAAGTTGCTGAGGATCATCACATCCCAAAAGAGATTCCAAAGGAGGATGCACTTTCGTCTGGCTCATAGTAGTCACCTCTATATGCCCGATACGATCCAGTCTAAACAGCCGATACTCTTTCCGCAGATAGCACCAAGCAGACAGATACCAATTGGGATGTGAATAAGTAATGCCAACAGCCTCCAACATTCGTTTAGTACCCTTTCCGTCGACATTTGTGTAATCAATTTCAATGACCAATTTATCATTAATACTGCTAAGAATCATTTGTAATAAGTTAGGTAAGCTTTTACCTAAATTTCGACTTCTATACACAGCAATCGTATCATCCATATCCTGAAGGTATTTCTTATCGACCGCACGTAATGCTGCACGAATTTTATCCATACCCTGACGAAAATAACTACTATTCACCGAATCAGTCAGTTGTTCAATCATCTTCTCTGCCGTTAAAAAAGCCATAGCCTCTTCCTTGGTAAACATCAGTGAAGGTAGCCTATACCCTTCAATTAAAGCGTACCCCACCCCTGCATTACCACATATCGGCACCCCCGCTTCCGAGAGTGTGCGCATGTCACGATAAATGGTGCGCAAACTGACGCCGAAGCGCTCTGCCATCTCGGCCGACTTAACAACCGGGCGCGATTGCAACAGAACCAATAAAGCCGATATGCGGTCCAGTCTATTCATGATACAACTTATACCTCCTCATACAATAAGGCCCAAAGTACACCAAAGCGATCTGTTATTTCGGCATAACGCTTCGCAAAATAGACCTCACCAAGCTCACACGAAATCTTTTGAGCACCAGCAGATAATTTCGCATACACCTCTTCTATTTGAGCCATTGAATCACAATAAAGAGTCAGCATCCCTCCGTCGCCAAACCGACGCTCATCACCCGGTAAGGTATCGGCAACACTCAGCATACCGCCTGAAAAAAAAACACTACCATGCAACACATGCTGCTTGCAATCTTCCGGGACATCTGGCAAACCAGACTCAGCAGGCATAGACTCGTAGCGGTAAAGTTCACCCAATTGGCCGCCCAAAACTGTTGCATAAAAATGAGCCGCCTCTTCTGCTTGCCCATTAAAGAAAAGATAAGATGTCAGTTTCATCATCAAAAGTTTTTAATTAGAACTGTTTTTAATTAGAATTCTGGCACAAAGTTATTTGCTGTTTTGACAACCGTATGTCAGCATCATTCCTAAAAAACGAAAATAAGCACTTTCCTAAAAAGCAAATTTATCGGATTCAAAGATGTTATCCTATTTTTTCATGCCTTTTTAGTTTAGAAGCGACGTGCCCACACCTCTAAACTACTAAAAAGTGCCCCATCTGCCACCAAACGGGCTGATAGGACACTTCCTTTTCTTATTCGTCACTCAATCCAAACAGAATCAATTCACCTGAACGGGGGTAATCCTTTTAGAGACCCCATTCTCATTAAACGATTGAATTGAGAAGAAGTATTTCTGTGCGGTATTTAAACACCTTAGAGAGAGCTTATTCTCATCATAAACCATCCAGGAATGATACAGTTTATCGGGAGCAATACCCCACTTCACCACATAGCCTTGAACACCCGGTTGGGCTTTCCAAGTAAGCGAAGCATTTCGTCGGTCTTTATCGCGTACCACTGTAAAAGCCTTCACGGGAGCAGGGCTCTGACCATCGCCACGCCCAAACACCCGAATATCCGAAAGCGCTAAATTCGGTGTAGGCACCTCGATATTAGAGTAACGCACATAACGCACCTTTTGTGGCGTTTCAAGTTCCACATAGTCGTTCGGACAATCTTTAAAACTGTTTCGCTTATCAATCAGCGTCAACCACTGCTTCCCATCTAGCGATCCTTCGACCACATAACGGTGGCGCAAACCTGGCACACGACCATACAAGTTGGACTGATAGTCGAAATAATTAATCTGCATAGCATGTACTGTCGACGGACGAAGCAGGTCGATCTGTACCCACTCCCGAGCACCATTCGTTTCGGCCAACCAAAAGCTTTTCACCTGTTCATCTGTCAGCAAATCGGGGGTATGTCCGTCACGAAAAGAAGAGGCCGTTACCGGCTTCCGGTAAGACAGCAACATCCAACCGGTAAATCCCCCCTTCACTCCCGATTCTGCAGGTGCATAATGCGGATAATCGCCAAACTCAGAGTCGGCATACATCAGTCCATCCCGATCGAAATAGAGCGGAAACATACACAGCCGACGCTCCCAATTCACATTCGACGAGAGAGCCATGGAAGAGAAATGCCAATAATGACCACCCGGTCCCTTCACTGTACTGCCATGCCCTGCCCCGTTCATAAACCCGCCCGGTTTAAAGCTGATGGGATTATTTGGTGCATACGTATAAGGACCCAACGGCGAACGAGCCATATACACCCCATCGCCATAAACATTGAACTCCGTTCCAGGTGCACCGTATTGCAAATAATACGTCCCGTTGTGTTTCGTCATCCAAGGCCCCTCGATATACCCCGGAATAACCGTATCGGCATTGTTCTCGCCGAAGCGCTCCCAACCATGCAAGGCCATGTTCTTATTAAACAAGGTATCAACACCCCCAACCGGTAAGAACCGATTCACCCGATCCAACTTCCGACCACGAATCGGATAAAGATTCGACGAGCCCCAAAACAGATAAGCTTGCTCGTCATCATCGATAAAGAGAGCCGGATCTTGAAGATCCGTCAAAATCGTCGGCACCGCCTTCCAGTCCCCCTTTTTAGGATTATCGGTATACAGCACACTCATCGCTCCCGAAGGATCACCGGTAACGTAAAGCACCGAATCTTTATAATTATGAGCAGCCGGTGCGTTACTCCCTTGAAAATACCAAGACTGTGGCGTAATAAAATCCCAGTTCAGCAAATCTTTAGAGTGCCAATACCCCAATGACCGGGTCACAAACATGTAATACTCCCCCCTAAATTCCACCACAGCCGGATCGGCTCCGGAACGGTAAGAGATATGCTTATCGGCATTATAAATCATGTACGTGTAATCCACATTCAGCGGGTTACAATAACTTCGTGCGCTCATGGTTTGAGCTTGTGTGGAAAGACCTCCCACACAAGCTACAATCAGAACGATTAAACGTAACCAAAGTCTAACCATCTTCTGTTATTTTAAAGAGAATGAAGCCCTATTCGTCGTATCGTCCGAACTCAGTCCAACCCACAACGTAAAGTCGCCCGGTTCCGCTTTCTTCTTCATATCCAGCCCATAGAACGCCAAGTCATCGGCAGTCAGCTTAAAGGTCACTTGCTGAGTTTCACCACCCTTCAAAGCGATCTTACTAAACCCTTTGAGTTCTTTCACCGGCCGAGTCACACTCCCTACCAGATCGCGCACATAAAGTTGAACCACACTCTCACCCTCACGTGCACCGGTATTCTTCACATCGGCTGTCACCACAAGTGTCTCACCTTTGCTGAAGACAGAACGATCCAAACGAAGATTCGTAACCGTGAAATCGGTATAACTCAACCCATAGCCGAACGGATAAAGCGGTGTGTTGTCCACATCGAGGTAGCTCGATTTGTAATCCGCTTTAGGACCCATTTCATTCAACGGCCGACCAGTGTTTTTATGATTGTAATACAACGGTAACTGTCCCACATTGCGCGGAAACGACATCACCAAGCGCCCCGAAGGGTTATAATCACCCGCTACTACATCGGCAATACCATTACCCGACTGAGTACCCAGATACCATGCCTGCATAATTCCGTCGATAGCCGTATCCTCCCAAGAGAGATCGAGCGGACGACCGCTGAAGAGAATCATCCCCACCGGTTTTCCTGTTGCTTTCAGTGCCTGAAGCAACTCCCTTTGAACTGCCGGCAGTTGAATATCCGTGCGACAAGCCGCTTCACCAGACCAGTTGAAGTCCTCGCCAACAGCCGCTATGACTACATCCGCCTTCTGAGCCGTTTGCACCGCCTCAGCCAACTTAGCTGCATCACGTTGTTCGATACCACACCCTTCGGCATAAACCACCTTCACCTGACTGCCGGCATATTTCTCCACCAAAGCCTCATAAAGCGGTACACTCATCTTCCGATCACCTAAGCCAGCCCATTCGCCATTCAAATTCATCCGATCCTGAGCGAACGGTCCGACTACCGCTACCGTCAACGCCCTCTTTTTCTCAATCGGGAACACCCCATTATTTTTCAATAAAACAATCGATTTAGCCGATGCCTCACGCGCTACCTTCATGTATTCCGGTTGCAAAAGATTCGCTTTAGCCCGCGCCTCATCGAGGTACTTAAACGGATCATCGAACAATCCCAAGATAAACTTCATCTCCAAAATCCGACGCACCGCCTGATCGATAGTCGCTACCGACACCTTCCCTTCGGCTACCGACTGCTTCATATGCTTCACAAAAACAGCCCCAGTCATATCCATGTCGATTCCTGCATTCAAAGCCAACTCACCAGCCTGCTTCTCATTCGCCGCCACACCATGTGGTACCAACTCGTTGATCCCCGTATAATCGGTCACCACAAAGCCTTTAAAGTCCCACTCTTTACGAAGAATATCGGTCATTAGAAACTTACTCGCTGTACTAGGCACTCCCCCTATCTCGTTGAACGAAGCCATGTAAGTTGCCACGCCAGCCTCTTTAGCCGCCTCATAAGGAGGCAAATAAAAATTGCGCAAGGTATGTTCAGAAAGCTCCGCACTGTTATAGTCACGTCCGGCCTCCGCTGCCCCATAGGCCGCAAAATGTTTGCAACACGCCATCACCGTAAACGGACTCTGCAAGGCACGCCAATCAGTTCCACCTTGGAAACCTTCGACACGCGCTTTAGCGATCACACTACCCAAGTAGACATCCTCGCCAGCTCCCTCCATGACACGTCCCCAACGCGCATCCCGTGCAATGTCGACCATCGGAGCAAACGTCCAATGTATCCCGTCAGAAGCCGCTTCACGCGCTGCAATAGCCGCTGTCCGCTTCATCAAGTCCAAATCCCACGAACACGATTCTGCCAAAGGCATTGGAAAGATAGTCCGGTAACCATGAATCACATCCAACCCAAACAACACCGGGATATGCAAGCGAGACGACTCAATAGCCATCTTCTGCAAGTTCCGAATACCCTCCACGGTTGAAGCATTAAAGACACTACCTACCAACCCCTTCTTCAAGTAAGGTTCAAAATCATCGGGCATAATCGGTCCCGTAATTCCCCAGTTACAAGAGAATTGCGTCATCTGCCCGATCTTCTCCTCCAGCGTCATGAGCCGCAACAGCGAATCCACTCGGTATTCGATGTGCTTATCCCCACTAAAACTCTTCCATGCTTTTTTCGATGTTTTGCCAACCGCCCAACTTAGCAACGGCAGGCAACAAGCGATAATCGCTATACTTCTTTTCATTCCTCTCCTATTTAATCATTAAATCCTAATTTCTTCAATCCCTCTTTCACCTCCGGACAACTCATAAAGAGCTTCCAAATCAAACCAGTACGGTAATTCTCAATCATCGGAGCAATGGTACACTGATCGATAGCCAAATAGCGGTTAATATACCACTCATCCTGAATACTGAACGCATCATAAAACCCATATTTTCCCCAAATCCGATCGCCCAAATCGAAATAAAAATGCTTCAATGCCCGCATCGATTCCTGAGGCGTATAGGGAAAACTAGAAAGTGCGGCCGTAGGCGCAATCACCCCCTTATCATTACTCGGCATGTGCGCATCGTAACCACCTACCGAATAGCTGGCAGTCAGCCCCCAACAAGCGTCGGAATAGCCCTTATACCCCTTTGGATTCGTCACACAATACCGGTAATTGACCAATGCCTGATGACACACCACCGTCCAATAGTCGGCATAACGATCCTTCAACCCTTTCGGACAAAGCCCGATGTACGAATAGTGTGCCCAGAAAAGCGGGCCACCCAACTCCTCCGCACCATTGTGTTTAAGTTCCAAGGGCAAGCCATAAGGTGCACGGTTGCTCCGGATCTCACCGTTGCGTGCCCATCCCTCATGATAAACCTCAGCCGGGATTGGATGCGTAGGCGACGAGGCTGCTAAAACGTAAGTAACCAAACACTCGTTGTACCCTTTCAAAGGGAAATTCATTTCCCACCCATAATTAGGCGACCAATGCCAATACAACACATTCTCACCCCGACGATACCATGAAAAATCCATCTCATGCCACAGTCCATTAATCTTATCGACCAACGCCCGTTCACGTGCATTCCCCTCTAGAAAATACTGGCGTACACACAGCAAGCTCTGCATCAAGAAAGAGCTCTCTACTAAATCGCCCCCATCATCTTTCTGTCCGAACGGTTTCACCCGTCCCGTCTTTCCATACAACCAGTGTGGCCAAACCCCATGAAAGCGATCCGCTTTTGTCAGAAAGTCCACTATGCGATGCAACCGTTCCACAGCTTGATCACGCGGAATAAAGCCACGATCAACCCCCACTATCAAGCCCGCAAGACCAAAGCCACTCCCACCAATGGTCACCACATCAGCATCCTGCTGCGGATAAACCCCATCCATGTGAATACGCTCAGCCGCCAAGCCCGAATGCGGTTCCGCCCCGTCCCACATATAATTTAGATGCACCTGCTGGATATAATCCAGCAACTCCTCATCCGAATGAAACGACAGTCGGCGAGTCGGCTTTTCCACACGACCTCCCTCTGTACCACCATTGGCTGCAGAACACCCCATACACAAAGGCTGTAAAGCGCTCAAAAGCACAACTACAGCTAAATATCTTTTTATCTTTCTTTTAAACATCTTCATCCATCTTGTCCGATAACAATATGGCGAGAACCTTACCTTGAAAATTCCCGCCATACGTCATCGAAGCTTGTTATACTGAAAAAGGATTAATTCAATCTTATCACCTTAAAACAACCTATTACTTCGCCAAGTTGGGATTCAAATCCACCTGATTCTGTGGAATCGGATAGAACTCATCGCCAGCTTTAAATCCAGGTAATACAGAAGCAGCCTTACCCGTGCGTACCAAGTCGAAGAAACGCTCTCCCCACTCCATCGCCAGTTCAGCACGACGCTCGTCCAAGATCTGATCGACAGTGACTTGAGTCAGTTCCGGCATCTCGGCCCGGCGACGCACCTCGTTGAACGGCACATCCCCACTCTCACCCAAACGCACTTTCGCTTCGGCATTCATCAACAACACATCGGCATAACGAATCATCCGGATGTTATTATTCATCCCATATTCCACCCGTCCGGGCGTCATCTGATTGGCCGGTGTATACACCTTACCGTTGTAACAATCCGGTTCACCCGGTTGCCCAGGCTTAATAAAATCGTCGGACGGTGTTTTCGCATTAGTCCACAACAAAGTCGTAACCTGACGCACCTTCTCGCCACGTTCTGCCATAAACGCCTTCAACGCCTGACTAGGCACCATGAAGCCCCAACCCTGAACAGGATTATCATTGCCACGCGGTCCTTGGAAAGCAAACCACGCATCAGAAGTCACCACTTCACCACTGCCGGTACCAAAATCGGTAAACTGAAGTTCGAAAAGCGACTCATTAGAGAGCTTACCAGGTATTTTAAACAATTGGTAGAAATCGTTATACAACGCAAACTTCTTAGAAGCAATAATCTCATTTGTAGTTGTTTTCACCGTATTAAAGTCGCCATCTAGCAAAGCCAGCTTAGCCTTTAGTGCCAAAGCACTGTAGCGAGTGACCGCCCCCGGCTTATCGGCCAACTCATTCGGGCGAGCATCAGGCAACTGTTTGGCACAGTCGTCCAATTCCGTTTGAATAAACCGGCGCAACGTCTCCTTATCAGTCAACTTCAAGTTCAGAGCCTTATTATCGATCATCAACGGAGCATCGCCCCACAACTGCGTGATGCGGAAAAACGCAAAAGCCCGTAAGAAACGCACCTCCGCCTTATACGCTGTCAGCCTATTCCGATCAGCCTCCGAGGTGACATGCAACCCATAATTATCTAAAGCCTCCAGAGCCGCATTCGATGAGCTGACCACATTATAAAGTCCTTCCCACATACCATTCAGCGCCCAATACCCTTTAATTTTAGCGTAACTAAACTCCTTACAGTACTGAAACTCAATCTGATCGTTAGGATTCGATCCCTTATTCACATCATCGCCACGCACACTAATCAGCCCCAGTGCTCCCCAGAAAGAGAGCTTCCGACGTGTTACCCCATAGATACCCGACACCGGTTTATACATCTCGCTGAGATTAGTATAGTCCACATCCTCCGTCGGCACACTGTTTTCGGGACGTTTATCAAGAAAATCACTACAACTCACCAAGGCTGAAGAAAAAGCCAGTAGCAAACAAACCTTTTTTATGCTATTATATTTCATCGTTGTCTTTCAATTAAATGGATTAATAACTCATTCTCAAGCCCAGCGTGTAAGTAGCCGCCAAAGGATAAACCTGATTATCAAAACCAATCCCCCCCACTTCCGGTGTAAATCCGTTCGATTTAAAGGATGTATAAGGACGTTCGGCAGTTAGACTTAAGCGCATGCTAGGCATCAGGAACGTGCCCAACTTCCGTGCAGGGAACGTATAAGCTGCCTGAATATTCTGAATACGGAAATACGAACCATCTTCTACAAAGAAGGAGCTGAACTTAGACATATTCCACGGATTAATCGTTCCCAAGGCCGAAGGATAAGAATTAGTCGATCCCTCGCCCGTCCAACGGTTCTCTACCATATCGGCATCATAATTGATATCGCCCTGCCATCTTCTGTTGCCCCGTTTACGGTTCACAATCTTGCTCCCCGATTGACCTTGCATAGCCACCGACAACTCAAACTGTTTATACGAGAATCCCAAATTCAAACCATAAGTGAAGTTCGGGATATACGAACCCAAGATCACACGATCCTTATCATCAATCGCCTTATCTCCATTCACATCACGGTATTTAAAATCACCCGGCTTCAAGCCATTCGCTTTAGCAATAGGATCCGCATCGACCTCAGCTTGATTCTGATAAACCCCCACCATCTGAAGGCCATAGTAAGAGTTAAACGCTTCGCCCACCTTCGTAATGGTACGGAACTCCGCCGATCCACCATAAATATACGGCAAACCATTAAGTGATTTCACCTCGTTGTGAATGGTAGTCAGGTTAGCGCCGACATAATAGGCAAAGTCACGCCCTATTTTATCCTGCCAGTTCAAGCTCACCTCCACACCAGAGTTAAGCACCTTACCATAATTACCTAACAAAGAACCCAATCCCATAGGCAGCGGTGCCGAGAAAGCCAAATCCTCCGTAGTACGGTGATAATAATCCACTTCCGCTCCCAATCTATTCTGAAGCAGCTTAGCATCCACGCCGAAGTTATACTCATCGACCACCTCCCATTTCAAATAATTAAAGAAAGACAAGTTGGTATAACCCGGTATAGCCGAAGAGCCAAAGATTCCCGATGTACCCATGTTCTGTGTGATAGACGCAAAGCCATCATTCGCCTGCACATTATTATTTCCTAGGCGTCCCCAGCTAGCACGCAACTTCAAGAAGTCGAACACCTGCTGTTTCTTCATAAACGCCTCGTTGGATAAATTCCATGCCACCCCAACCGATGGGAAATAGCCCCACTTCTCTTGGTACTTCGTTGTCCCATCGGCACGCATGGTAGCCGAGACATAATATTTACCAGCAAAGTCGTAGCTCACCCGTCCGAAGTAAGACTCACCTCTATAAGACGTCCCGTTATCATCCACCGTCCGTCCGGTCGACGAACCCTTATTCAAGTACTTATACTCATCATACAAGCCATTCACACCCGTTGCCGAACCTTTCAAGTTCCGTGAGTTCTCACTTCTAAGCGACTGTCCAACCATCACAGTCAACGCATGCTGTCCAAATGCTTTCTGATAAGTCAAGGTATGATCCAACACCCAGTTGCGGTTAAAATCATTCACCTTCTCTAGATTCGACACCTTATTTTCTTGTCCGCCACCCACTTTGTACGCCTCAACAAACGTTCTATTCTGAGCAAAAGAGATATCCTGACTAAACATCGATTTAAACTTCAAGTTCTTATCCTTCAAGAATGAAATCTCAGCATAAAACACCGGCAATATTTGAACACCTTCATACAACTTATCCGAGTAGTACGCTTTCGCCATCGGGTTACTGAAGTACCCAGCCAATCCAATCTGACTCGGCGAAGCAAACTTCATCGGGAAGGCATCGGCCGCCGAGCGATTCTCATCATACACCGGCATGATAGGCGGTGCCACATAAGCACTCTCCCACGCTGCATTAGCACCATCCACCTTATTGACATGACTCACCACCATGCTCGTTCCAAGTTTCAACCACTCATACGGCATATAATCGGCGTTAGTACGTAAGTTCAGGCGGTCGAAGTAATTCTCGACATTCATGATACCATCTTGTTTAAAGTAACTCAGACCCACAGAATAAGTGGTTTTATCCGTTCCGCCACTGATATCCAAGCTATGGTTTTGAATCATCGCTGTACGTAGCAACTCCTTATACCAATCGGTACTCACCGCTGGCATCACCGCATTAGCATCGCCACCCCACAAATTGATCGAATTCATCAAAATCGCTTTATCCGTTGGGCTATTCTTCTCCAATTGCATTTGAGCATACTGAGCCGAGTTGGCCATCTGGAGTTTATTAGTAGCCTGTTGAAAGCCGATATAGCCATCGTATGTCACAGTGGCTTTACTATTTCTCGTTCCTTTCTTTGTGGTAATAATCACCACCCCATTGGCCGCTCTTACGCCATAAATAGAGGCAGCAGAGGCATCTTTTAAGATCGACATATCTTGAATATCGGTCGAATTCAAGAAGTCGATGTTACTGTAAAACATCCCATCCACCACATAAAGCGGTTCCGATTTAGTGAGCGAACCTACGCCACGGATCTGCACCGATGGTGCCGCTCCCGGAGCTCCATTACTCACAATCTTGACGCCGGCTACCTTGCCTTGCAAAGCCCCCATCACTGAACTAGTAGGATGCTTCACCAGATCTTCCGATTTCACCACCGCAATAGGAGCCGTCAGATCTTTAGCTTTTGTGGTACCATACCCGATCACAACCACCTCTTCAAGCGCTTTGCTGTCTTCAGTCAAAGCAACATGGATACGGGTGCGTCCGTTCACACGCTCCTCGACACTGTTCATGCCAACGAATGTAAACTGTAAAGTTGCACCAGGTGCCACATTCTTTAAAGTATATTCTCCGTCAATATTGGTTACGGTGCCTTCGGTAGTACCCTTCACCGTTACATTTACCCCGATAGCCGGGAGGCTAGTCGACTTCTCAGTCACTACACCACTCACTTGCAACTTTTGTTGGGCCAACAAAGTAGTCACATGGATGAGTAGACCTAATACTAGAATAAGTTTTAATCTCATAGTCTTTTCTTTAATAAATTAACATCGTTTTCGTAAGCGTTAAAATTTAATTCAAGACAAAGATATTTCCCTCCTTTTTCATCCACAAAGTTTAGAGCACAACTCTACTACTACAGCTAAAAAAGAGAAAAAAAAGAGGTATCTCATTGCTACTACAAGCTCTCTAGATACCTAAACAAAAGACTCTATATCAGCGATTAACGCAAACTCTTTTTTTTAAAAACCTTTTATTTAAATTCAATCATAAAGTCGACTAAATTTTTCTCCGACGGAATGTTCATTTTCTTTCTCAACCGGTAACGGGCCACTTCCACTCCACGTACCGAGATATTCATGAGGTGAGCCATGTCTTTGGTCGACAAGTTCAAGCGTAAATAAGCGCACAACTTTAAGTCGTTCGGTGTTAAATCTGGGTAAGTACTCTTCAAGTGACGGAAGAAATTCTCATGAATCCGATCGAAGTTGGCCTGAAACACCAACCAATCGTCATCAGAGCTCATCTGCTCATCGATAATCGCCATCAACTTGTTATAATGCTTATTGGGATACTGTGTACCCAAGCTCTTCTTTTGCTCCGTCAGCTCATCCTTCAATGTCTGAAACACCTTGTTCTTATTGATGATAGACATGGTCGAGCTTGCCAACTCCTTACTCTTGTGCAGCACCTCAGCCTCCAGCTTCTCATTCTTTAGTTGGATAATGCTTCTCTCTAACTTCTCTCGCCGTTCACGCAACTTAGCCTCTTGTTCCGCTTCCACCTTGAGCTTGTTCCGCTCTATTTTCCGATCGGTGTACCGCTTCAATAGAAAGGTAAACCAAAGCAACAAACTTACATAACCACCCAAAGCCCACCAAGTAGCATAAAAAGGTGGATCGATGCAAAATTCATAAGCAGTAAAGGCTTTCTCAACCCCATCGGAAGAAAAAGCTTTCACTTCAAACCGGTAGGTCCCATAAGGTAAACGCGAAAATTCGATGACTGGTTGCTGAGTCGCATCCGACCACTTATCGTCCAACCCCAACAACCGGTATTTAAAGTAACTCTCCTTATCCGTAAAATCAGGGAAAGCGAGATGAAACGCAATCTGACTATTCTTGTTGTACGCCCAATGCACCGCTTCAGTAGCCTCATCTTTCTGAAGTGGAAGCAAGAAAGTGCGCTTACTGCTCAACTCCTGCACTTGTACTTGACTGATAAAGAAAGAGGGTCTACTACCCAATCTCCCTTTCGAAGAGCCATCGGGGGTGTAAAGCGCCAAGGCATTTTCCAAGCCAAAAAGATACCCCTTTGCCCCCATCGGGATAACAGTCTCGTCTTGTCCAAGGACCTTGTTATTCAGCAGGGCATAAGGAAGTGTGTGAATAAAAGTCAGCTCATCACCATTGTAGGCAACCAAAGCACACGACTCATCTTTCATCAGCCAGTACCGATTACCTCCTACTGGGATAATCTTGTGAAGCGACTTAAACTCTTGCAACTTTTCGTTCAGCTTATCGAAAGCGACTATGGAATCGGACAAATCATCGTAGGTGTAAAGTTGTTTCCCATCGGCAAAGACCACACGCCCTTGTAACTTAAAGACATTAATCTTATACTTCCCATCGGGCTCTCCCAGCGTATAATAGACCTTTTCGGAAACCACTTTCGATAGGTCTTGAGACAACTTCAGTCGGTAAAGTCCCTTTTCGATGTGACTCGCCCAAACAGTCAGATTCTGATCGATCTCCAGATACTTTATCGGGTTCATAAACTCCTCTACAGTGCGGTAAAATGTCCAGAGACCCTGGCTATTCTTCTTATAAAGTGTCAATTTAGTGTACGTCCCTTGAATGAGATACTGCACCCCATCGTGCTCGAACTTCTTCAGACACGCCCCACCGGCTATATCGACCAACTTCAATGCTTTTTCTCCCTCCACGCGAAAAGTATAATCGTTATGACCACAGAGTAGCTGTTCATCGACCACTGAGAGATCCCAAATCTGTCCGCTGGTCCCTGGAACCATCGTTGCCCGACTGTCTTGCACCACATCATAAACATAAAGCCCCTGATTCGTACCGATATATAAGAAAGGAGGAAGGTAAGCCTCTGCATAAACGGAACCAACTCCCTCGAACTTATCGGAAGAGAAGCGCAACTTATGATTGGCATAGATCAGTGCCACGCCATTGTCGAGAGCCGCCCAGACATTCCCCGAAGCATCACCACACAAACCTAAAATCGTATTGTTCTGTAGACCGGAAGCAGTGTTGACTTTCCAAACCAACTGTTGGCGGTTGTTAAAGGCATAAACACCTTGGTGAATGGTGCCAACAATCAGCAGAGAGTCGCACGTCAAAGTCATCCGGTTAATCACTGCCGAACGCAACTCCCCCTCATAAGCCTTCAGATAAGGCGACAGATGGCCATCGGCATATAAAAAGAGCCCCGAAGAGACTGTGGCAACCACCGTTTTTCCACGACCGAGACCAACCGATGCGATGACATCGGACTGCGCAAAAGCCTCTTTCGAGAATTTAGCTTCAAACGTTTTCCCATCAAAGAGGTAAAGCCCTTTATGCGATGCACCAATAAAAAGATGCCGATCGACGGCATGAAAAGAGAGTGGGTTGAAAGGTAAAGTCACTCCATGCACACGCACCCCATCATAGGTGAAATAGGAGGAAAAACTCTGAAAATAGATCTGAGTCCCTAGCTTCACAATGCTCCAAATCTCATCGTTGTGAAAGTTGAATTGGTGTAGCTTTTCAGACAACGAATGGTAGGTTAAATGACCATACTCGTTCTTATCCCAATAACCAAATTCTTCGAAAGAACCACTGTAAAGCCGGCCATCACGATCGGCAAACAGCGAACGGATACGCCCTTTAGAAGGCAACGTATGTAAACGCCAACGCTTCCCATCGTATTCTAACAAGCCTGAATTATTGGCCACATAAATCACCCCATCGGCCCCTTGCACCACTCCCCAATTCTGACTTCCTCCCGGATAGGTTCCTTTCGTGAAATTTTGCACACAAGGTCTATTGATCTGAGCAGCACTTGTTAAAGCAAACAAAGGCAGTAATAATACAAGCCGGAAACAATTTTTCAGCTTCATCATGATTATCGTTCTTTTTTTTATGATCAAAGAGCTAGAACTCAACGTGACCAAAGAGTTCAAACTCAACTAAAAGTAGGCAAAAATACGCATTAAACAGCGAAGAACAGAAAAATAGGCCAACTAATTTATGGGCTGAAGATCATCTGTATTCACCTTTCCCAAACACTCTCAATGATTCCGACAGATTGAATCAGTCTAAATATGTTCCCTACTGCATCGAAAAATCTCTTCTCTCCTGACGTTTGTTCCTTATTAAAAGGAAGGGAGTCAAGCGCCATTCGTTTATAAGTCCTACCTGCATTAAACGAAAATAGACGGTTAATAGAAGAATAAATCCAAAGAGTTAATCAACTGTAGCACAGTGATTAACTTTTTTCCCAGAAAGGCTAACCCACTACATCCGTTCTATTACTACACTTCACCTGGGTGAAGTATACACTTCACCTAGGTGAAGTGTACACGTCATGCAGGTGAAGTGTACACGTCATGCAGGTGAAGTGTAGTAAAGATTCGCTTTCGGAAATTAAACACACCGTAGTAGCTGCTTAGAAGAGGCATCGGTTGGTGTTAAACTCCCGACTTTTCATGCCAAGAAGTGGTCAAAAGAGAGGACTGTCAAGCTTGTGCGCAAACTCCGAATTGCTCTTTTTAAAGAGCAAGGGGTGAAAAGAGTAGGTGATTCGCTTAAACTCTATTAAGAAATATTTTCGTAACCAACCCCCTACTCTTTCGTTTTTTTTCGTACTTTTACACCTTGTTGGGCAAATCTACACACTCAACATCCTCAAAACAGAAAAAGAAAAAATAATATATAAAATGAACTACAAATGGAACTATCAACCCATTACACCACTAGAAGCAGAGAAGAGCGAGGCGTTAGCCCGGGAGTTAGGGATTAACCCCATCCTAGGAAAGCTACTCATACAGCGGGGAATAAACACGCCTTCGGCAGCGAAGAAGTTTTTCCGCCCGCAACTGCCCGACTTGCATGACCCATTTCTGATGAAGGACATGGATCTTGCAGTGGAACGCCTAAACATGGCTATGGGAAAGAAAGAGCGTATTCTTATTTATGGGGATTATGATGTAGACGGCACCACAGCTGTGGCTTTGGTCTATAAATTTATCCAACAGTTCTACTCGAACCTCGATTATTATATCCCGGATCGGTACAGCGAAGGGTATGGCATTTCGAAACAGGGGGTCGATTATGCTGCCGAAAACGGGGTCGGACTGATTATCGTACTCGACTGTGGCATTAAAGCGGTAGAAGAAATTACGTATGCCAAAGAGAAAGGAATCGATTTTATCATCTGTGATCACCATGTGCCCGATGAGGTGCTACCTCCCGCCGTGGCCATTCTGAACGCAAAAAGAGAAGATAATACTTACCCATACACGCATCTTTCAGGATGTGGCGTGGGATTCAAATTTATGCAGGCATTTGCCATCAACAATGGCATTGAATTCCACTTGCTGATTCCACTACTCGACTTGGTGGCTGTAAGCATCGCCTCGGATATCGTCCCCATCATGGGAGAGAACCGGATATTGGCTTATCACGGACTGAAACAGCTTAATAGCAACCCCAGCGTGGGACTAAAAGCGATCATTGATGTCTGTAACTTGTCCGAAAAGGAGATTACAGTGAGTGACATCGTTTTCAAAATCGGGCCACGTATCAATGCCTCTGGACGTATCCAGAATGGGAAAGAGGCGGTGGACTTGCTCACGGAAAAGGATTTCTCAATCGCCTTGGAAAAAGCAAGACAGATTAATCTGTATAATGAGACACGTAAGGACTTGGATAAGAATATGACGGAGGAGGCGAACCAGATTGTTTCGAATCTGGAGGGGCTGGAAAACCGACGCTCTATCGTGCTGTTTAATGAGGAGTGGCACAAAGGGGTGGTGGGGATTGTGGCTTCCCGACTCACGGAGGTTTATTACCGCCCGGCTGTGGTACTGACTCAAACGGATGATATGGCTACCGGATCGGCACGCTCTGTCTCGGGATTCGACGTCTATAAGGCGATCGAACATTGTCGCGACTTGCTCGATAGCTTCGGCGGACATACGTATGCTGCAGGTCTCACCATGAAGGTGACTAATGTGGAACGGTTTGCCCAACGATTTGAGGAGTTCGTAACACAAAATATCCTTCCGGAACAGACCAATGCAAGCATGCAAATTGATGCTGAAATAAACTTTAAACAGATTACACCAAAGTTCTTTAGCGACTTAAAACGGTTTAACCCGTACGGACCGGAAAATCTGAAACCGATCTTTTGCACGCATCATGTGTATGATTATGGAACAAGCAAGGTGGTGGGACGTGACCAGGAGCACATCAAGCTGGAATTGGTGGACAATAAGTCGAATAATGTCATGAATGGTATTGCGTTCGGACAGAGTTCGCACGTGCGATACATCAAAACAAAACGGTCGTTCGATATCTGCTATTCCATCGAAGAGAATACGCATAAACGGGGGGAAGTGCAACTGCTTATCGAAGATATTAAGCCGATTGAGTAAGTATCACGAGATATTAAAACAGTACTGGGGATACGACTCTTTTCGGGATTTGCAGGAGGAGATTATCAACAGTATCGGACAGGGTAAGGATACACTGGGACTGATGCCTACTGGAGGCGGTAAATCAATCACGTTTCAGGTGCCGGCTCTTGCCCAAGAGGGGTTGTGCTTGGTGGTTACTCCGCTTATTGCACTGATGAAGGACCAGGTACAGAACCTCCGACAACGGGGTATCAAGGCGTTGGCTGTCTATTCGGGAATGACGAAACAGGAAATTTTGGTGGCTCTGGAGAATTGTATCTTTGGCAATTATAAATTTCTCTATATCTCACCCGAACGACTCGACACGGAGCTGTTTCGCAAAAAGCTCCGCGCCATGAAGGTGAATCTGATTACGGTGGACGAAAGTCACTGTATTTCTCAGTGGGGGTATGATTTCCGCCCAGCGTATCTTAAAATAGCCGAAATCCGGGCTTTGTTACCTGGCGTACCGGTGTTGGCGCTGACTGCCACAGCTACGCCGGAGGTGGTGAAGGACATTCAGGAACGACTGCTCTTTCATGAGGAGAATGTTTTCCGGATGAGTTTTGAACGGAAAAACTTGGCTTATCTGGTCCGAAAGACGGAGAATAAATTGGGGGAGGTACGCCACATACTCAACAAGATAAAGGGGAGTGCCATCGTTTATGTGCGCAACCGCCGAAAGACCAAAGAGATTTGCGACTTTTTAATCCAAGAGGGTATCACAGCCGAATTTTACCACGCGGGACTCTCTAATGCCATCAAAGATATGCGTCAGAAACGGTGGCAAACGGGTGAGAGCCGGGTCATGGTGTCGACCAATGCGTTTGGCATGGGAATCGATAAACCGGATGTGCGTGTGGTGATTCACTTGGATTTACCGGATTCACCGGAGGCTTATTTTCAGGAAGCTGGAAGGGCTGGACGGGATGGGGAGAAGGCTTATGCTGTCTTGCTTTATGCTCGATCGGATAAGATGACGCTCAATAAGCGCATTGTCGATACGTTTCCTGATAAAGCGTATATTAAAGAGGTGTACGAGCATCTGCAATACTATTATCAGATGGCTATGGGGGATGGACGTGACTGTACGAAGGAGTTTAGCCTCGAAGAGTTTTGTCGCCGATTTAAATATTTCCCCGTACCGGTGGATAGTGCCTTGAAAATTCTAACACAAGCGGGGTATCTGGAGTACACCGATGAACAGGATAATGTGTCTCGGTTGATGTTTTGTATCCACCGGGATGAACTGTATAAACTGCATGAGCATGGCAAAGAAACGGAGCTACTCTTGCAAACCATCTTGCGCTCATACACCGGCTTGTTTACTGATTATGCTTATATCAGTGAAGAGACGTTGGCGTTACGGAGTGGTCTGAGCCGTGAACAGATTTACAACATCCTGATTATGCTCTCCAAACGGCACATCGTGGATTATATTCCGCACAAGAAGACACCTTATATTATATATACGCATGAACGGGTGGATTTAAAACATCTTCATATCCCACCTGCCGTCTACGAGGTGCGAAAAGCGCGTTATGAGGCACGCATCAAAGCCATGGAGGAGTATGTTACCGCCGAAACGGCTTGCCGAAGCCGCTTGTTGCTCCGATACTTCGGCGAGAAGAATGAGCACAACTGCGGACAGTGTGATGTGTGTTTGCAGAAAAAAGCGACTCAGCACTTACCGGATGACTCTTTTGAGGCTCTCAAAACAGAACTGCTAACCATCCTTCGCGAGGGGGCCTTATCGCCTGCCGGGCTCTTCGAACGGGTATCGACTACAGACCGGGAGGGGCTTAATAAGGCACTCCGTTTCTTAATTGACCAACAGGTCTTAGCTGTTCAAGAGGGACAAATAGTGGTCTTAAAGAACTGAAAAGAGGTCTATTGCTCTTTTCCTAAGCCTTCTAAGTAAACGTAAAAAAATAAGTTGTGACAGTTTTTTATAAGAGAAAGGTGTCTCGTACCCATTAAAAAAGCATCTAAATATAGTCTGAAATATTTAT
>RZZX01000157.1 GCA_009929715.1 Bacteroidia bacterium
CCATCCGATTTAGCAACAGATGGTTCTGGATGAGTTTCTATAAACAGGCCGTCTGTTCCAACTGCTATTGCTGCTTTGGCAATGGTTTCAATCAGCTGAGGTAAACCTCCGGTAACACCCGAAGTCTGATTCGGTTGCTGCAATGAATGGGTGACATCCATTATGACCGGAAATCCAAACTCCTGCATTTGAGGTATTCCCCGGTAATCGACCACCAGGTCGGTATAACCAAATGTAGTTCCTCTTTCGGTAATCATTACCTGAGGATTACCGGCGTCTACCACCTTCTGAACCGCAAAAGACATTGCGCCCGGCGAAAGAAATTGTCCTTTCTTAATATTAACTATTTTACCGGTTTGGGCGGCAGCAATAAGCAGATCGGTCTGTCTGCAAAGAAATGCCGGAATCTGCAACACGTCTACATAGTTGGCCGCCATAGCCGCTTCTGCACTTTCATGTATATCTGTTACAGTAGGAATGCCGAATGTAGTTCCAACTTTTTGCAGGATTTTCAACGCTTTTTCGTCGCCAATACCTGTAAATGAATCGATACGCGAACGGTTTGCTTTACGGTATGATCCTTTAAAGATATAGGGA
Source organism: Bacteroidia bacterium (assembly GCA_009929715.1). Classification (GTDB taxonomy): domain Bacteria; phylum Bacteroidota; class Bacteroidia; order Bacteroidales; family Bacteroidaceae; genus Bacteroides. The sequence goes on from RZZX01000157.1 coordinate 598, forward strand.
ATCCCTAATTTGTTTGTAATCGTAACTACCCTTTCGGCAATGCGAAGGGCCATATCTTCTCCCTCAATCACACAAGGGCCGGCCATTAGAAAGAAATTATCGCCGGAAGTTAAATCCTTTACAGAAATCATATGTTTGAAGTTTATTGATTTAACAATGTTATAACAGCCTGGATGTTTTGTTCGGCCGGTAAGGTAGCATCCAGCCAATGGATGGTGAAACCCCGTCGTTCCATTCCCCTGAACCAGGTCATCTGTCTTTTGGCAAATTGATGAATCGCTATTTCAAGCTGCGACACCATTTCAGTATAGGAAAGCTCTCCCAGTACATAAAGGGTGAGGTATTTATATTCCAGACCATAATAAATAAGATCGTCCGGTTTCACACCCTTAGCCAGAATCCCTTTCACCTCGTCCACCATCCCTTCATCCAGTCGGCTTCGTAAGCGTCGGGAAATCTTTTCTCTTCTCAATTCGCGGGAAATATCCAAACCCACTATAAGGCTGCGGATTGGGTCATATCCGGTTGCATCCGGAGCCTGCGTCTTGTAGTATTCTTCAATCTCAATAGCTCTGATAGCCCGTTGAGGCGAATCTACATCCGTTTTATTATGCAATGTTTTGTAAGAGGAAAGCAGCTGCTCAAGTTCGGCAAGCGACTTCCCCTTCAATGATTCACGCAAAACCGGATTGGCAGGAACATCAAGGAGTTTATATCCTTTCAGCACAGCTTCAATATACATCCCCGTACCTCCGCAAAGGACAGGTAGTTTACCCCGATTGCGAATATCCTCGAATGCCCGGAAAAAGGCATGTTGATATTCGAATACATTGTATTTATCACCCGGATCGCAAATGTCAATCAGATGATAAGGCACAGGTTTGCCGTTAATGGTGTAATCGGCCAGGTCCTTTCCTGTACCAATATCCATCGAACGATAAATCTGGCGCGAATCGGCACTGATAATCTCCGAATCGAGACGGGCAGCCAGTGCTGCGGCAAATGATGTTTTGCCCGAAGCGGTTGGCCCTAAAACTGTAATTAATTGATAGCTTTCCATAGCGGAACAAAGGTAATAAAAAAAGCCACACCCCGGAGGATGTGGCTTTGAAACTATATAATACGATGATTATGCGTTTACTTTAGCCATGTGCTGGATCAATTCAACAACCTTGTTTGAATAACCCCACTCATTGTCATACCAGCTAACCAATTTAACGAAGTTTCCGTTCAATGCGATACCTGCTTCTGCATCAAAGATAGAAGTACGAGCGTCGCCAGTGAAGTCTGTAGAAACAACAGCATCTTCAGTATAACCAAGGATACCCTTCATTTCGTTTTCAGAAGCTGATTTGATAGCAGCTTTGATTTCTTCGTAAGTAGCAGCTTTTTCCAAACGAACTGTCAAGTCAACAACAGAAACGTCCAAAGTTGGAACACGGAAAGCCATACCTGTAAGTTTACCGTTCAACTGAGGAATTACTTTACCTACAGCCTTAGCAGCACCTGTAGAAGAAGGGATAATGTTGCCACCAGCAGCACGACCACCTCTCCAGTCCTTAGCAGAAGGACCGTCAACAGTCTTTTGAGTAGCTGTTGTAGCGTGTACTGTAGTCATCAAACCTTCAACGATACCAAATTTATCGTTGATAACCTTAGCCAAAGGAGCCAAACAGTTAGTTGTACAAGAAGCGTTAGAAACGATCTTCTGACCAGCATAAGTATCGTTGTTAACACCCATAACGAACATAGGAGTAGCATCTTTTGAAGGAGCAGACATTACTACATACTTAGCACCAGCCTGGATGTGAGCGTTTGCTTTTTCTTCTGTAAGGAAAAGACCAGTTGATTCAACAACATATTCTGCACCTACAGCATCCCATTTCAAATCAGCCGGATTTCTTTCAGCAGTAACACGGATTACGTTTCCGTTTACAACCAAGTTACCATCCTTAACTTCAACTGTACCATCAAACTGACCGTGAACTGAATCGTATTTCAACATGTAAACCATGTAATCTACGTCGATCAAGTCGTTGATACCTACAATTTGAACATCGCTCTTAGATTGAGCAGCACGGAAAACTAAACGTCCGATACGGCCGAAACCGTTAATACCTACTTTAATCATTTTTATAAATCTTTATTTGGGTTTTTAAAAAAACTACGCAAAATTAGTGATTTCTGTAATATATGCAAAGTAACAATGTACAAAACGAATGCAAATTGTAACTTATCATCAACAGCCACAAGGAGTGGCACAAGACGCAAACACAACTAACATCAATAGAAACAACACCCAGATTTTACTTTGTTTCTCCATATTTCATTCTTTGTATTACAGAAGTTATCTCGTATGCAAAGGTAGGATGTTTTTTGTTTATTTATGCTTATTCAGATAAAAAAATATGTCCTATAACATAAATTAATGGTATGGATTACATTTTTTTCTTAAAGAGAACTTTGGATAAAACAGAACCGGCTTTTTTAATTCCCCAAGAGATAAGAATCGGCTTGATAATATCCCATGCCACCGGCATCATACTCCTGCCCAGAGACAATATATCAGTCAGACCAAGTGACTCAATATTTTGGTCTTCTTTAGTATAGGCCGTTTGCCCGGTATTGGGTGACGCCTGCTTTTGTTTAGGAAAAACCAGTGCAGAGAATCCAGACAATAAAAGTGATGCTGCATTTTCCTGTATATAGGTAAAGTCTGCATTTAATTTTTGTTCCTGTAAAAGGCAACGTTCCTGTAACCGGTTTTTGTCAGAAATCAGTTTCTCCAGCGGTGTCTGTTGTTTGTTCATTGTCGGACTCCTTTTTTTTATCTTCAATTGCTGTAAGTACAGAAATTATTTCATTTACAATTGCTTCACTAATTTTGTTTTTGTTGAAAATGATAATGGCAAATAATATCATATAGAGTAATGCTACGATAGCAAAACCTCCTGCCACATTGTCCAGAATATCGCCTAAAAAGAATCCCAGGGCAAGGAAAATAAATAAAATGGCGAAGAAAGCCAGAAACAGTAAAATTAAACCATACGAAAGAACGGAGACCAATTTCCCCGTCCTTTCGTATGCAGTTAACTTTAGGAGTTCAACTTTCAACTCCACATAAGCTGATAGATCCTCTTTAAGCTTCCGGAAGATTTGTTCTGCGTCTTTTCCCATAATTGCTTATTCGGAAACTACATCTTCAACCGCCTTTTCACAACCGCCTTTGGCTTCTTTGATTTTGGCCATTGCACCACTGAAGCCTTCTTTTACCTTGCCAACTACATTGTTTAGCTCATCCAGTATTTGTTCCTTCTTATCGGTTGCTACCAAATAACCAACAGCGGCACCTACTGCAGCGCCAACAACTAATCCCAATAACAATTTTGAATCGATACTTTTCATAACTTGTCTATTTTAAGAGTTACTACTATTGTAACCTTTTTTTTTACGGGTTAGTTCAATGTC
>RZZX01000049.1 GCA_009929715.1 Bacteroidia bacterium
AACGAGCTGATGGATATGGCCGAAAATCACCCCACTCCTGCGGTACAAATCCAGCTCTTGCGCTTGCTAATGGGTACACACTCGTCAGAAGTGGTTACTGATCGCCTCTATGCACATTGGCAATCACAAACGTTGAAACGACTCAACCAACAAGATTATGTCCGTTTAGCTTATGAATTGGCTCTAAGAAGGCCTAACCAAGGTTCTGACATTTTGTCTGTACAACGGGGACGGATCACTGATCCAGATCGGTTGAGACAGTTTGATTTTATAGCACAAGGGATTACAGCATCACCTGCACAACAAAGAGCTTTATTTGACGCACTGCTCCAACCGGAAAATCGCCGCATAGAACCGTGGACAGCCACGCTTTTAAGTTATCTAAATCATCCCTTGCGGCAGGCACAAGCTGTAAGTTATATACGCCCGGGACTAGAGGTCTTACAAGAGGTACAGCGTACCGGTGATATTTTCTTCCCACGCAATTGGGTCAGTGCATTACTGGGCCATCATCATAGTTTAGAAGCTTATCGTGAGGTAAAGGGCTTTTTAGAAGCTCACCCAGATTACCCACCCCTACTCAAGAATAAGATTCTACAGGCAGCGTATCTGCTTTATCGGGAATTCGAAAAATCTCCAGTGAAAGAGTAAAACAGCGTGAGCCTGACCATTGTCACTCTTTGTGAGAAGGCACCGTATTGCTTAATCCGCCGTAATATAACAGTTAGCGGTGGCAGATACTTTATCTGCCACCGCTAACTGTTATAACAACTTAGTAAACATCAATTGATTCATCTGCTTTTATAATTAGAAAAGCAGTCATGGCGCATACCTATTACGCCGCAAATAGTCACTTTCATAAGCCAAACAAAGTGCTTAAAAGCAGAAAACGAAGTGTTTACCATAATAGGGGGACGAAGCGTTTGGATGTATTAATCTCTTCGTCCCATGAAAATCATCACATAATAAATCAACGTAGCTAAGGAGCTTAATGCGGCAACGACATAAGTATAAGCAGCTGAGCGAAGAGCGGATTCTGCATGAGCATGGTTATAAGAGTTTGTGATACCTGAAGCACTTAACCAGACCAAAGCTCGTTTGCTGGCATCTATCTCAACCGGTAGGGTGATGAAGCTGAACAACGTTGTGGTAGCAAATAAAATAATACCGCCCAACAACAGTTCAGGGAAGGTGTTGACCATTAAAATACCACCCAACAAAACCCAACTCATAATAGAGGAAGAGAAGTTGACCACAGGCACTAAAGCACTACGCATTTTAAGTGGCGCATAAGCACGAGCATGTTGCACAGCGTGGCCACACTCATGAGCAGCTACAGCAGCAGCCATGATGCTATCACTTGCATAAACACCTTCACTGAGGTTTACTGTACGAGTCATCGGGTTGTAATGATCCGTAAGCTGCCCAGGTGTATGAGTCACTTGCACATCATGAATGCCATTGTCGTGAAGCATCTTTAATGCGATATCACGACCGGTCATACCATTACCCACTGGGATCTTTGAGAACTTCTTAAATTTACTTTGTAGATTAGCTTGCACAATCCAGCTAACTAAAGCAATACCTATTAACAATATCCAATACGAAATCATATTATTCTGTTTTTAAATTATTATCAAGAATAAAGATACAAATAGTCTGCCAAAAATAAGAGGAAACCATCAAATAAAAGACAGTTTCCTCTTATTTTAGGAAGATTTATCTAAAAATTAACCTATCGTTAATTCCAAAACATAATCCACGTCATCGGGAACAGTAGTCAATTGAACCACAATCCCCTCTTTCATTTTTGTCAGATGCAACGGCGTACGATCTTTAAAGACCACAGCTTTTTTAACGCGTTTACTCTCTATCGGCAAAAACAGAGCTTTGTCTTGCAACTTTAATATATGAACATAAAGTTTATTTCCTTTCTGAGTTGTCACGCCCCAATCATGCGCATGAATAGATCCACCGCGCGTACCATAGATGGTTTCGCCATACACAGCCATCCAGTCGCCCACCGCCTTCAGGCGTTCTACGGCAATAGCAGGCAGCTCTCCATTGGGTTGAGGGCCGATGTTCATCAATAAGTTGGCATTCTTTCCAGCCGCTTTAACCAAATAATGAATCAACTCTTTAGGAGATTTATAATTCTGATCAGTGATTTTATAGCCCCACATTCCATTCATCGTTTCACACGTTTCCAAAGGTAGCTGCCCAATCGATTGTCCCGAAAGTCCCGAAGCGTTTTCGCCAGGCAGATCACGTTCGAACATTTGAAAATCCTCTCCCTCGAAAGGCGTTTGATGATGGTTGTTGCCCACCAAACAAGCTGGTTGTAACCGATGAATCAAAGCATACTGTTCCGGAAGCTCCCAGTTAAAGTCGGGATTCTGGTCCTGATCCCACCAACCATCAAACCAGATTGCTCCTACCGGACCATAATTAGTAAGGAGTTCAGTCAGTTGGTTATTCATAAAACGGTAATAACTCTTCCAATCGCCTTTAGCGTTCGGCCGCCCAGTACCACGCCCTGTCCGTCCCCACGGATAATCCTCACGTGTCCAGTCCAAATGCGAATAATAGAGGTGAAGTTTAATACCTTGTTTAGCGCACTCACCAGCCAATTCTTTTAAAATATCGCGCTTAAAAGGCGTCGCTTTCACGATGTTGTAATCAGAACATTTCGTATCGAACATAGAAAAGCCATCATGGTGACGAGTCGTGATGCAAATATATTTTGCACCAGAAGCTTTAATAGCCGAGACCCATTGAGAAGCATCAAACTTAGAAGGATAGAACCCACTAGCTAATTTAGCATACTCCTTGTAATTCAGGTTATTATTAGTCATGGTCCATTCACCGGTAGCGAGCATGCTATAAACACCCCAGTGCAAAAAGATACCAAACTTGTTGTCCTGAAAAGCCTCACGAGCTTTCACATTCTCTTCGGTTGGCTGATACGTTGCCTGAGCAGACAACGGCACCTGCATACCCAATAGCAATAAAGCTAAAATCAACTGTTTTTTCATGTGCGGTAGATTTAAAAAAAGGCGGGTCAACAATCAACCCGCCTTTTGTGTTATTGTAAACTGATCTGTTATTCTTCAGTATAACGCTCAATGGTTTGAGCTCTGTCAGGTCCCACAGAAACAATCTTAATCTGAACACCCAACTGCTCCTCAAGGAATGACACATACGCATTGAATTCCTCTGGGAATTCATCTTCACTTTGCATCTTCGTCATGTCCACTTGCCATCCTGCCAATTCAGCATAGACAGGTTCAACACCCTCGGTGATATCATACGGGAAATAGGCCACTTCTTCACCCCCTATTTTATAAGCCACGCACGCCTTAATCGTTTCGAATGTATCTAGCACATCACTTTTCATCATGATGAGTTTCGTTACCCCATTGATCATGACCGAATATTTCAAAGCAACAAGATCGATCCAGCCACAGCGACGTTTACGTCCTGTCACAGACCCAAACTCATGACCAAGCGTACACATTTTGTCACCTGTCTCATCGAACAGTTCCGTCGGGAATGGGCCAGCACCCACCCGTGTACAATAAGCCTTAAAGATGCCATACACCTCGCCGATGCGGTTAGGCGCCACACCAAGTCCAGTACAAGCACCCGCACAGACCGTGTTTGATGATGTCACAAACGGATACGATCCAAAGTCAATATCGAGCATCGTACCTTGTGCGCCTTCACAAAGCACACTCTTCTCTTGAGTCAAAAGCGAATTAATTTCATGTTCGCTATCCACCAAATGAAACTGTTTCAGGTATTCTACACCCTCCATCCAAGCTTGCTCCAACTCTGTTAAGTCGTACTCGAAATTCAAGCTTTTCAAGATCTGTTCATGACGCGCTTTGGCAGCAGCATATTTCTCTTCGAAGTTGTTCAAAATATCCCCAACACGCACTCCGTTACGACTTACCTTATCCGTATACGTAGGACCAATACCTTTACCAGTAGTACCTACTTTGGCTTCCCCTTTGGCTGCTTCGTAAGCCATATCGAGCAAACGGTGTGTAGGCAAAATAAGATGCGCTTTCTTAGATATGTGAAGACGGTCTTTTAAAGTGTGTCCCGAAGCCTCCAAAGCTTCTGATTCAGCTTTAAACAAAGCCGGATCAAGCACCACACCATTACCGATAATATTCACTTTATCGCCTTGGAAAATACCTGAAGGGATCGAGCGAAGTACATACTTCTGTCCTTCAAACTCCAAGGTATGACCAGCATTCGGACCACCCTGAAAACGTGCCACCACGTCATACTTTGGGGTTAATACATCGACTACTTTACCTTTGCCTTCGTCGCCCCATTGTAACCCTAATAGAACATCTACTTTCATTTTTCTTTCTTATTGATATTGTTTGTTTTCTTCCGTTTATTTGCCCGCTGACACTTACTACAAAGTCCATATATATATAAGGAGTAGTGAGATTGACTAAACCGACTCAGTTTACACTGTTCAATAGCCTCTTGCAAGTCCTGATCTTGAAATTCAGTCACTTTACCACATTGCGTACAAATTTGATGATGATGAGTTTCCCGATTATAAGATTTCTCATATTGTGAAGAGTTCGTAAACTGGTGTTTAATGACTAATCGTGCATTGATCAGTAAGTCGATGGTATTGTAAAGTGTAGCGCGACTCACTCTAAATTTCTTGGTTTCCATCATTAAAGAATAGAGTGAATCTATATCAAAATGGCCATCAATAGAGTATATCGTATCAAGAATCGCAAAACGCTCGGGTGTTTTACGATGCCCGTTTGCATTCAGGTATTCTGTGAATATTTGCTTAACCGTATCTTGCACATCAGTAGTTTTCATCATCGACACAAAATTACGTGAACAAAGTTAGCTGTTTTTTATGGAAAACAGCTCATAAAAATCTTTTTTTTAATATCAAATTGAATCGTTATCGGCTTCTTCTTTCACCAAATTGTAGAGTTGCCTTTCCGCTTCATCGGTTGTCTGCGCCCATGGCTCGGCCAAACGGCACACCTGAAAAGCATTATCCGGGCTGTACTGCATGTATTTACGCACTGCCAACATAGCTGCTTGGCGCACATGATAGCTTTCGGCATGTATCGCACAAAAAGCTTGATCCATCAACTCACCGAAAGCTCGTTCGGGCATCTCTCCTTTTTTCATTAACAAACGGGCTATCGTAAGGAAACCACACGTTTGTACATATTCCTGTTCATCGGCAATCCAATGAAACGATTTAGCAGGCGCATAAGGCAAGTGTTGGAAGAGATTCATACAGGTCAGCTCAGCAATCTCTATGTTGGTTATGCTTTCAACCCAAATATCGGCAATCTCTGGATAGAACGTATCAATAGGCTGAAGCAAACCCGCCAAAATTTTACACTCGCGGATATTCTCTTTCCACAATGCTTGCGCCAAATCATGGTTCTTCTCATACTTAGCAGCAATCGCTTTCACCCGAGGTAACTCCACCCCAAAATTCAGTTTATAATCAAAGCCACTTTCACGCATGCTTTGAGACACAACTCCGTTCATAGATAAACGAAGTTGTGTCTTTATTTCTTTTAAAAGTTCAGTTAGTTCCATTCAATATTTAATTATTAACAGAAGGCAGCGGCGAATAGTCTTTGCTGTATCTGAGCATCTGCTCAGCATATCCTTCCTCATAAGTCACTTTCACATCGGTAACAACTCCGTTCTTGTCGGTTACCAATTCATATTTAGGATTTACAAAGCCTTTATATGGAGCTAGATTCAACTTAGCAAAACGATCCAGAATCTCTCGATGAAGCGCAGGATCAACTTTGACAGCATACTCCTCGACCAACAAACGAGCTGCTTTAAGATCGCCTGTAGACTTTATGCGTTGTATTTCCGAAAGCAAATCTCCAAATAATTGGCGCAACTTCTGATAGTCGTTCACCACAACATACGTCTTACCATCTTTCTTAACCAACTCCACTACACGGTCGGCCGCCCCTTTTTCAAAAACCCAACGTGCAATGAGTTGTCTGTTGCGCATGTGCGCTTCTTCGATAATCCCCCCCGGTTGGATGCGTACCAATTGAGTCATTAAACCATTCATCAAGAAGGTATAATATTCTGCTTTATACGCGTTCTCATCTGGCAGCAACTTCAATTCAACGAGTTTTGGATCGGCCATGTAATATAATCCAAATAGATCGGCACGCGCCTCTTCGACTGTAGCACCATACGCCTTCAAAGCGTCCGGATCAACCCCCGGCAATAATTTGCCAGAGCCATGTCCTAAACACTCGTGCAAATCGGTATGTAAATCGCCTGTCAAATCGCCATAACTATCGATCAGTTTCTTTTCAACCTCGCTGTATACAAACTCCTCATTAAACCCATTACCATGAGAAGCTTTGTTATAAGCATCCGTTATGTTTCCGATAGTGACCGATTTAGAGCCATGCTGCGCACGTATCCAATTGGCATTTGGTAAATTGATTCCAATAGCCGTTGCCGGATAAAGATCGCCAGCAAGAATAGCAGCCGTAATCACTTTAGCTGAAACGCCTTTAACCTGCTCCTTTTTATAGACTTTATCGACAGGAGAATGGTCTTCAAACCACTGAGCATTACGACTAATCAATTCAGCCCGTTGAGTAGCCTCCACATCTTTAAAGTTGACTAACGACTCCCAACTAGCTTTCATTCCCAGAGGATCGCCATATGTTTCAGTAAATCCATTCACAAAATCAATGCGCGAGTCTAAATCTTTCACCCAAAGAATGGCATAATCATCAAAATCTTTTAGATCACCTGTTTCATAAAAACGAATCAACTGAGCGATCACCGCTTTCTGCTGGTCGTTCTCGGCTACGCCCTCCGCCTTTTTCAACCAATAAACCATCTTCTCAATAGCGGCCGAATAGAGTCCGCCAACCTTCCAAGTGTGCTCTTGAAGCTTGCCGTCTTTCTTAACCAACCGACTATTTAAACCATAAGAAATGGGTGTTTCATCTTTCGGGTCTTTCAGTGCATCATAATAGGCCTCGGCCTCCGATTGAGTCACCCCATCGTAATAATTACAAGCTGAAGTCAAAATTAAATCCTCTCCATCGGCTTGGTTAACGCGTTTAGGCATCACCTTAGGGTCAAAAATGACCGGCAACAGCAACTCACAAAGTTGCTCAATCGATTCACCTTTCTCTAAAGGTAGTTTCGATGAATCAATACCCGCTACAGCCTCCTTTAAAAAGGCCTGAGAAAACTCCGGAGTAAACTTCTCTGCACCGTAATGGTGATGAATGCCATTAGAAAACCAGACCCGCTTAAGGTAGATCTCCATAGCTTTAAAATCGGACGAATTTTTATCACCAGTATAATTTGTGTACACAGCTTCTAACAAACGACGAATGCGTAAATTGTACTTTCCGTTTTGGTCGAACAAGATATCACGCCCCTCAAGAGCTGCTTCCGTTAGATAATAAATTAATTCTTTCTGCTTAAGCGATAGTTCCTCAAATCCGGGTACTTTATATCGCAAAATCTGTAAATCGGCAAATCGTTCCACTGTATAACTGAATTTATCTGCATCTGCAGTTGTTTTTTTAGCTCCACCGCACGAAACCAATAAGGTTGCAGCCAAAGCCATCGAATAAATAGATGTCTTCATGGTAAGATAGATTAAGATACTTAAATAAAAAGATCGAATAAAATAAACGCCTAAACTTGAAAAGGAACTATCTCCAAATATTGCTTTCGGAGATAATCCCTTTTATTCGGTTTTCACAAAAATGTAATTCTTACTTCTGTTCAGAATGTCTTTTACGATAGCCATTAGGCGTTTCACCTAGGTTTTTATAAAATGCAGCATAAAAAGACTGACGATTCGCAAAACCGACCATCGCACTAATCTCTTCTACATTTTTGTCAGCATACCTCTTATCTGTCAATAAATGCAAAGCCTCTTTCACTCTGTACTCATTCAACAAACAAGAGTAGTTCATTCCAAAACGAGAATTAACCACAGCCGATAGGTAACGAGTATTTGTTTGTAATTCTTTAGCCAAATCTTTAGCTGAGTAGTCAGGATCTTTGTACTTCTTCTGAACCACTACAATGTTCAAAATCTTATCATACAATTCATCAGCTAGCTCAGGTCTAATTAACGCTCTGTAAGCAGCTTTTTTCTCCTTCTTCTCCCTTAGATTATAAGGGCGTTTTTTAGGGGATTCTTCTGTTTTTTTGTTTTCTAAATCACTCATGGATTAACTGGTTAGGGTTTGTTTATAAAATTAACATTGTTTTTCAAACAACATTACATGTTACAAATTTCTTATATTTTTTTTTAATACACAACTTTTAGCTGTATATTTTAATAAAAAAAACAATCAAAAAGAGAAAAAAGTGCGCTCAATACCAAAATAATAAGAAACTTTAACGTTTCAAATCTTTTATATTGAAATTTGTAACATCATCCTTTTTCGCGTTTGCAAATAAAACCCGACACCTTATCTATATAAAGAGTCGTTGCTACTAATAAAAACCACAAACGATTTTTTAAGTAAAACCACATTAGATTATTTGCACTGCTGCAAGAGTTCACGCAAATCGGATAAAGGCACCCCTAATGTCACAGCTTTCTCAAAATCGAGTTTAGCCAATGCTTTCTTTTTCTTAACCAAATATATTTTACCACGAAGGAGGTAGGCGTCTACCAAAGATTCGTCCTGCTTAATAGCCTCTTCAAGGTCCATGAGCGCTAAGTCGTCTTGTTTCATATCACTCTCTATATTAGCACGTACAACATAGAGTGTGGCGTCGTTTGGAGATAAACGAATCATAGATGTTATGCCTTCAAACGCCTCTCGATAATGTTGTTCTTTCTGCTCTAGCCTGATTAATCCTAACTGCCCATTGATGTGTTGAGGATTCAATTCCAACAACCGGTTATAATCTAAACGGGCAGCGTTATAATCGCGACGGTTCACATAAATGTAAGCACGCATCAACAAAGCATCTTGATTGGCTTTATCCCTATCAAGCACCTGACAGTAGTCTACATAAGCCCGATCTAATTTTCCAACTGTCATATAAACAGAAGCTCGACCAAGCAATATAGGCACAGCAAGTGGGGCTTGATTCAAAGCGTATGAGTAAGAGTCTATGGCCTCTTCATAAGCGCCTAAACGCTGCTGAGCCAAACCTAAATTAGAAAACAGAAAGACATTATGCCCATTTTTAGGATCAAGCTTCAACGCTTCTTTAAATAATTGCGCAGCACGTAAAAAGCTGTCTTTTTGCAAATAGTCAATGCCTTTCTCAGCAAGTTCTTGATAAGTCTGAGCAGAAACGCCCAACGAAAATGCAAGCAGAAAGATTGAACAGCATCTCTTTATCATCGTATTTTATTCTTTTTTAATAGACTGAATCACTCGAAATTAAATAAAGCGGTGGAGAGGTATCGTTCTCCGGTATCGGGCAATAAAACGACAATATTTTTCCCTTTGTATTCTGCACGCGAAGCCAACGTGCGAGCTGCAAAAACAACTGCACCGGAAGAGATACCCGCTAATAATCCCTCGGTCGATGCTAGTTCACGGGACGCCTCGATCGCATCGTGATCGGATACACCGATCACCTCGTCCACTACAGAAGCATCGTAAATAGAAGGTATAAAATTAGCGCCGATGCCTTGAATGCCGTGAGGCGCTGCTTCTCCACCAGTTAAAACGGGCGATTCGAGTGGCTGAACGGCAACAACATGTATCTTGGAACTGTGTTTTTTTAAAGCTTTGCCAACTCCAGAAATGGTTCCGCCTGTTCCAACTCCTGCCACAAAAACGGCTATTTCACCATCCGTATCGGCCCAAATTTCTTCCCCTGTGCTTTGCTCATGAATCGCATTATTCGCCAAGTTTTCAAACTGCTGCAACACAACCGAACCAGCTATGCGTTCATGCAACTCCTGGGCTTTAGCTACTGAAGCAGCCATGCCTCCAATCCCATCGGTCAGAACAACTTCTGCACCAAGTGCTTTCAAGAGGTTTCGACGTTCGACACTCATCGTTTCAGGCATGGTGAGGATGAGTTTATAGCCTTTAATGGCTGCTACAACAGCTAGTCCAACTCCTGTATTCCCGCTTGTAGGCTCTATAATCGTTGCGCCTGGTTGCAATAATCCTTTCAATTCGGCGTCTTCAATCATCGACAAAGCGACCCGGTCTTTGACACTTCCACCAGGATTAAACGATTCAACTTTTGCAAGGATATCTGAAGGTAAATGATGTGTTTTACGATACCCTGACAACCGGACTAATGGGGTATTCCCGATTAATTCAATTAAGTTTTCTTTAATTTTAGCCATATATTCCCCTATTTTTTTATTGAATAGACAAAGATAAAAAAAAGAATTGTACCTTTGTAGCATTCAATTATATAACTACCTAAATAGCCATGAAAAGAAGACTGCTACAACTTGCAACTACGTATGTCCTATTTGTCGCACTATTTATTTTACAGAAACCGGCATTTATAATCTATTATCAGAAATTCTATAGCGAACTTTCTATAATCGAAGTCTTGAATGTGATGTTTCATGGATTGCCGTTAGACCTCTCATTGGCTGGATACTTTACGATTATACCAGGACTCTTCCTCTTATTATCAACCTGGATCGGCTCTGAAAAATTGAAACTAGCTAAATACCTCTATTTTGGTTTCATAGCATTCATAATGGCTCTGATAGCAATAATCGATTTGGGGTTATATGATTTTTGGGGATTTAGATTGGATGCCACACCTCTTTTCTACTTTTTCTCTTCACCCAAAGAGGCTTTTGCCAGTGTCAGTCTCTGGTTTATAGTAAAAGGAATCATAGCCATTATAGGTTATGCTGCTCTGATTTATACTGTTTTCTTCTTCACACTTATCAAAGAAAAAAGACCTCTCAAGATACCCTACAAAAGGCTTTCAACCTCCTTTGCTCTTCTTTTGGCTATCGGATTGCTTTTCATCCCTATCCGTGGTGGATTTTCGGTTTCAACAATGAATTTGAGTAAAGTCTATTTTAGCCAAAACCAACGTTTAAATCATGCAGCAATCAATCCGATATTTAGTTTAATGTACTCCCTAACACATCAAACTAATTTTGATAAACAATACCGTTTCATGGAATCGGAAAAAGCAAATAGACTTTTTTCGGAACTGATAGATAAACCAATCGGTTCTGATACCATTCCACAGCTTCTAAATACACAGCGTCCCAACATTGTTTTCGTTATTTTAGAGAGTTTTTCTACCAAAATAATGAAATCGATGGGAGGTGTGCCGGGGGTAACGGTTCATCTGGATCAACTCGCTGAAGAGGGGGTTTTATTCACGAACTTTTACGCGAATAGCTTTCGAACCGACCGTGGACTGGTTTCAATCATCAGTGGTTATCCGGCACAACCGACAACGAGTATCATGAAGTACCCAGAAAAAACGGAGCATCTCCCGGCTATTCCAAGAAGTTTGAAGAAAGCCGGCTATGACGTACAATACTATTATGGTGGAGATGCCGACTTTACTAATATGCGCTCTTATCTTATCTCTGCAGGTGTTGAACGCATTGTTTGTGACCAAGACTTTCCGCTTTCTCAGCGTACAAGTAAATGGGGGGCACATGATCAATATTTGTTTGATTATGTTTTAAAAGACCTCCAGGAGAGGAGTTCTAAACAACCGTTCTTGAAAATAATACAAACCTCAAGCAGCCATGAACCGTTTGAAGTGCCATACCAAAAATTACAAAACAAGGTTTTAAATGCGTTCGCTTACACCGACCATTGTTTAGGAGAGTTTATCGCCAAACTCAAAAAGAGCCCACTTTGGTCGAATACGCTTGTGGTACTTGTTCCAGATCACCTCGGTGCTTATCCGCCATCGCCAGATAATCAAAAAATAGAAAACCATACTATTCCATTGATTTTTGCAGGAGGAGCTGTTAAACAAGCCATGAGAATTGAGACCTATGCGTCTCAAATTGATATTGCAGCGACCCTGCTTCACCAGTTAGGGTTAAAACATGATGAGTTTACATTCAGCAAAAATATTCTAAATCCTGCTTCTCCTCACTTTGGCTACTTTACGGTGCCCAATGTCTTTGGAATGATCACAGCCGACAATCAACTGGTCTTCAACTGTGAATCGAATAGGATACAAACCGATGAAGGGACGAAAAAAAGTGCAAACTTAGAAAAAGGGAAAGCGTACTTACAGAAGCTATATGATGATTTAGCTAAACGATAGATCAAAAAAAACAGAACAACATGATAAGCGATATAATCAACTTTTTAAGTGATTTAGACACTTCTATTTTACTCTCTTTCAATGGCCTACACACCACTTTTTGGGATTATTTCATGACCGCTTTTACGGGAAAAATAATCTGGGGTGCCATGTATGCCTCTATTTTATACGTGTTACTTAAAAATCACCACTGGAAAGTTGCGCTAGGTGCCACTCTAGTTATCGCTCTCACAATCACTTTCGCCGACCAAATGTGCAACTCCGTCATCCGGCCGTTAGTGGGCCGTTTGCGCCCTTCCGATCCGGAAAACCCCATTGCTCAGTTGGTCTATATCGTCAATGGCAGACATGGCGGAGGATACGGATTCCCTTCGTGCCATGCAGCTAATTCTTTTGGACTAGCTACAGCCTTAATTCTTATTTTCCGAAAACGCTACCTGACCTTATTTATCTTATTATGGGCACTAGTCAACTCATACACCCGTCTTTACCTTGGGTTACACTATCCGGGCGATCTACTTGTTGGCGCCCTTATAGGTACTTTAGGTGCTTGGGGAATCTATTCTCTTTTGTCACGATGGATCCCTATAAAGCCGATCGATAAACCCCAAGCAGTCAACCCTATTATTTATATCGGTTTATTTACGCTGCTGGGCATTATCGTGTATGCGCTTATCCAACCGTAATACTGATAAAGCTAAAAAGGCTGAAACAACAGTTGTTTCAGCCTCCTAACTATCTAAGTTCTAACTTTCTGCTTTGAGAATATAATCTACAATCCACTGACCAACCTCTTTGGTTCCGTACAAATCTCCTCCTTTAACCTGAATTTCGGGCGTACGAATCGTTTGTTCCAGAGAAGCATCCACCGCCTGTCGAATTAAATCACCTTCTGCTTTGCAATTAAAATACTCAAAAAGCATGGCAACAGATAAAATTTGCGCCAATGGATTAGCGATGTTTTTACCTTTTGCTTGAGGCCATGAGCCATGAATAGGTTCAAAGACCGGAGTGCCATCACCGGTAGAGGCCGAAGGCAATAACCCCATCGAGCCGCTGATGCAAGAGCCCTCATCGGTCAAGATATCACCAAACGTATTTTCCGTTACCATCACATCAAAGAAAGTGGGTTCCTGAATCATACGCATAGCTGCATTGTCAACAAACATATAATCGGTTGTCACTTCCGGATAGTGAGGTGCCATCTCCTGAGCAATCTGACGCCACAAACGTGAAGATGCCAAAACATTGGCCTTATCGACCACTGTTAAGTGCTTTTTACGCTTCATTGCATACTCAAAAGCGACCTTTAAAATTCGTTCTATTTCCGGACGGGTGTAATAATTGGTATCATAAGCTTTATCGTTATCTTGATATTTCTCACCGAAATACATGCCACCGGTCAGTTCACGGATACAGATAAAATCGGCCTTTTCCACCAATTCTGGACGAAGAGGCGACTTGTGTATCAAGCATTTAAAAGTCTGTACCGGTCGGATGTTAGCAAACAAGCCCAACTGTTTACGCATAGCCAACAAACCCTGTTCGGGACGAACTTTGGCAGTCGGGTCATTATCGAATTTTGGATCCCCAACAGCCGAAAACAAGACCGCATCAGCCTCTCTACAAACTCTAAAAGTCTCTTCCGGAAAAGGATCACCCACTTGATCAATGGCATTTGCACCACAAAGGGCATAACGAAAGTCAACCTGATGTCCGAACTTTTGGCAGACCGCACGCATCACCTCAACCCCCTGCACAGAAATCTCAGGCCCTATCCCATCACCGGGTAAAACGGCAATATTAAAATTCATAAGCACTCGTTGTTATTAGTTATTAGTTTTTAGTTAATCGTATTCAAATATAAATCAAATAAAAAAAAATAGAAACAATTATTCCATCTTTTATGAAGGAGAATAATACTCATTTTCTAAGATATTCAGCATTTTCATGGTGGCTTTTATCGCCGCCTCTGTTTGGTCGGCATCAAGCCCACGCGTTCTAAAAACCTTATCTTCAAAACGCCAAGTAATGACCGTTTGTACAAAAGCATCCGTTCTTCCACCGGGAGGAATATTCACCGCATAATTCGTAAGCATCGGATATTTACGACCCAAAATCACTTTATAAACTTGTCTCAGAGCTCGAACAAAAGCGTCATACTGCCCATCGCCCGAAGAGCTAGCCTCATACTCCTGCCCGTTAATCTCAATCTTCAAAGTGGCAATAGGCTTAAGCCCATAAGCCAAAGTCACAATATAGCTCTTGAGTTTAACCCGTTCATTAGCCACACCATGCTTCAAGACATCGGCCACAATATAAGGCAAATCCTCTTGCGTAACCAACTCCTTCTTATCGCCCAACTCAATAATCCGTTCAGTAACTTGGCGCATGGCATCTTCATCCAAATCCAATCCCAAATCTTCCAGGTTTTTACGAATATTCGCCTTGCCACTCGTCTTACCCAAAGCGTATTCTCGCTTACGTCCAAAGCGTTCGGGCAACAAATCGTTGCAATATAGGTTGTTTTTATTATCACCATCCGCATGCACACCAGCCACCTGCGTGAAGACATTCTCCCCCACAATAGGCTTGTTGGCTGGTATCAAAATACCAGAATACGACTCCACCACCCGGCTCACATCATTCAGACGACTCTCATCAATATTGGTTGCCGCATTAAAATGGTCGTTCAGAATAGCCTGCACGCTAGCCAAAGGCGCATTACCAGCCCGCTCACCAAGTCCGTTAATCGTTGTATGTAACCCCCGAACCCCGCTCAAAACCGCAGCAAGCACATTACTCACCGCCAAATCATAATCATTATGTGCATGAAAATCAAAATGCGTGCAAGGATACCGCTTCCGCATCTTGCGCATAAACTCAATCACCTGAAGCGGATTCAAAACCCCCAACGTATCGGGCAACATGAATCGTTTAATGGGTGTCTGCAACAAAAAATCCATCATTTGAAACACATATTCGGGCGAATCTTTCATCCCATTACTCCAGTCTTCCAAATACACATTCACCATTAGCCCTTTCTCATCGGCGTATTCCACCACGTTAAGAATATCTGCAAAATGCTCCTCCGGCTGTTTTTTTAATTGCTGGGTACAATGCTTATAAGACCCTTTACAAAGCAAGTTCAAGACCCGGCACCCACTCCGATCTATCCAATCGACAGAAGCTCCACCATCGACAAAGCCCAAAACCTCAACCTGATGAAGCAAACCACGACGAGCCGCCCAATCACAAATCATCCGAACAGCTTCCAACTCACCATCAGAGACACGAGCCGAGGCTACCTCAACACGATCCACCTTCAGGTCATCTAAAAGCAAACGAGCAATCATCAGCTTTTCATGCGGAACAAAAGAGACACCACTAGTCTGTTCTCCATCACGGAGTGTGGTATCCATAATCTCTATTCGGACCCCTTTTCCCATGCTTCAATCTTCTCTTTATTGCCCAACAAGAAATCGATATCATCCAATCCATGCATCAAGCAATGTTTTTTATACCCGTTGATTTGAAAAGACTCACACACACCTGTCGATCTATTAAGAATGGTTTGTTTGGGCAAATCAATCTCAACCTCCATCTTCGGATCTGCCTCAATGCTCGCAAACAAGCTCTCTAAAAACGCCTCACTGACCACAACCGGAAGTACAAAGTTATTCAACTCATTCTGTCTATGAATATCAGCAAAGAAACTTGAGACTACTACCCGAAAGCCATAATCGGCAATAGCCCATGCGGCATGTTCGCGACTAGAGCCAGAACCAAAATTTTTACCAGCTACCAAGACTTCCCCACCGTAAAGCGAATTATTCAAAACAAAACCTGTTATCTCACGGCCCGATTCATCATACCGCCAATCATAAAAAAGCTTTTCTCCAAACCCCTCACGACTCGTTGCCTTTAAAAAGCGCGCAGGAATAATCTGATCGGTATCTACATTCTCCAAAGGCAAAGGCACACACGTGCTTATTACTCTATTAAATTTTGCTTTCATCTTTTTCACACCTATTATTCTTTTTATCGTAAAGTTACATTAACTCTCTCGGGTCAGTTATAATCCCGGTGACTGCCGCCGCAGCAGCCACCAATGGACTTGCCAACAACGTACGAGCACCTGGTCCTTGGCGACCTTCAAAATTTCGATTGCTGGTAGAAACCGCATACTTACCAGCTGGCACCTTATCGTCATTCATAGCCAAACAAGCTGAACATCCCGGTTGGCGGATCTCAAACCCAGCCGCTTCAAGAATCAAATCAATTCCCTCCTGACGAATTTGCTCATCGACCAGCCAAGACCCTGGAACCAACCAAGCCACTACACTTTCCGCTTTTCTCCACCCTTTTACCAAAGAAGCAAAAGCTCTAAAGTCCTCAATCCGCCCATTCGTACAAGCCCCTAGAAAAACATAATCAACCTTGCGTCCAAGTAAACATTCACCAGGCTGAAACCCCATATAATCCAGAGACTTTAAAAAAGAGATTTTTGCTGCTTCCCCCATCCCATCAATAGTCGGAATAGTTGCTGTGATAGCCATACCCATACCCGGGTTCGTGCCATACGTTATCATCGGTTCAATCTCTGTGGCATCAAAAAACACCTCCTTGTCAAACACGGCACCCGCATCGCTCTTTAACGTTTTCCAATAAGCCAACATCGTTTCCCACTCTTCACCTTTAGGCGCATATTCTCGCCCTTTAATATAAGCAAATGTCACATCATCGGGAGCAATCATACCACCACGAGCACCCATCTCAATAGATAAGTTGCAAAGTGTCAACCGCCCCTCCAGACTCATAGCCCGAACCGTTTCACCCTCATACTCAATAAAATAGCCGGTTGCCCCAGCAGTGGTTAGTTTCGCCATCATATAAAGAGCCACATCTTTAGGCGTCACCCCCTTCGCCAATTCCCCATCGATAGAGATACGCATGGTTCGGGGTTTATCTTGTAGAACACATTGCGAAGCCATCACCATCTCCACCTCACTCGTACCGATGCCAAAAGCAACTGTTCCCATGGCTCCATGCGTTGAGGTGTGTGAATCACCACAAACCACCGTCATTCCAGGTAAAGTCAAGCCACGCTCAGGACCCACCACATGAATAATCCCATTCCGCTTATCCATCATGCCAAAATGAGCTAATCCAAAAGCTTTTGCATTCCGATCCAACGTTTCAACTTGGCTTCTAGACACCTCATCCTCGATCGGTTTATCTTGATCATGTGTCGGTGTGTTGTGATCGGGCATACAAAAGATCTTTTCAGGACGAAAACAAGAAATCCTACGGGCACGTAACCCATCGAATGCTTGCGGACTAGTCACCTCATGACAATACAACCGATCAATATATAATTGTGTGGGGCCATCTGCCACGTTCGTAATAACATGAGCCTCCCAAATTTTATCAAATAAAGTCTTCATTCTCTTTCTTCTTTCTCTAATTATAACCACTTATTAAAACAACACTAAGATCTAAATTTATTGATACAATCAATGTACGCCTCCACAGAAGCAGCAATAATATCTGTATTCGCTCCAAAACCATAATAAATCTGGTGATTATACTCCACTTGCATATGCACCTTACCCATATCATCACTCCCCTTGCTAAGAGCTTGAATCGTAAACTCTTTTAAAATCATGTGCCGATCAATGATCTTTTTCAAAGCCTTAATAGCCGCATCTACAGGGCCATTACCACTGGCGCACCCTTCAAACTTCTCTCCGGCTATATTTAAGCCGACACTTGCCACAGAACGCACACCAACTCCACTCGTCACTTGTAAATAATCTAACTTTATGTGATCATTCATCACCCGATCGGCACCGGCCAACAAGAGTATATCGTCATCACTTATATCTTTTTTTCTATCGGCCAACTTTAAGAAAGCCTCATACACCTGATCCAATTTCTTCTGATCCAGTTTAATTCCCAAAACCGACAACCTATTTTTCAAAGCTGCACGTCCACTTCGAGCAGTCAACACAATGGAATTATCATCGATACCAACATCGCGAGGATCAATAATCTCATACGTCTGTACATTCTTCAGCACCCCATCCTGATGAATACCCGATGAATGTGCAAAGGCATTCCGGCCAACAATCGCTTTGTTGGCTTGTACCGGCATGTTCATCAAACTCGAAACCAACCGACTTGTCGGATAAATCTTCTGTGTATTAATATTCGTGTGAATATCAATCTCCCGATGGCTCTTCAAAATCATCGCTACCTCTTCCAGAGCAGTATTCCCCGCACGTTCGCCAATGCCATTAATGGTCACTTCCACCTGCCGTGCCCCATTCAGCACCCCAGCCATGGTATTGGCTGTTGCCATCCCTAAATCATTGTGACAATGAGTCGACAAGATAGCCCGATGAATCCCGTCGACATGCTCCATCAAATATTTTATCTTCTGACCATACTCCGAAGGCAAACAATAGCCCGTCGTATCGGGAATATTCACTACCGTAGCCCCCGCTTTAATCACCGCTTCAACGACACGCGCCAAATACTCATTATCCGTACGCCCAGCATCCTCCGCATAAAACTCCACATCCTCTACAAACCGACGCGCGTATTTCACCGCAGCAACAGCACGTTCGATAATCTCCTCCCGATTAGAATTAAATTTATAATTGATATGAGAGTCAGAAGTACCGATACCCGTATGAATCCGTTTACGCTTAGCATATTTCAAAGCCTCTGCTGCAACATCAATATCCTTCTCCACCGCCCGAGTCAAAGCACAGATAGTAGGCCAAGTAACCGCTTTCGAAATTTCAATAACTGAGTTAAAATCCCCTGGACTAGAAATCGGAAATCCGGCCTCAATCACATCTACGCCAAGAGTCTCCAAAGCCTTGGCAACCTGTATTTTCTCCACAGTATTCAATTGACATCCCGGAACCTGCTCTCCATCTCGAAGCGTGGTATCAAAAATAAATAACCTATTGTCCATTGCGTTTTATTTTTAGAGTTTATAAAAAAAGCCTTTCACACCAAGAAGTGAGAAAGGCTTTCGAATATTGTCATCTTACATATCTACACACAGCACTCACTCCCACTTCCTTTCGATAGTAGAATAATAATGCCACAGAGTAGAATATAAATAAAAGTCTGATTCATCGCTTTACGCTTTTACATTTAACAAGCGCAAAGGTATCGATTATTTTAGGACTTCCAAATAATATGTTATTTTTTTATCACAATAACAAACTTTTTATCAGACAAAGTATATTTTTTCTATAAATATATCGCAAAAATAGAACGAAATAAGATCTATCCCATTTCTTTAATGAACAGCTATTTCTGATTTTCCAGATAGATTTAGATTTAGAGAAGCTTTGTCGGCCAACGGTTGCCAATGAATGTGCTTACACTCTCCGCCTATTTTTTGGTAAGTAGACTGAGTCCCTGAAAGAAACATTTGCCCTATTTTCGTTTCAGGTCCCGATTCCCAATCACTTACTTTATCCGTATTCATATAAAGTGAGTCAATCGTGGAGTGACCTACTTGAAGTCGGCTAATCACTCCACCCGATCGGAGTGTTCCCAACCGACAAGTATGAACCTTCACCTTCCCGCAAGCCTGTAACAACAACGAATCCGATTTTAAACCAGTCAGATTAACCTCCAGTCCCTCCGGTTCAACCACAACAGAGCTAAGCGGAAACTTTCCATTCAGCGCTAAATGAATCTTTACTCCTTTAACTATTCCATACTTTTGCTCTTTAAACCTCTCCTTCAGTTTATCAACATGAAACATAATCAACCTTAAATCCGCAACTAAACTTGATTACAATGGTTCGTTATAAAATTATATAGTTTAAGATATTCATGCTGTCCTATAGGTAGCTATATCAATTAGTTCTTTGACAAGCTTAGCATTTATCTTTC
>RZZX01000050.1 GCA_009929715.1 Bacteroidia bacterium
CGTTCTTGCATGGCTCCCATTTCCGTAGCCAACGTAGGTTGATAACCGACTGCAGAGGGCATACGTCCCAACAAAGCAGAAACCTCAGACCCCGCTTGTGTAAACCGGAAAATATTATCTATAAAGAAGAGGATATCTCTCTTTTCATGTTCAGAACCAGCATCACGGAAAGACTCAGCCACAGTTAAACCCGAAAGAGCAACAGAGGCACGTGCTCCCGGTGGTTCATTCATCTGACCAAAAATTAAAGAGACTTGCGACTTCTTCATCTCTTCATAATCGACCTTAGATAAGTCCCAATGCCCTTTTTCCATGCTCTCTTTAAATGCTTCTCCATAGCGGATTACACCAGATTCAATCATCTCACGAAGCAAATCATTGCCTTCACGTGTCCGTTCGCCAACTCCGGCAAAGACCGAAAAGCCATTATGCTTCTTTGCGATATTATTAATCAGCTCTTGGATCAAGACGGTTTTACCAACCCCTGCTCCGCCAAACAAACCGATTTTACCTCCTTTTACATAGGGTTCTAAAAGATCGATGACCTTAATTCCCGTAAAGAGAACTTCTTGTATAGTCGTTAAATCTTCAAATTTAGGGGGATCACGATGAATAGAATAAGCCGCTTGGGCATCAAGTTCGTTGAGCCCATCAATGGATTCACCAACAACATTCATCAACCGTCCTTTGATTTGTTCACCGATAGGCATCATAATAGGTGAACCTGTGGAATAAACTTTCAACCCGCGCTGAAGGCCATCAGTACTATCCATGGCTACTGTACGAACGGTGTTCTCACCAATATGCTGCTGAACTTCTACAATGAGTTTTTTGCCATTAGAACGTCGTATTTCGAGTGCATCATGAATGCTGGGCAAGACTAAATCGACCTCTTTTCCTTCAAAGTAAACATCAACCACAGGACCAATGACCTGAGAGATATACCCGACTATTTGTGACATAAGATTATTATTTATTAAAATTTAGTTTTCCAAAGCCTCTATTTACTGAGAATATCATATCTATCTATTGCTATTATAAAGATAACGGACAACAAAGTGTTTTGTTCAAATAAAAGGTTGAACAGGCAACTGTACAAATGTAAAAAGAAATCTTTATCATTGTTCTTTTTTTATTCTTTTTTTTAAAACTTATTTTTTAAAGCTAATTTTAAGCTGCCTATTCTATCTTTAGGAAGAGACTTTTCCTTCCTTATCCCGACCGATAATAGAGAAAAGCAACCCCCTATTTACCACTATTAACGAGCTAAAGGAGGAGTTGGCTACAACACCACGCAACTCTTTTAATCAAAGGACTTATCGAAAAGAGAAACGTCATAGAACGGTTACTCCCTGCAGAAGCTGATCCTACAGGGAGTACATAGTCTATTGAACAACAAGCCAATTCATTTTCTTAACCACTGCTATACTCGCTTATTTAACAACTCTAGACATTCTCTATCTGATAAGAACAGAGCACCCAATTTCTAAATAGTGAATAGAACAACTAATTAAATAAACACGCTTCGATAGAAAACGGAATAGAGAATGTTCTACAACTCGCTCACTCTTTTTTGCCTTTCTTAATTAAGAGAGAGTTCTTCCGGAATATAGCAAAATTATCAAATAAAACTTAATAACGACAGGCACTTATTTAACGTTCATCGACTGTTAAATAGCCTAAAAAACCTCTACTCTACCCGCAATAGCCTTAGCTTTATCACGCAAGGCATCCAAATCTGATCCAAGTGGGGCGTAACACAAGACCACTCCCATGCGTCGGTTCACACGCGTAAAAGGCTTCCCAAAAAGTCGCAAGTAAGTATCCTCTTCTGCTGTCACCAACTCCATGCCCTTGTAACGTGGCGATTCCGAACGAGATATAGATGATAAAATGACAGCACTAACACCCATACGCTCTAATTTAATCTGTGGGATAGGCCACCCCAACACCGCACGTAGATGCAGTTCAAATTCATTCAAGTTCTGTGTACCGGCCAAGGTAACCATTCCTGTGTCATGCGGACGAGGGGATAGTTCTGAGAAGTAAACACCTTTGTCATGACTCAAGAAGAACTCTACTCCCCAAAGACCGGCGCCAGTTAGCGCCCGAGTGACTTTCTCGGCCATCTCTTCAGCCTCTTTCAAGTGTTTCGGATCAATATGAGCCGGTTGGAAGCTTTCTCGGTAGTCTCCCCCTTTTTGGATATGCCCGATCGGTGGGCAAAAGAGTGTAGGCCCCTCTTTTTGAGTCACAGTAAGCAAGGTTATTTCACTATCGAATTGAATAAATTCTTCAATAATTAGCTCACGAATATCTCCTCGACTCCCACTGCACCCGTACTCCCAGGCGTGCTCCAACTCATCCGAACTCTTGACTAGCGTTTGGCCTTTTCCAGAAGAAGACATCAAAGGCTTTACCACACAAGGAAATCCAATTTTCTCGGCAGCTTCTTTTAGCTCTTCTAAAGAAGTTGCGTAATAATAGTGAGCCGTTTTTAAGCCCAACTCTTTAGCAGCTAAATCTCTGATCGCTTTTCGATTCATCGTGTAGTTAACAGCACGCGCACTAGGCACGACCTCAATTCCAGCTTTCTCAAAGTCGTACAAACGTACCGTACGAATAGCTTCTATCTCAGGAACAATGATATCGGGCCGGTGTTTATTTACCACCCTCTCTAAAGCCTCTCCATCGAGCATATCAAACACTTCACAAGCATCGGCCACCTGCATAGCAGGTGCTCCGGCATACGAATCACAAGCAATGAGGTATTGCCCCTTACGTTGCGCTGAAATCACAAACTCTTTTCCTAACTCACCCGAACCAAGTAGAAGTATCTTCTTCATTTTATATTGTATTTAGTTATTGGAATGAATAAAAAATCACTGTTTCTCTTCGTTCAAGAAACAGTGATAAATAGTTATTGATGTTGATCTCTTAATAAGTCATTAACCGTTTTCACCGGATTAAATGTAGAGAGTGGCACTTCGACAAAAACCGTATTCCAATCGCTCATGGCCCCATTCCATAACCCGGGAAGTTCTAGCGCTTTAAGCTCTCTGCCACTTTTCGATTTCTGAGAAATAAAACCGGTCGATGGGTCAACATAGTTTAGCAGATTAAACTTCTCACCTTTGTAATTGCGCACCCCACATACCAGATCCACCGGGTTAAAGTGCGTTCCTTTTTCAAACATCTCTTTTTTCTCCGGATCAGTCATCTCGATCTGAGAGCTTTCCAAAATCTGCAAAGAGATAGTCCCATCGGCGTTGTAAGCCAAAAATGGTCCACCACCAGGTTCGCCTACGTTCTTCACCATGCCACACACGCGAATGGGTCGATTCAATTTCTCTTTCAGGTAAAGCACCAATTCGGTATCTTCTAGATTCTTCGTATCGGGATTCTTGCAAAAGAGCTCTTTTTGCAAGAACTGCAAAATTTCAAGAAGCTCCGTACGCGTATATCGTCCGCTATCAAGCAGTGTTAAATAGTCGAAAATCCTCTTTTGAAGCGTCACAAGAATACCACCAATCAGTTTTTTATAAGTCACCGTATCCTCTTTTAAACGATCCGGAACCACATTGTCTATATTCTTAATAAAGATGACCTCACTGTCCAAGTCGTTTAAATTCTCAATCAAAGCTCCGTGTCCGCCAGGACGAAAAACCAACTCACCTTGTTCGCGAAACGGTTCATTATGCAGATCGACAGCAATCGTATCCGTACTCCCTTTTTGTTCAGAGAATGAGAGCTCATAACGAACCCCATAACGTTCAGCATACTGCACCAGCTTTTGCTCTACTAGTTCATTAAATAAAGTCCGATGCTCATGAGACACCGTGAAATGAACAGTCACATCCCCCTCCTTTTGAGCGGCATATAACGCGCCTTCCACAAGATGTTCCTCTAATGGAGTCCGTGTATCTCCCGAATAGCGATGAAATTTCAACAATCCTTTCGGCAAAGCGCCATAATTCAATCCGGATGAATCCAATAAAGCCTTAACAACCAACTTATATTGTCCCATCTGCAAGAGCTTAAAAATGGTTTCACCGTAAAGCAGCTGACAACAAGAGCTCAAGTCCTCATAGAAAGCGAAATTAGGCAATCCTTCAAAAAAAGCCTTTTCAAAAGCCGTTTTTGGTTCTTCAGAGCTAGAATCCAGAAATTCAAACAGCCCTTTAAACATCCGACTTGCAGCTCCGGAAGCCGGAACAAACTTCATAATCCGATGCCCTCCTTTCTGATAGAGATCCCAAGCAATCAGATACATATCCATTTGATTGCTATCTGGTGCCATAATACCTTTTTCCAAAGAAGCCGCTCCTTCCAATCTCAAGAAAGGAAAACCTTTTTCAAAAGCAGCCAACTGTTCGGCTATTCGCGCTTCCGAAATGCCTTTTTGACTGAACATCTCTCTGTCTTGTGTTGTTATCATGTGTATCATTTTAATTAATTGATGAACAAAAATACAAAATGTTATTTACTTATTGCTCAATAATAAATAAAAAAACTAATTTTACGTCGTACAAAACGATTTAACCATGAACGATTTTTTTACGCTCGAAGAAAAGAAGCTCCTTTTTACGCTCTATAGACAGCTCTTGCACTTAGCAGGCGACACGATTTTCTGGCAAGATTGTCAGACGTTAAAACATCACCTCTACCAAGCTGTTGAATACAATAAGTTGCAGCGCAACAACTTTGGCATGAACCCAGTTATCAGAGATCTCCAAACAGCGATCATCGTGGCCGAAGAGATTGGAATGAAAGGATCTTGCCTTATCGGTATCATGCTTCATGAGATCGTAAAAAGCGGCATGCTTACTCTCGAAAAGGTCCAAGAAGACTTTGGAGAGGATGTGGGAAATATCATCAAAGGGTTGGTGAAAACCAATGAGCTTTATGCTAAGAGTCCGGCTATCGAGTCCGAGAACTTCCGCAATTTACTTCTCTCCTTTGCAGAAGATATGCGCGTTATTCTCATCATGATTGCCGATAGGGTGAATGTGATGCGACAAATCAAGCATACCCCTAACGAAGAAGATCGGTTGAAGGTAGCCAATGAGGCAGCTTACTTATATGCACCTTTGGCCCATAAGTTAGGGCTTTACAAACTGAAATCAGAATTAGAAGATCTGTCTTTGAAGTATAGCCAACGAGAAACTTACTACTTCTTGAAAGATAAATTGAACGAAACAAAAAGTTCACGAGATCAATACATCGCAGCGTTTATCGATCCGATAAAGAGAAAGATAGCAGCCGATGGCTTAAAGTTCGAAATCAAAGGTCGCACAAAATCTATCCATTCTATCTGGAATAAAATACAGAAGCAGAAAACGGCATTTGAGAACATCTACGATCTTTTTGCTATCCGAATCATCCTTGATTCAGCACCGGATAGAGAAAAGCAAGAGTGTTGGCAAGCCTATTCCATTGTCACCGACATGTATCAGCCTAATCCCAAACGGTTACGCGACTGGCTTTCTATTCCCAAAAGCAACGGGTATGAGTCCTTGCACATTACGGTTATGGGACCTGAAGGCAAGTGGGTTGAGGTTCAGATACGTACTAAACGCATGGACGACATTGCCGAACGAGGTCTTGCAGCGCATTGGCGGTACAAAGGTATTAAAGGAGAAAATGGCCTTGACGACTGGTTAACGTCTGTTCGCGAAGCTCTCGAAAATACCGAAAGCGATTCCATGAAAGTGATGGATCAGTTCAAAATGGATCTATACGATGATGAGGTCTTCGTGTTTACCCCCAAAGGTGATCTGTTTAAACTCCCTAAAGGAGCTACCGTACTCGATTTTGCCTTCCATATTCATACGAAGCTGGGAAGTAAATGCATCGGTGCTAAAGTCAACAATAAGAATGTACAGCTGAAGCAAACTCTAAACAGTGGCGACCAAGTGGAGATTATGACTGCCAACACACAGTCTCCTAAACAAGATTGGTTAAAGATTGTCACCACGTCAAAAGCTCGGACTAAAATACGTCAAGCGCTGAAAGAGATGGCAGCCCACCAATTAGATTTTGCCAAAGAGACGCTCAGTCGGAAATTTAAAAACCGCAAGCTAGATTACGACGAAGCTATCATGATGAAACTCATCAAGCAGGCAGGTTTTAAGAATGTGACTGAGTTTTACCAGAAAATAGCCGATGAAACTCTCGATGTGAATGTGGTTCTCGATAAATATGTTGACCTACAGAAACGCGACAACGATCCACACGACGAAATCGTATACCGCAGTGCCGAAGGGTATAACATGCAAACAGCAACACCGGAGAATACGAGTAAAGAGGATGTACTCGTCATCGACCAAGACCTCAAAGGGTTAGAATTCAAATTAGCCAAATGCTGCAACCCGATCTATGGCGATGATGTTTTTGGATTTGTAACCGTTACAGGTGGAATTAAGGTACACCGACTAGACTGCCCCAATGCGCCACAAATGCGTGAGCGCTTCGGCTACCGCATCGTTAAAGCCCGGTGGGCAGGAAAATCTGTAGGAACACAATACCCCATCACCCTCAAAGTAGTGGGACATGACGATATTGGCATTGTAACCAACATCACTTCAATCATATCCAAAGAAAACGGCATCACGCTACGCTCCATTGGGATAGACTCTAACGATGGCCTATTTTCGGGCATGCTTACAGTCATGGTGAGTGATACCGGAAAGCTAGAAGCCCTGATCAAGAAATTACGCACAGTCAAAGGCGTGAAACAGATCAACCGCAATTAAAAAGCGTCCAACTTTTAATTTGCTTTATCATATAAAAAAACAATCCCTAAAGCAGAACGCTCGCTGGGATTGTTTTTTTCCAAAAAATCATCTGAGTAATACGCTATATCTCAGAACACAAAAAATCATGAAAGTTTATGAATAACAAGACCTGAACGCAATTTAGGTTCAAACCAAGTCGTTTTAGGCGGCATAATGTTGCCCGTGTCAGCAATATCCATTAACTGCTTCATAGATACTGGGTAAAGAGCCAAAGCCACCTTCATCTCCCCACTATCCACACGTCTTTTCAATTCGCCAAGTCCACGTATACCACCTACAAAGTCGATACGTTTATCCGAGCGTAAATCTTTAAGTCCCAACACCTCATCCAAGATCAAGTTAGACGAGATTGTGACATCAAGTACCCCAATAGGGTCATGATCATCGTATGTACCCTCTTTAGCAGTCAAGCTATACCACTTACCCTCCAAATAGAGTGCGAAGTTATGTAAAGCCTCAGGAGCATAAATTTCTGTTCCCTTTTCTTCTACTATAAAGTGCGTGCGTACTTTATTTAAAAATTCATCGGCAGTCAACCCATTAAGGTCTTTCACCACGCGATTATAATCAATAATTGTCAGTTGATTGGCTGGGAAACAAACAGCCATAAAATAGTTATACTCCTCATCGCCCCGATGATTAGGATTCTGTTTCGCCTTCTCTGCTCCAACGAGCGCTGCAGCAGCCGAACGATGATGACCATCCGCTATATACAAAGCAGGCATTTTAGCAAACTCTTCGGTAACAACAGCGATATCTTGCTCCTCATCGACTACCCAAAATGTATGACCAAAGCCATCACCTGGAGCGATAAAATCATATTCCGGCTTTTGGGCCGTATACTTCCGTACAAGAGCATCTAACACTGCACTATCCGGGTAAGCAAAAAAGACCGGTTCGATATTAGCATTATTCACCCGCACATGCTTCATCCGATCCTCTTCCTTATCGCGACGAGTCAGCTCGTGTTTCTTAATAATGCCATTCATATAATCAGGCACGTATGCTCCAACCACAAGACCGTACTGAGTTTTACCATTCATGGTTTGTGCATAAATGTAATAATTCTCCTTCTCATCTTGTAGAAGCCATCCCTTGTCCTGAAACATCTGGAAATTTTCGGCTGCTTTCACATACACCGATTCATCGTGTTCATCTGTTCCCACCGGAAAATCAATCTCAGGCTTGATAATATGATAAAGAGACTTGTCATTACCGGCAGCCTCTGCACGTGCTTCTTCCGAGTTCAAAACATCATAAGGACGAGATGCCACTTGTTCAACTAATTCTTTCGGTGGTCTAACCCCCTTAAATGGTTTAATAACAGCCATAATATAGATTGCGTTTTTAAGATTAATATAAAACGAGGTTACTCCCTGCTAAAATAGGGATTTATTGGGGAATAACCTCACAAAGGTCTTTCTTTTATTTTTATTATTTGTTCACACGGTATTTTTCAATGCCATCTTTCACAAAACCGACAATTTGCACTGCAGCAGCAATACCAGCATTGATATTAGCCTCGGCTGTTTGAGCTCCCATTTTCTTAGGTGTAGCAAAATAACGTCCACAGAAATGCTCTGCAAATTCAGCATGAAGAACAGGCATAATATCCGTCAGGTATTTAAAGTCTGGACGATCCTGCATCAACTTCAGCAACTCTGCTTCATTGATCACCTCTTTACGAGCTGTATTCACTAAAACACCCCCTTTAGGCATCAAGTTCAACAAATTGTAATCGATCGAGTTTTTAGTTTCCGCAGTAGCCGGAATGTGCAGAGAAACCACATCACATGTTCTGTAAAGCTCTTCAACCGTTCCGATAGGATGCACACCCTCTTTTTCCATCACCTCGTTCGGACAGAACGGATCATGAGCGAAGATCTCCATACCGAACCCTTTAGCAATACGAGCCACGTTACGTCCCACATTACCATACGCATGAATACCGAGCTTTTTACCCAATAATTCTGTACCCGAAGTGCCGTTATATAAGTTACGAACAGCATACACCATCATGCCCAAAGCCAATTCGGCCACAGCATTAGAGTTTTGACCCGGTGTGTTCATCACACAAACACCATGAGCGGTAGCTGCTGCCAAGTCAACATTGTCATAACCCGCTCCAGCACGCACCACAATCTTCAGCTGTTTAGCTGCATCCAAAACCTCAGCATCTATCACGTCACTCCGAATAATAATCGCATCGACGTCTTTTACAGCTTCAAGCAAGGGTGCTTTTCCGCTGTATTTTTCAAGCAAAACCAAGTCATATCCAGCTGCCTCTATCTCCTTACGAATACCGTCTACGGCAACTTTAGCAAACGGTTTTTCTGTAGCAACAAGTACTTTCATCGCTTTAAATTTTTATCTAGATGAACTTACCGCAAAAAGATTTGCGGCAAGTTCACTTCTGTTTATTAATGTAGTTTTTCAAATTCGCGCATACAGTCAATCAGAGCTTGTACACTTTCTTTAGGCATAGCGTTGTAGCAAGACGCACGGAAACCACCCACAGAACGGTGCCCTTTCAAGCCAACCATTCCTCTGTCCGACGCAAACTTCAAGAAGTCCGCTTCCAACTCCTTATACCCTTCTGCCATCACAAAACAGATATTCATGCGTGAACGGTCTTCCAAAGCAGCTGTTCCAACAAATAATTTATTCCGATCAATTTCACCATAGAGCATGTCTGCTTTTTCAATGGCACGGCGTTCCATCTCTTTCACACCACCTTGAGCCTTCACCCAACGCAAAGTCAACATAGCCGAGAAGATAGGAAGCACAGGAGGTGTATTATACATAGACCCATTTTCGGCATGTACTCTGTAATCCAACATCGTCGGGATGTAACGAGACACCTTACCTAAAGCTTCATTTTTAACAATGACAAATGTCACCCCTGCCGGTGCAAGATTCTTCTGTGCACCACCATAGATACAGATATATTTTGAAACATCAATAGGACGAGAGAAAATATCTGAAGACATGTCTGCAATCAGAGGAGCAGCCGAGTCAATGTCTTCTTTAATTTCAGTACCGTAAATGGTATTATTGGTTGTAATATGGAAATAGTCTGCATCAGCAGGCACATCGTATACTTTAGGAATAAAAGAGTAATTCTGATCGGCCGAAGAAGCCACTTCGATGGTTTCGCCAAAAGCCTTAGCCTCTTTCATCGCTTTTTTAGCCCACACACCAGTGTTTAAATAAGCCGATTTCTTTTCTAGGAAGTTGTAAGGGATCATACAGAACTGCGTACTAGCACCACCACCTAAGAATAAAACCGAATAACCCTCTGGAATTTGCAACAACTCTTTAAATAAGCTTTCAGCTTCATCAATTACTGCTTGGAAGTCTTTACCACGATGGCTCACTTCGATAACAGAAAGACCTGAACCGTTGAAATCTAAAATAGCTTTCGCTGTTTCCTCGATGACCTCGCGAGGAAGAATAGAAGGACCTGCACTGAAATTATGCTTTTTCATTTGACGTTTGTTTTGGTTTAACAATGTTGTTTGATTTTGCCTTTCGACTGGGCGAATTTACGAATTTATTTTTTCGCTACAAATCTTTCTTTATAAAATTACTACCGGAACATGCGTTTATCTTACTTTTTACCAGATTACCACCCAGTTAGGGACCAATTTGCCAAACACAGATAGCAGACAAAATGTTAAAAAAGGAAATTAAAATAGAAATATGTAAGAATGTAAAAGATTGAAAGATTAACAAAGAAAAAAGAAACAATCAAAAGCCAACGAAAAAGAATTACTGTTTTACAATAGCATTATAGTCATTAAAAAGCAGTAAAAACAAGGTTGCCTACCCTAAAAAAACATCAAAAAGACAATAAACAACCTTGTTTTAACATTTAAACCGTTTTCTCAGGCCTTTAAAAATTAATAGCCTTAAAGCAGCTAACAATATGTCAGGCCAGCGACGACTTCAACCTTAGGAGAATAATTTAATTCGCCTCTTCAATCAGCGTCTTCATCCCTTTGATTTTCTCTCCCCTAATTAACGTTAAAAGTTGTTTGATTTTAGCCCGTTTAACTGCTACAAAAGCGTAATGGTCCTTAATATCAATTTGTCCGATGTCCTCATTTGTCAAATTTCCCTTTTTATAAAAAAAGCCTGCGATGTCCGCCCGACTCAATTTATCCTTTTTCCCTTTACCTATATAAAGCGTTTGCCAAACAGACCGCGGAGGTTTAGGGGTTAGTTCGGGCAGGTCGAATGGGACGACCTCCGTGGAGATATAAGCCGGAATTTCTTCTTCCTGATGAAGCACTAGATACGACGTACCACTTGCTTCCCAACGGGCTGTACGCCCATTACGGTGGGTGAAAGCTTCCTCATTAATCGGTAAATGGTAGTGAATAACATGCTCCACAGCCGGAATATCGAGCCCCCGAGAGGCCAAATCGGTAGAGACCAACACGTGGCAACTGCCATTACGAAACTTATACAGCGCCTTCTCACGGTCGGGCTGTTCCATACCTCCATGGAAGCGTCCGTTGTCCAACTTTTTATCGGCTAGTAATTTCGCGACCCGATCCACCGCATCCCGGTGGTTACAGAACACAATGCTCGATTCTGTTCCTAGTGTACAAAGCAATTGGTAAAGCGTCTCTATCTTATCCTTCTCCGGCGAAAGCACCTT
Organism: Bacteroidia bacterium; assembly: GCA_009929715.1. Classification (GTDB taxonomy): domain Bacteria; phylum Bacteroidota; class Bacteroidia; order Bacteroidales; family Bacteroidaceae; genus Bacteroides. The sequence continues at coordinate 11,464 of RZZX01000050.1, forward strand.
CATCAAAGTAAGCCGATCGTTCCCGTCGCCGTTTTCATCTAAAAAATCAAGCTTATTTGTTGCATTAAGCCCCGTAAACAAAGGAATCTCTTCGGCATCAGTGGCCGAGATAAGCATGCGCTTCTGCAAGCCTCCCAGCTGACCGATAATATCGGCCATCTCCTCTTGGAAGCCAAATTCCAGAGATTTATCGAATTCGTCAATCACGAGCGTGCGAATCGTTTCGGCACTGATATTCCCTTTAGATAAGTGATCGGTGATTCGTCCGGGTGTACCGATAATCACCGCCGGGTGGTTATTTAAAATCGTTTTTTTCTCTTCCGCTACCGCATGGCCTCCATAACAACAGCAAGCACTCCACGGTGTTCCCATAGCTTTAAAGACCGATCCGATCTGCAAAGCCAGTTCGCGCGAGGGAACTAAAATCAAGGCCTGAATACTCTGATCATCGGGACGGAGTGTAAACAACAAAGGAAGCAGGAAAGCCAATGTTTTCCCTGATCCGGTAGGCGACAATAAAATTAAATCTTTATCCTCCTCAGCACAGGCTATCGCAGCTTGTTGCATCGGATTCAGCATTTCGATCTTCAGATTCGACAATGCCAACTTTACAAGTTCTTTTTTCTCTAACATGGCGCAAAGTTACAAAAAAAGAGACTCCCTTGTTTTCAAAGCAGCCTCTTTTTACAAAGCCTTAAGAAAACAAGGGAGAATCTATCTTTTACGAATACCGCTGAAGGGGTTATCCGCCGAAGTTGTCGAACATTAAGTTCTGTGGCGGTACACCAAGAGAATCGAGCATCTCTTCGACCGCTTTACTCATCGGTCCAGGGCCACACATGTAATATTCAATGTCTTCCGGAGCCTCATGGTTCTTCAAGTAAGTCTCATAAATCACCTGGTGAACAAATCCAGCCGTATATTTCACACCCGCAGCATCAGCCAACGGATCCGGACGGTCGAGTGCCAAATGGAACGAGAAGTTCGGGAAATCTTTTTCTATTTGCAAGAAATCTTCCAAGTAGAACACCTCATTCAAGGCGCGTGCCCCATAGAAATAAGACATCTTACGGTTTGTGGTATGCAACGTTTTAGTTAAGTGCATAATCTGAGCACGTAACGGCGCCATACCGGCACCACCACCGACCCACATCATCTCGCGATCTGAATTGAAGATCGGGTGGAAATCACCATAAGGTCCACTCATCATCACCTTATCACCCGGTTTAAGCGTAAAGATGTACGACGAAGCAATACCCGGCATCACATCCATAAAGCCCACTTGAGGTCTCGGTTTAAACGGTGGTGTAGCAATACGAACAGTCAACATAATCCGATCACCCTCAGCCGGATAGTTGGCCATGGAGTAAGCACGAATAGTTGGCTCATCATTTTTACATTTCAGACCAAGCAAGCCGAAGTTCTTCCATGCCTCAAGATACTCCTCACCGATAAGCGACTTATCGATATCCTTATCGTAATCCATTGAGAATTCAGGAATCTTAATCTGCGCATAAGAACCTGGAATAAAATCCATGTGCTCCCCTTTCGGAAGTTGAACGATGAACTCCTTGATAAAAGTAGCCACGTTCTTATTGCTAATCACTTCACACTCCCACTCTTTCACGCCAAGGATAGACTCATCGATCTTGATCGACATATCCTCTTTGACCTTCACCTGGCAGCCCAAGCGAAAATGATCAGCTTGTTGTTTACGTGAGAAGTGCACCGTTTCTGTAGGCAGAATTTCACCGCCCCCTTCCATCACCTGGCAACGGCATTGTCCGCATGATCCTTTACCACCACAAGCCGATGACAAGAACACCCCATTTTCAGAAAGTGTATTCAACAGCGTGCTTCCCGGTTCAGCCTTCAACTCTTTTTCACCGTTCATCGTAATGGTAACCTCGCCCGAAGGAGAAAGATACCCCTTGGCCACGAGTAGTATAATGACGAGCAATACGATTACTCCAAGGAAAACCCCTATGCTCGCTAATATTAATGACGTCATTGTTTAATACTTTTTACTTTAATTATAATTTCAATCCAGAGAAACACATAAAGGCCATAGCCATCAGTCCTACGGTAATAAACGTAATACCCAGTCCACGAAGAGGAGCCGGTACATCCGAGTAAGCCATCTTTTCACGAATAGCAGCCAAACCGACGATAGCCAAAAGCCAACCGATACCCGATCCTAAAGCATATACCGTAGCACTACCCACACCTGTGATAGCTTGTGGATTAGCCGCATCCATCGTAATTCTCTGTTGCATAAACAACGAAGCACCCATGATGGCACAGTTTACCGCGATCAACGGTAAGAAGATACCTAAAGAAGCATACAGCCCTGGACTGAAGCGTTCTACGATCATTTCGACCAACTGCACCATGGCAGCAATCACCGCAATGAAAAGGATAAAACTCAAGAAACTCAAGTCGACCCCTTCAACAATGGCGTTAGGTCCCAATACACTGGTTTGAAGTAAGTAGTTGACCGGCACAGTAACCACCAATACAAAAGTCACCGCAATACCCAAGCCAACAGCCGTTTTAACATTCTTCGAGACAGCAAGGTACGAACACATACCGAGGAAGAATGCAAATATCATATTGTCTACAAATATAGAGCGGACAAATAAACTTAATAATTGTTCCATATATTATCGATTTTAGAATGGCGTACAACCCTTAAAAGGTTGCTCCCCCATTCGGATATGATTTTTAATTATTTCTCCTGCAAATCTTTATGTTTCGCACGTTGGTACCAAATAATACAAGCACAAATAATCAACGCCATCGGAGGCATCAACATCATACCATTATTAATATACCCCATCTCATAGACCGCACTCGGAATGACCTTGATATCAAACAACGTGCCCGATCCAAGCAATTCACGGAAGAATGCCACAATCACTAAGATCTTAGCATACCCCAATCCGTTGCCGATACCATCGAGACAAGACTCCCAAGGTCCATTGGCCATAGCGAAAGCCTCCAAACGTCCCATCAAGATACAGTTTGTAATAATCAAACCAACATAGACAGAGAGCTGCACACTAACATCGTATGCAAAAGCCTTTAAGAGCTCACTCACGATTGTTACCAATGCGGCTACCACCACCAACTGTACGATAATGCGGATACGGTTAGGAATAGTCTTACGCAACAAAGAGATTACCACGTTAGCAAAAGCCGTAATAACCGTTACCGATAACCCCATTACAATAGCCGGCTCCAACTTCGATGTTACAGCCAAAGCCGAACAAATACCAAGCACCTGTACGGTAACCGGGTTGTTCATATTCAACGGAGAGAAGAATACATCTTTATTCTTTTTAGAAAATAATTGGCCCATATCCTATTTAACCTCCACATTTATATTAGTTAAAAACTTATCGTACGATGCCAGACAACTCTTAATCATAGCGTCTACCCCTTTCGAAGTAATCGTACCACCGGAAATACCATCCACTTGGCAAGAAGAATCAGTCACCTTACCATATTTCTCAACAGCAAGTACCACTTGACCCTCTTTCATCACCGTTTTACCGGCAAACTGACCTTGGAAAGCAGGTGTAGTAATCTCCGCACCAAGTCCTGGAGTTTCACCAGCATGTGAGAAGTAAACCCCGTACACCGTATTCTTGTCGTCGTTCAGACCCACATATCCCCAGATTGGTCCCCATAGACCGGCACCACTCAAAGGAAGAACATATTTAGTCTGTCCGTCGACCTCACACACATACAAAGGCAATTGGCGTTCGGCCAACGGTTTACCCATCTCTGCCGCCATTTCCAATTTAAAGCCACCTGTTTCGGCTACCACCTCACCATTCGCATTCAAAACCTGATCAGCTTTGACATATTCTTTATAAACCGCTTCCGCATCCTGTCCTTTCGTATCGACATTCAATGCGTGAAGAATCTGTTTCATTTTATCCAGCTCCACATTCTTAGCTTGTGTTGGTTTCAACGCAGCCGAAGTAAAGGCCAGAGCAAATGCTACGATAACAACCATTACCGAAGCATAAATGATAGTATATACATTACTATTCGTATTCATATCTCTATCTCCGGAATTTAATTGTTAGACTTAACCGCCCGTTGTACCCGACGTTTGATGTTCTTCTGAACAATCACATAATCGATCAACGGTGCAAAAATATTCATCAACAAGATGGCAAGCATCATACCTTCAGGATAACCCGGATTCAAGACACGGATCACGATAGCCATCACACCGATCAAGAAACCAAAGATATACTTACCCGTTTCGGTCCGTGCAGAAGTGACCGGATCAGTAGCCATAAACACCGCACCGAAGCAGAATCCACCCAGAACCAAATGTTCATACCAAGGCATATTCGCCATCGCTGTATCCGGTCCTACGGTATTAAACACCCACGCCATGAATGCCCCACCAAAGAAGACAGAAAACATCGTCTTCCAACTTGCAATACCAGTCCATAACAAGATTACGGCACCAATCAGGATAGCGATCACACTTGTTTCACCGATAGATCCCGGGATCAATCCCGTTACCATATCCCATGAAAAAGCGGGGAATCCATCTGCAGCCGTTGCCGTAGAAGCCACACCCAGCGATGTAGCCGCCGTCAATCCGTCGACCGTTTTACCCAAGCCAAAGATGCTTTCGCTCGATACCCATACCGCATCACCCGACATTTTAGCCGGATACGCAAAGAACAAGAACGCACGCGTAATCAAAGCCACATTAAAGATATTCATACCAGTACCACCAAACACCTCTTTAGCGAAAACCACAGAGAAAGCAGTAGCAACCGCTAGAATCCACAGCGGACAATCCACCGGAACGATCATCGGAATCAAAATACCAGAAACCAAGAAACCTTCTTGAATTTCCTCTTTCTTCCATTGAGCCACTACGAACTCAATACCCAGTCCGACCACATAAGAGACAATGATTTTAGGCAAAGTAGCCAAAAGTCCGTAAGCAAACATTTCCACGAAACTGCCAGGAGCCCCCACGGCATGTGTAAAATGCTGATAACCTACGTTGTACATACCAAGCAGCAAAGCCGGTATCAATGCAATAACCACAATCGACATAATACGTTTACTGTCGATAGAGTCGTGAATATGCGTTCCCGTTTTCGACGTTGTATTCGGCACGAACAAGAACGTTTCGAAGCCATCGAATACCGACCGAAATGCGTGGAGTTTGCCGCCCTCTTCAAAGTTCGGCTTTATCTTGTCGAGATAATTTCTTAACGCTTTCATTAAACTATTTGAATTTTACGATTTACAATTGATAATACGTTAGCTGAACACCGATCAGCTCATTTCGGCACGAAGCATATCGAGTCCTACGCGCACAATGTGTTGCAGTTCCACTTTCGAAGAGCAGACAAATTCACAGAGTGCAAAGTCCTCAGGAGCCACTTCATAAATACCGAGAGCCTCCATTTGGTCGATATCTCCTGCAATAATTGCTTTCAACAAGAACTCAGGCATAATATCCATCGGGAACACTCTATCGTACTCGCCAGACATGATCATGTGACGTTCACCCCCCTTAACACGCGCATCAATCGTATACTCTTTCTTCGGACAAAGCCAGCTAAAGTAAGAGCGATTCACACTTAATTGGTTAAAGCGTGGCATAATCCAGCCAAACAGCTCGTGCACATCACTTCCTTCCGGAATCACCGTGAGCTGACTATGAAAAGCGCCCAAGAAGCCATTAGGAGAGACCTGTTTACCGGTAAGCACATTGCCACTGATGTAACGCAAAGTCTTTTCTTTAGCAACTTGTCCAGCAAAAACGGAAGTCAACAAAGCACCCACTTTGAGTTTACAGTAAGTTGGCTTCACCACCTCAGAGCCAGTCAATGCCACTGTACGCGTAAAGTCTACACGGCCAGTATTGAGCAAGCGTCCGATAAAAATCACCGCTTGCGGATCGATGGTCCACACCGTTTCACCCTTAACGATAGGGTCTATACGATTAATCTGTACGCCAACATTTCCTGCTGGATTCGGTCCGTCGAATGCTGTCACCGTAACATGCTGCGCTTGAGTCAGAGCAGTAGCCTTTTGGGCAACATGAATGCCCAAATGCGTTTTAGCCAATTTAGCCAACGCACTTAATCCGGTTTGGAAGTTGACTTCCTCCCCTTTCAAAGCGACTTCAAAGTTCGGCGCCAACGGGTTAGAGTCAAAAGCCGATACAAAGATAGCCTTTGGTGTTACCGTCGGGTCAGCGATGATGTCATACGGGCGTTGTCTGATAAATGCAAACAATCCGGCCTCCAGAAGCAACGCTTTCACAGCATCGCCTGTTAGCTCCGCCACGTTTTTCTTACCAAATTCCAAGTAGTCTTGTTCGGTAGCTGCTTCAACCACAATGTTTAACACTTTACGGCGAGCGCCACGTTCAACACTCGTCACAACACCGCTTACAGGCGAAACAAATTTTAACTCAGGATGATACTTGTCTACAAACAAGGGTCCTCCGGCCATCACATACTCTTGCTCTTTAACTACCACCTTAGGGGTAATACCGGTGAAATCGTCGGGAACAAGTGAGTAGAATCCCGGCTCTTTCATTTCAGCAAACCCTTCGGCAGCCGCTCCTTTAAGCTTAATGTCGAGGCCTTTACGTAATTTTATTACATTTGCCATGTTATATAAAATAATGGTTTCATAAATTTCTCGCAAAAGTAATAAATAATACTGTGATAAGATAAGAAAAAAGAAAGGAATTACGGACTTTTTTCTTTAATGCCTCCGTGCTCGGACACAACAACCTATAAAAGGGGAGTTTAAAGCATTTCCCTCACTAAAAAGAACCTTCAAACCAACGCCGCAAAGCGGGCAAAAAACGCCAAAAACAGTTAAAAACGTTAAACAGTCATGAAAAAGAAGAAACCACGCATCAGAAGGTCTCTTTCAAAACTCTCGGTCAAAAATGTTCATCCAATGGTTATAAGTATGGCAAGATTATTCGTTCTTTAATGACTGTTTACTCCTGTGGAGGTTCGTGCGTGGAAGATGTGACAAAACCTGCAGCAGCTCCGACACGATTCTTCGTGCTATCAGAGAACTGTCTGAAAACAAACTATCCTATGAATCAGACAAGGGCAAGGTATATGACTTCAACGCCTGCAACAAGGTTAATGATTTGTTGCTCGATGCTTTGTTGTCCTATGCCCAACTAAACACTGCCGAAAGAGCCCGAAATAACTGAATATAAGGAAAATGAAGAGAGAAAAAGTGCACAAGATGCAAAAAATGCCCCCCTATTCATTTCTCACATGTGCGCGTACCTTATAATGTAGATGCAGAAAAAGAACTGATCGATTACCGACTTTCCCCACCTACGCATGACCCCAATTGCTAAGCACCATCATCGGCTACGGCACTTCGCCCGCCCAACAAGATATTATGTTGCTGGGGGCATTCACTCACATCTGGCTGCTGGCGGAGCCTATACACGATGAGATATGCCAAAAGGTGAACGAGGAGATGCGCACCTATCTGAAAGAGAAGGCTGTTTATGACACACTGTTGAAAGAACGCCCAAACAAAGAATGTCCCAAACCGCCGATAAACCGCCTGTTTCTAATCACGGGCAACAATACCGGAACGGGGATTACCCAAAACCTCATTGATTCTGGTGATGCCTTCTTCGATACGCTGGGCCAATGCTTTACCCGTAAAGAGGTTATCGCAAAAGCCGTCGAAATGAAAATCAAGAAAGAGACGGCTACCTGTTGGGTCTCCAGACTCGTAGAAAAAGAAAATGCTTGTAAGATCGAATAATAAGCGGGGAGTATATAAGCGTGTACACTAAAAAAAACAGACTTTTTCTTGGTAATTAGTTATTTTTTTAATATATCACGCACGCGTGTGAGAAAAAGAAAGGGGTGGCTTTTTTGCACTTAATGCACTTTTCTAGCACCGATTTCACTCTTAAACAAGCAGTTAAGCGGTATTTTACTTCTTTTTCTAATTTTGTATTTTCGAGTGCTTTCGAGTATTTTCGATTGTTTATCTATTTCATTTTAATTTTTTAATAGCCTTATAAATCCCACTATACGAATCCCTACCATCATACATCTCAGCTAATTCACAAGCTCGTTGCATCTTGTTGTCGGTGAGCAAATCTCTGACCCATTTATCCTGTTCGAGATATTTGCGAGTTTTGTCATAAGCCGGAATGTATCTCTTCAGAGCTGTTTCTGTTGCTGCGGAATCATTGAAATGTCGGCAAGTATCCTCATAGTGGAGCAAAAACCAGTATTCAATAGATTGAAGACTATCGCAAAGTAGAACATTATTTTTCTTGCAGTATTTCTTTTTGAGAGCCGTCAGTTTCTTATTCTCGGCATCGGAGCGACGGCTGACATCAGCATCAAAAACACAGATAATAAATACATCTTCTCGCAGTAACTCAACAATTTTCTTCTCTATCTTTTCAATGCTGTTATTCTCAAACAGACGGGGAGAGATAGAATAGCGATAGTTCATAAACATCTTTAAATGTTTAAAATAGAATAATTCAGGTTCATCCGACATTTCGAGTGATAGTGATATAAAGCAGAAAACTGCTGTATAATTTGTATATTTGAATATTCACAAACAAATGTACAGTTATGAACA
>RZZX01000051.1 GCA_009929715.1 Bacteroidia bacterium
GGTTGTCACTTTTAGAGGTTAGTTACTAAATAAGTTGTTTCATTTTATTATTCGTTACTGAAAACGTGGTCATTTTCTTCCTTTTGTTACTAAAAAGGTGGAATTGAGTAGACAGTTTGCCAACATGATTTATTATACCTATTCTAAATTCGGCAGATCACTTGTTTTTTAAAACTTACACCCAGAATAAATCGGCTATTCTATTCAGTCAAAGTCGCCTACTTTCAGTTCCAAGGTTCAGAGAGAACGATTTCCACACAACAATCCCCTTTATGCACTTCTTCACGAAGCACATAAAGGGGACATAAATTGTAAGAGTCCAACTAAATATGTTTTTTATTTCGCTATTTTCTGCACCTCTTCTTGTGGCACAACTTTGTTTTTCAGCGTCACTACGATGACCCCATTTTTACCCTTGTCACCGTAAGTAGCCGTTGCCGCTGCCCCCTTCAGAACACTAATACTCTCAATGTCATTCGGCGAGATCTGATTCATCTGCTCAGAAAGCACCTCTTTACCATCGACAATAATAAGCGCCTTGCTATAATCGCTTTTGATAGTCATCTCATCCGGTTGGATTTTAATCCCTTGCGAAACGGTTTTTTCCTTATTCTCATTGTTCAATCTAAACATAACAGGAACGGTGTATTTGACATTAACCGCCTTCCCCCGCTGTTTTCCAGGAGTCCATTTCGGCATAAGACGAATCACCCGAAGAGCCTCGGCATCAAGACTAGGGTCAACAGCCCGCACAACTTTCGGTTGGGCCACCGTACCGTCTTTCATTATCACAAACTGTACGATAACACGCCCTTGTATAGCCGATGTAGCAGCCTCTTTCGGATACTTCACATTGTTTTTCAAAAACTCCATCAATGCCCCTTGCCCTCCGGGAAAATCGGGCATTTGTTCAACAGCTATAAAGAGATCATCATCCGAAGAGACAACAGTGACCTTTTTCTTCGGCTTCACCGAATCCACCGCAGCAACCAAACCAGACATTTCTGTCGTTTTTGCTTCCATAACTGCAGTTAAATCATTAACTTTGGCCACTGAAATCTCTTCTAAGGTTTCGGCCACTTCGGGGCGCGCAAAAGCCACCACCGCAACAGAGGCTAAGGGAAGTATGTAGAGATACTTCAACCGTGCCCATGGACTGGATTTTTCTTTTAACATCATAGCAATACGTTTTTTAAGTTGACTGTGATTAAAGCTGTTGGCCATAGAGTAGAGCCTTGTGCCAACGGCTTTTTTTATTAATAATAATTGATAATTCTTTGCATCGATGCCCTCTTGAAGCACTTTATCATCGGCTTCATATTCATGAATAGTCTGTAATTCCTGCCTGATGAGCCACGCACCCGGGTTGAACCATTGAAAAAAGAGGCAACAATCGGCCAATAACAAGTCCCACGAGTGCCTCTTTGAAATATGTGCACATTCATGCAGCAAGATTTCCTGCCCATTTTCTTCTAAGTCTTTCCGAGAAATAACCACGGCTTTCATCCAACTAAATGGGGCAATGGCCCGATCGTGAATGTAAAGTGTGATGCCATGGTCCAAACGCTCTTTCTGACTGCTATGAAGCAAACGAAACAGCCGACTCAACGATGCAATATGACGCACAATCAAAACGAAAACTCCTAACCAATAGAGTATAAAAAGGCCATATACCCAAGAGAAGCCAGCTGGCTCTATGGCCTGAGTCATCTCACCCGACGAAGCGTTTAAGGTAGCCAACAAGAGAAGTTCCTCCATGGTCAGAAAAGCTTGAGACACGTCCGTACGCTGCATGGTGGTAGCTTGAACCAACGGGATAAGCAAAGCAAGCAACAAAACGCTCAACAGAGCGATCCGGTTGAACCGATGAAAAGTCTCCTTACTCAATAAGAGCCGATGGAATAAATAAAAGCCCGAAAGGCAAAGAGCCGATTTGATCAGATAAACTAAAAAAAGTCCCATAGCCGTGTGTGTTTAGTTATCGTTCTGTTCTTGATGCGACTGCTCTACCTCTTGAATGAGCTGCTTCAACTCATCGACCGAGATTCTCTCTTCTTTGACTAACGAAGAGACTGCGTTTAAGTAAGAGTTATTAAAGTATTTACTAATCACTTTCTTGAGTGTGCCTTTACGAAACTCTTCTTCAGAGACAACCGGAAAGTACTGGTAAGTATTCCCAAAAGAGCGGTGAGAGAGGTAACCCTTCTCTTCCAACCCACGGACAATGGTGGACAAAGTGTTAAAATGAGGCTTAGGCTCGTCATAAAACTCCACCATCTCTTTCACGAACAAAGGACCTTTTTCCCAAAAATGCCCCATCAGTTCTTCTTCTTTCGCTGTTAATCCTTTCATCTTTTTTATCCCTTTACACAGTTATTAATGAATGCCTTAAAGTAGCATAACGCAAATAACTAAACTTTTTAGTTCATAAACTAATTAATATAGTTAAAGAAAACTAAAGCGGTTAGTTAATTGATTTCAAGCTTTCCAAGCATTCGCAGAAACTGCTAGCCAAAGAAGTAAGAGAAAGGAAGAGCACCTAAATCTACCCCGTGCAAAGTATCGACTAGCCAAAGAAGTAAGAGAAGAGAAAGGTTCCAAGAAGGAGTAACGCCACGACAAACAACTCAACTTTGAAATTAACCAGCACGGCACGTTCCATATCGGCCGTGGTAAAATCGCGTTCATTCTCGCCAATGTAAGGTTTGTCTACCCACTCCCCAAAATAGAGGTGAGAGCCACCAAAACGGGCATTCAGAATGGCTGCCAAAGCAGCCTCCGGATAACCGGAATTGGGACTGCAATGTGCTCTACCGTAGCGAATAAGAAAACCAAATTTCCGCCCATAGCCTGATACCAGGAGCATTAAAACAGCTGTCAGACGTGCCGGAATATAGTTGGCTACATCATCGAGACGTGCGGCCAACCTCCCATAATAGAGGTAGCGTTCATTCTTATATCCAATCATAGAATCGAGCGTATTGATCATTTTATAGGTAAGCATCCCTTCGACTCCCAACACCGCCCACCAGAAGAGCGGTGCAATAATGCCGTCGCTTAGGTTTTCGGCAAGTGTTTCGAGAGCCGCTGTACGCACCTCTTGTGCAGTGAGCTCACTCGTATCCCGGCCCACAATGCGTGCTACTTGCAACCTTCCCTCTTCCAAAGAGCGATCGACTGCTTCAAAGACCAGCCGCACCTCTGTGATGAGCGTCTTGCCAGAGAGCGAGGTGAACACCAAGAAAGAGGCAACAACCACATAAAGCACCTCAGAGTAGTCTAGCAGAAGAGGCAATAAATAAGAAGAGAGTCCATAAATTCCACCTACGAGAACGATGGTCCAGAACGCTCCCCGACAAAGCCGATGCTGCCCTTTATTCAACCGTCTCTCCCCCCAAGCGATCAGTTTACCATACCACACAATGGGGTGTGGCATGGCTATCGGATCACCAAAGAGCCGGTCTAAAATCCACCCGATAAGCAAAACGATGCCACTTATTAAGACGCTATCCATTGGGCAATCGCTTTAATCAGTTGGTCATTTTCTTCAGCCGTTTGGGTTGCCACCCGGAAAAAGCTGTCGTTTAAGCCTTGGAAATTCGACGCATCTCGAATCAGTATTCCATGTTCATGTGCTAGATAGGTCTTTAAGGCCGAAGCCTTTCCAAAACGCAGCTGACAGAGTAAAATGTGCGTTTCGGTTGGCCAGACCGTAAGCACACCTAAGGCCTCAAGCCCCGCCCGAAAACGCTGTGTCTCTTTGAGATAGGCCGACAAATCGAGTCCATTGTCCTGTCCCAACAAGAAGTGACCAGCCACAATAGCTAGGTTATTGACCGACCACGGCATGCGTTGTCGCCGAATGGTTTCGATCAGCGCAGCAGATCCCGTAAGATACCCCAATCGGATGCCCGCTATTTTAAACTGCTTCGTCATGGAGTGCAGCAGTAAGAGGTTCGGCATATCCGCCGCCTCGCGCGCCGTAAAAAGGGGTTGTTCGGTAAACCACTCATAGGACTGATCGACCAAGAAACAGGTTTGCGGATGCGCTTCGATAAACGCCTTTAGAGTCGTTTTTTCTACAACGGTTCCAGTAGGGTTATTCGGGTTACACAGCCAGCAGAGTTGCGTCTCTTCCGGCATCTCTTTCAAATCGTATAAAACCGTGAGCCGATGTCGATGCAACACACAAGCATCGGCATATTCGCTGAATGTGGGCATCAGCACCGCCGAACGCACGCCTGCATGAGCCTGCGCTATGAGATAAATAGCCTCCGTAGCCCCATTGGTTACACACACTTCATCGGCTGTCAGTTCCATCTTATCGGCCAAAGCCTGCCGCAACGATTCCGCTTCAGGCTGTGGATAGACATCTATGAAATCGAGGTGTTCGGCCAAGTAACGCTTCAACGCCCCATTATCTAATTGTGCAAAAACATTTGAACTAAAATTACTAACGATTGGCACTCCACACCCGTGCATATCGTCGCCGTGTCCATTAATCATGTTGTGTCATTATTTTATAAACCAACTCCATATCCACATGTTGGCGCACATGAGCGGCCAACTTCTCATACTGTTCCTCTTTAAATGCTTCGTAATCGAACGCTTTCCGAGTTTCCATTTTTTCGGCAAACGGTTCGAGCAGAAAATCCACCACCGCAGAGTTGTCTAGAATGCCATGAATGTAAGTCCCCAGGCATGTCCGGTCCACCATACACCCCTCTTCAGCCCCATCGGCCATCACATTGACCGCTTCCGCCTGAGCACCATCGACCACCGATGTCCGTCCTTGATGAATTTCATACCCTTTGCAAGGCACATCACTATGCTTCATGCGAAAAGTCACCTGTTGCGTGACCTTATCGCCCGTCATCACCGTACGGATAGGCAATAACCCCAAGCCAGGCAACCGCTCTACGTCGCCCTCTTGATGTTCCGGATCACACACCTCCTGCCCCATCATCTGGTAGCCGCCACAAATTCCCATCACCGTCTTTCCCTGCCGATGTGCTTGCACAATCGCTTGAGCCACCCCGTTCTTACGCAGCTCATAGAGATCATCGATCGTACTTTTGCTTCCGGGAATTAAGATGATATCGGCCTTCTCTATCTCATCGGTATTATTGGTAAAGAAGAGATGCACCCGCGGATCGCGCTCCAACCGGTTAAAGTCGGTAAAGTTGGACAGGTGTCGAAGTAGCACCACTGCTATGTTGACCTTGCCAGCATTGGCTTTCAGATTCTTGGTCTGCAAGGCCACCGAATCCTCCTCCTCGATCATGATATCGTGGTAATAAGGCACCACCCCGACAACCGGAACGCCACAAAGCTCCTCGATCATCTTCACACCCGATTCAAAAAGTCTTATATCGCCACGGAACTTGTTAATGAGTATCCCTTTCAAATGCCGACGCTCCTCTTCGGTCATCAACAACACCGATCCATAAACGCTTGCAAAGACGCCACCACGATCGATATCTGCCACCAAAATAACATCAGCTCCGGCATGAATAGCCATGGGCATGTTCACCAGGTCCACTTCACGCAGGTTGATTTCAGAAACACTCCCAGCCCCTTCCATCACAATGGGGTTATAACGCAACGCCAAACGGTCGAATGCACCGTAGACCTCTGCACGAAGGGCTTCACGTCCCTCTTTCCTGAAATACTCATACGCACTCTGATTCCCGATGGGTTTGCCATGAAGAACAACTTGAGTCTGCATATCGGTAGTGGGTTTCAGCAACAACGGGTTCATATCCGTATGACACGGCACACCGGCTGCTTCGGCTTGCACCGCTTGGGCACGCCCTATTTCGAAACCTTCGGGAGTGGCATACGAGTTCAATGCCATATTTTGAGCCTTGAATGGCGCAGGATGATAACCGTCTTGTAAAAAAATTCGGGCAAAAGCGCTCACTATGATGCTTTTACCAACATCACTGCCCGTGCCGACAAACATCAGGGGGCGGAGTTGAGTAGACTGATTCATTTTTTCTTTGTTTTAGGTTGGCAAATATAGCCTTTTTGCTTGTATTTCCGGGCTTTTTTTCGCACTTTTGTCTGCTGAAAACACTCGCAAACAGTTCATGAAAAAGATTACATTAATCACCGGAGGGGCACGCTCCGGCAAAAGTTCGTATGCCGAAAGGCTGGCTTTGGAGGCCTCTGATCACCCCATTTATATGGCTACCGCTCGCATCTGGGATGAGGAATTTGCAGAACGGGTACGTCGGCACCAACGGGATCGGGGTGCGGAATGGGAAAACATCGAAGAGGAGAAACTGCTCAGTCGGCATCACTGCACCGGACGGGTGGTTCTGATTGATTGCGTAACGCTTTGGTGTACCAATTATATGTTCGATCATCCCGGCTCTATCGATGAGGTTCTCCAACTTATTCAGACCGAGTTTGATGCTTTGACGGTTCAAGAAGCACATTTCATCTTCGTCACCAACGAAATTGGATTGGGAGGAACATCGCCCAACGATATCCAACGGAAATTTACAGACTTAGTGGGCTGGGTCAACCAATATATCGCCTCGAAAGCCGATGAGGTGGTCTTTATGGTCTCAGGCATTCCAATGAAAATAAAAGGATAATTCATCTTTAATCAACATAACGACATGACATTTCATATTCAACGCCCCGATGAGTCTATCCGGGAGGTTCTCAGAGATCAAATAGACAACCTGACTAAGCCGAAAGGGTCATTGGGCACGTTAGAAACCCTTGCTCTGCAAATCGGGTGGATACAACAGACCTTATCGCCCTCTTTGAATCAACCGCATAATGTGCTTTTTGCCGCCGATCATGGTATCGTGGCCGAGGGGGTAAGCAAATCGCCTAAGGAGATTACTTGGCAACAGGTGATGCACTTTCTTGAGGGGGGTGCGGGAGTTAATTTCTTATGTAACCAACATCAATTTGTGCTCGACATCGTGGATGCTGGAGTGGATTTCGATTTCCCAAAGAATCGGGGGATTATCGACCTAAAGGTGGCTAAAGGAACACGCAATTACCTGCATGAAGCGGCTATGAGTGAAGCGGAGATGGACTTGTGCTTGGAACGGGGAGCCGAAGTGGTGAGCCGTGTGCATGCGCAAGGGTGTAATGTGGTTAGCTTCGGGGAGATGGGTATAGCCAACACTTCTTCTTCATCGGTCTGGATGCATTTCTTTACGGGGCTCTCTTTGTCGCAGTGTGTCGGCGCCGGTAGTGGATTGGATTCTGATGGGGTACGCCATAAATTGTCGGTTTTGCAACAAGCGGTGGCGAATTATCACGGACCGGCTACTCCACACGATATTATTCGATACTTCGGCGGTTTTGAGATGGTTATGGCTATTGGGGGCATGCTTCGCGCAGCTGAATTGGGTATGGTGATTCTCATTGACGGGTTCATCATGACCAACTGCTTACTAGCAGCGTCTAAACTCTACCCGGAGGTGCTCTGTTACGCCATCTATGGCCATCTAGGTGATGAGGTGGGACACCGCTTGGTGCTGGATTATCTACAAGCGAAGCCGCTCTTACAACTCGACTTGCGCTTGGGCGAAGGTACTGGAGCGATCTGTGCTTATCCTATCTTGCAATCGGCTGTCCGTATGATGAATGAGATGGATAGCTTTCATAAAGCTTCGGTCACTAAATATTTTGTCTGATGAACAACGTGCTTGCTGCTTTTATCTTCTTCACACGGTTGCCGTTCTGGCGACTGAGAGAGGTGCCGGCCGAGTGTTTCAAAACGGTGGTCAACTATTGGCCGCTGGTGGGATGGCTTACGGGTGCCGTCATGGCACTAACCTATTGGGGCAGCTCGTTTATCTGCCCACAGCCTTTTCCACTTTTACTGGCTATCGTGAGCCGGGTACTACTCACTGGCGCTCTGCATGAGGATGGATTGGCCGACTTTTTTGACGGGTTTGGCGGCGGGCGCCATAAAGCGCAAACGCTCGCCATCATGAAGGATTCGTTTATCGGAAGTTATGGGGTTATCGGACTGATTCTCTATTTTTTGAGTTTCTATTTGATGCTCACTTTATTGCCGTCGGCCTTCATCCCGGTTGTAATGGTAGCGGCCGATGCTTGGAGTAAGTTCTCGGCCGCACAACTGATTAACCGGTTGCCTTATGCACGCAAAGAAGAGGAGAGTAAGGCGAAGGTGATCTACAACCGCATGTCGGTCGGAGCGTTCTTGCGGGCCATGTTGTTCGGTAGCTTGCCGTTGCTGTTCTTACCCTCTTTTTATGCCGTAGCCGCTCTCGCTCCACTGCTGATGTTCTGGGGGTTGAGTTCGCTCATGAAACGACGGCTGCAAGGGTACACAGGCGACTGTTGTGGAGCGACTTTTCTGCTTTGTGAATGGAGCTTTTATTTCGCTCTGATCACCCTGATACACATTTATAACACCTACTGCTTATGAAAGTTACTTTAATTCGACACACTTCGGTCGATGTACCGAAAGGCGTCTGCTACGGGTTCACAGATGTACCGCTCAATACTAGTTTCCCAACCGAAGCTGCCCAAACAGCTCAGAATTTGGACGGACTGACATTCGATGAGGTCTTTAGCAGTCCGCTGACACGTGCACGACGCTTAGCCGAGTTTTGCGGGTATGCAGACGCAACGTTGGATGATCGCCTAAAAGAGATGAACTTCGGCGATTGGGAGATGAAGCTATTCGATGAGATTAACGACCCACACCTTCAAGTTTGGTATAACGATTACTTGCATGAACGGACTAGAAATGGAGAGAGTTTCACCGATCAATATCTGCGTGTAGCCAACTTTCTGGGTGAGATGAAAAAGAGAGGATATCAGCATATCGCTGTCTTTGCGCACGGTGGCGTCTTGATCTCGGCACAAGTCTATGCTGGAACCGTAAAGAAAGAGGAGGCTTTCTCTGCACTGACTCCCTATGGAGGGGTTATCTGCATAGAGGTTTAATGGATCAGCATCGACATAGAATCTGGATAAAAAGGTCTGATCGGTCTAGAGGTAAACCACAGAAGACAAGAAGAATCAGAAAGGAAAGCACCAACCTATCTGTAGCTGTATAGAGGTAAATTCTTTTTTAACTCTATGGGAGTTGAATAGCCTGACAACAAACGTCCTGTTTATAGTTCTTTCCATCCGACTCCTTCTTGCTCAAGCAGACGCTGTTTGCGTGCTATCCCCCACCGATAGCCACCAATCCCACCCGAAGTAGTCAGCACTCGGTGACAAGGAATAAGGATAGAGAGATTATTCCGTCCGATAGCCGTTCCCACAGCTCGTACCGCCTTAGGTCTTCCGATAGCTCTGGCAATAGCCTGATAGCTGACTACTGTTCCGTAAGGTATTTCTAATAGGGCTTTCCACACCGCCACCTGAAAAGGGGTGCCGTGCAACGAGAGTGGCAGGTGGTGCTCTCCGATCATACCGGCAGATAGCCAAGCATGGACTTGAGTAATCCATTGATCACTCTTGTCTTCAACCAACGAAGCGGGTTTTATTCGACGCTCCAAATCGGCTAAAGCCTCTGCCCTATTCTCTTCCGTGAATCCCATGAAACAAAGACCTTGTTCATCGGAAGCAATCAGAACTTCTCCCAAAGGAGTCTCCGTAAACGCATAATGTACGATCATCTGACTCTAAAAATTAAGAAAACAACAACATGAGGTTTAACACAGTCACAATGGCTGCTATGCCATATAGCACAAACGTGCTCCATTTGCTATTCACATAGTTGCCCATCACACGTGGTGAAGAGGTAAGCCCTACTTGCAAAAAGACTGTAAAAGGAAGCTGGATGCTAAGTACCATTTGAGAGATCAGCAGGCCTTTAAACGGATCGCCTATAAAAAAGATGAGCAAGAGAGCAAGCCCTAATGAGATGAGAACACCCAACTGAGAGTGGCTGTCTTTGATGTTGTATGACTCGCCAAAAATGCCTGAGAATATAGAACCGGCAGCCATTCCGCTGGTAATAGTCGACGAGATACCAGCCATGAGCAAAGCCAAGGCAAAAACCATAGCCGCATGACTCCCCAACAAAGGCTCAAGGAGCGATTTAGCTTGCTGAAGTTCCTCTACCTGAACGTGATGCTTAAAGAAAGTAGCAGCAGCCAACAAGATCATGGCACTGTTTATAGCCCACCCTACAACCATCGAAAACAAGGTGTCGAAGAGTTCATACTTCAACACTTTTTTGATCGATGCATCGTCTTTCTTATTGTATTCATGGCTCTGAATCACTTCCGAATGCAGGAAGAGATTATGAGGCATGACTACAGCCCCTAGCACACTCATGATAATGAGCATACTGCCTTTCGGGAAAGAGGGAGTAACCCATCCTTGGACAGCCAAAGGCCAATCAATTTCAACTAGAAATAACTCATAAATAAAGGACAAGCCAATGACTGAAACAAAGGCTATAATCGATCGCTCAATCTTTTTATAGGAGTTGGTAAAGAGCATAATCGCCACAAAGAAGGTGGTCAAAATAGAGCCCCATATAATGGGTATATCGAACAGCATCTGCAAAGCAATAGCTCCCCCTAGAATCTCGGCCAACGAAGTGGATATTGAAGCCAGCACAGCTGTTCCTAAGATCGGTCTTGAAATCCATTTGGGTGTGTATTTGGTAGCAGCTTCGGATAAGCAGAGTCCGGTAACGATGCCAAGATGAGCCACGTTATGTTGCAAAACAATCAACATAACGGTGGAGAGTGTAACCACCCAAAGGAGTGTATAGCCAAACTCCGATCCTGCTGCAAAATTAGAGGCCCAATTGCCTGGATCAATAAACCCTACCGTAACGAGTAATCCTGGTCCTATGTATTTAAAAAAGTCGATTCCGCCCAAATGTCTTTTATGGTCGGTGCGTTTTAAGTCTTTAAAAATATTTCTCATACAGTTCTATTCTTCTTTTTTTTCTATTTTTCTATTTTTCTATTTTTCTAAACAAAGATATAGATAAAGAACGAGCAAAGAAGCTTTTTGGTTCAAAATACCTATAAATGGGGAAGAGAAAGAGGATGGATACGGCTACTAACACAAAGAGGGGCTATCAATAATTGACATCCCCTCTTCTTGCAATTTAAAACCAATCTATTTATACACTACTATTTCCGATAGATCACTTTCTACATTATCAAAATTAACAGCTGTAACAAAATAGTTACCTTTCTCTGAAAGTTTAAATGTAGAACCATTTACAATGGCTTTTAATTGGGCTATTTGACCATTTCCATGGCTTTGATAGACTGCATAACGAACGTCAACTCCCTCTGCCCAAGCTAACTCATCACCATTAAGTCTAACTTGAGTAGGAATAGCCGGCACCTTAAGGGTTGATCGCCCGCAAAAAGGAGGTAAAACGGGATTGGCATACACCTCTTTTATAACATTCAGTAAGCCAACTTTATTCTCGATCAATGATTTTGCACTATATAAAATGCTACCTTGCACTTTATTTTTGGTGTTAGCAAATTCAAATTGCTTTTTTAAATCAGTTGATGATTGGAACTGTTCTCCGGCATTCGGATCTCCAAATTTATAAAGTCCATATCCTACCATCAAAACATTCTTATAGGTAAATTGTGACCACCAATGTAAACGTTGATTAAAGCTGCTTTCACTAGAACCTGTTGCGAAATAGAGTTGAGGAATGATGACATCTACCCAACCCTCTTGCGACCACTTCACTACGTCAGCAAATAAATTAGTGTAATTACTTTCATTATTAGCAGCCGGACTTATGGAAAAAACAATGCGAGGCTTAACACTGACAATTGCCTCCCGAATGTTTTTCACAACCGTATTTACATTATTGCGTCTAAAATCTTCAATACTACTAAACGTCCCTTTACCATATGCTTGGTATTCTGCCTCGTCATTCATTTTCTCACTTGACGACAAAGATGGATAAAAGTAATCATCCAAATGGATACCATCAACGTCATATTTAGTAATAATTTCTTTGACTATATCAACAATGCGAGTTTGTACTTCAGGCAAGGCTGGGTTATAAACTCTGATGGTCTCATAATCCTTTACCCAAGCTGCTGGTATTTTGGGATCTAATTCAGGAAATGCCGCAGTCTTATTAGCACGCGTTGCTATCCGATAAGGATTAAGCCAAGCATGAAACTGAATACCACGTTTATGAGCCTCTTCTATCAAGAATGTTAGAACCTCATAATTAGGCTTTTGACCAGCCACCCCCGTAATATTCTTGCTCCATGGTTCATATGCTGATTCATAAAACGAATCGGCCATGCCTCGAATTTGAAAAAAAACGGCGTTGATATGATGTTCGGCAAACAAGTCTAGATAATCCAAGTATTTCTGCTTCTGTGTCTCCATATTATAATCACCCATCGGCCAGTCTATTCCCCAAACGGTAGTTATCCAAACACCTCGTAACTCTTTTTTAGGTAAAAGAGGCTTTAAGTCTATTGTTTCATTGTTTTCATTGTCACTACAAGAGGCAATAAACCCAATGAAAACTATTAAGAGTAAATAATTTAAATATTTCATATTCATCTGTTTTTTATCGGTATAATCACTCTTCATCTTGAAGTTTTATAGGAAATTCACAAATAACAAATCCAGAATCGGCACGTGCACCAAAAAGAAGTAATTTCACATCATTTCCTTTTTCATCCTTCTCAATAGCATAACCGGTTTGTGCAGACGGGGCAGCATTACCAGATCCTCCCAAGATAAACGTATAATCAGGATGGTGATTTTCGCCATCATTAAATAGTTTGAGAGACTCTTCTACTGTATTTCCTTTAGTAATATTATACACATAGATTGCAGGTGTCGCCTTAGTAGCACTTCCCAAGCCGGCTGTACATACCATCAGATAGCGTTCTTTATTGAACGTAAAAACCCTAGGATCTATTGCTTCAACAGCTGTATAAGATGGATTTACAGTATATTTCACATTAGCTAATTCATCGGTAAGCATGATACCAGTCCGAACACCACTCCAGACAAATTGTGAAGTTTCCTCAATCCTATTAATATTCATAAATGAAGTAGCGTTAGAATTAGAAGGTAAAACGATAGGATCTGATATCGTTTTATGATTAGTCACTGTGAAACGCAAAATTTCAGTAGAGGCATTATCACCAAAAAAGATAAATCCATTTCCATGTTTATCAAGACTCAATGACAGATTGTCGCCATGTCTGTTCCCGACATTAGGAATACTTCCCACATTTATATTTGCAACAACTTCGGGTTTAGATGTCGGCGTTTCCCAATAATAAATCTTCAGAGGTGAAGCTTTAGATCCAGATAAACTAGCCATGTAAACATGCCCATTAGCCAAAGCTCCTTGATTATAAGGGTATGTACCACCACTTACATCAGTCATATCTAAACTGATCGGTTTAATTTCTCCTTTTTTCAAATCAGAAACATTTAGTAAATGAGGTTTGGTGGCGGATCGTGCCACTATCAACACTTGTTGTCCATCGAATGAGGCCGATCTTGTTAGCAAAGAGGTGAAATCCGGATAAATCTTATCTCCAGAGAAGTCATAAACAGTGGGTTTCTCAAAATCAGCTCCGAAAACAGGAATATTCTTCCTTACTTTGATAAAATAATCCTTGTATCGTTTATTGTTAACAACTCTAAGAATCAATGTCTTAAATGCTTCATCTTCTGCCATCGAAAAATCTAAAACAGATTGTTGAAGTTCTGCTCCCTCTGACATTTTAGCTTCAATCTCTAAGGCCGAAAAATTAGTTTCCACATCTAAACGAGGAAAGTTAATAATTTTATTCTCCTCATCAATCGTGCCAGTTACTATGAGCGAACCATCTCGACCTGCATTTACAATCTTTACTTCCAAAAGCTCAGTCGCATAGGGTGCGATTTCACTTTTAGGGTAATTATCGCCACAAGAAGAGAAAAGACCTCCTAAAGCGAGAGCTACAAGCCCTATATTTTTAATTAATTTATGCATAACATTATCTTTTGATTACTATGTTAATAGGTTAATCAGACTAACCAATATTTACCTAAATACTACTTAACACTAGACGGCCAACCTTCTGTTTGAGTTAATGTATAGCCTTTACTTTTATAATCCGAAATCTGTGTTGTCCCAATCGGCGACAAGTAGGGATTCATATTCGGAACATTGAGAAAAGGTAACCGACCGACGTTCTCCGCAGGATAAAAAAATCCATTCATCACTGCCCCGTTGTTTCCATTGTAAACTGTTATATTCCCATTTTTATCTATTACCCTTAGTTTCCCCTTATTCTCGGACTTTAGTTGGCTAGGGACTTCTTGTTGGAAATTAACCCACGTACCGATCAATAAATTTCTATTGCTATCCGTATTCATATAGTCGAGCTTTTTCCATCGTCTTAAATCAATAATACGAGAATATTCAAATGCAAATTCCATACGTCTTTCACGTCTTATTTCCCAAAGTAAAGCAGAAACAGAAGTATCACGTGATGGATCATTAGGTAAATCAGTCAAATCCATAGCAGCAGTTTTTGTAACTCCCTTAGCTATAGCTTCGGCAGCTAAAGGCCTATTTCTGATCTTATTGATTGACAAATCAATATCTGATTGTAACACGGCAGGTCCTCCTAATGTAGCTAATTCAGCTTTAGCCTCAATCCAATTCAACAACACTTCTGCATAACGCATCACAGGGTATCCGGTTACATTTTTACTGCTTTGAAAATCTGAGCCTGGAGCTCCACCCGTCTGAATATAATCCAATGCTCCACGAGGAATAAACTTTGTGACGTATAAATAGCAGCTTTTAGCCATTGGAGTTGGCTGGCTCCAAAAACTAGCTTCAAAACGCGAATCTCTAGTTTTAATGAGATTACTCAATGAGAAGTCCTCAGCATTCACCAGATCCGAGCTTTTCCAATCTTTACCATCTACACAAACAAAAGACTTTATCAAATCTAGATTGGGACCAACATCAGTTGGCGAATACATGTTACAACCAGAGGCTATAGCATGTGTCACCCCTTTAGTGGCATCGTACTTCCGATAAAGAACACAGTCTTTATTACCTGTTAAATCTGTCGACCCAAATAGTGTGCGAAAATCTGTAACGATATCGTATCTTCCACTGTTTATAACAATCTCAGCGGCTTCAGTTGCCAGTTTAAAAAGCTTTGCAGCTCGTTCAAAATCTTCGTAATAATACTTCTGCCAACTAGCTTCAGTCAAGGCCCATCTGGAAACAAAAGCAGCCACAACATACCGGTTTATATACTGCGCTCCATCATTTAAACGAACATGAGTCATTGCAAAGTTGAAATCTTCACAAACAGCATCCATCACCTCATTACGTGAAGTGCGGTCTTTATATAATTCATTTTTATCTGTATTCGAGATCTCTTTATCATAATAAGGAACATCACCAAAAACATTAACCAACCGAGCATATTCCATCGCTCTAAAAAAACGTCCGACACCTAGCCAATGATTATATTGTTCGGGCGATAAAACATCAGTCATACGTTTGGAAACTCGATCAATCATAATATTTGCTTTTCTAACCCAAGCAAAATTCCAAGTCGGACCGGTAAATTGACTTTCCCACATCATATCGAGCGAAGTGCTCCCTTTAGAAGTCGGTACCGATCTAGAGAATTGCCCCTGAGTACCAAGTAACACTGCATTGTCATTAAAGGTATAATTTGCATTAGGAGCATAAGTCGTTTCATAACCGACACCATAACCAACAAAAAAATACGAATAAAAAGAGTTGGCATATAACCGTACTTTTTCTTCATTAGTCCAATAAGCATCATCCTCTGCCGTAGTTAGCGACGGACGATCAAGTACATCATTACAACTGCTGAATAGCCCTACAACAGTCCATAAAATCAGTATTAGTTTAATTTTCATAAGAATCTAGTTTAAAAGGTTAATTGAGCGCCGCATGATAAAGTTTTAAACATGGGTGTACCTGTACCTGTACGTCCCAAGTTATAACTTGAAGAAAACATGGAGTAGCCAGAAACAGCCTCAGGATCAATCGGCAATCCTCGTAATTTATCAAATGTAAAGAAGTTCTCTAGCGACATGTAAACTCTAGCTTTAGAAAGGAAAACTTTGGCTAGCCAACGACTAGGAACTGAATAACCTAAAGTTATATTTTTAATTCTCAAGTAAGACATATCAAGCAGGTATTTACTTTGTCTCTGCATACTAAATCCAGTATCACTACCGCCTAAATCCCATGCTCTAGGATAAAACGCATCAGTGCGATCTTCCGTCCAATAGTCTTTAGCAAAGGTTTCTGGAATAGCACCTTCTTTCGCATTATATCCGGCAATCGCCAATTGGCCACTTCCCCATATTTTACGTTTTCCTATACCTTGAAAGAATATAGATAAATCAAAGCCTTTATAATCAGCACCTAACCTAAAACTATATTCATAACGAGGCGTAGAATTACCTATCACTTTTTGATCACCAGGATCTCCATTGGTACCGCTTCCAGGTGTAATATAACCATCGCCATCTAAATCAACAAACTTCACATCCCCTGGTGCAAAAATTAACTTATCACCATTTTCATAATGCACTTGATAAACAGGATACTCAGCCGTTTGCTTATGAGTAGTACGCGCAGTACCGTTATAGATGACAGTCGTTTTTACAATGTTACCATCACTATCATAAACAAAATCACCTTTCTGAAAAAGTCTATCTGTCACGAAACCATAAATGTCTCCAAACCGACGACCGGTGGAGTAAGCATTACTCAAATAGCGGTTCTCCCATGGTGTTTCATAGTCAGCTCCTTTAGTAATAACCGTTGTAGCATCTGATAATGAAACCATTGCATTGAGACCTAATCCATTCGCAAATCGGTGATTAAAATCCAATGAAACTTCCCAGCCTTTGGTTCTCAAATTACCATAATTACCTTTGGGAGCCGATGTACCCAAAGTTGCCGGAAGACTTTCTCCGGGTATAATCATATTTTTGGTATCACGCTGATACCAGTCAAACGTCACTCCTAATTGATTATTTAAGAATCGAAGATCGAGTCCAAAGTCTAATGTTTCAATGCTTTGCCAACTGATATTCCCATCAATCAATGAAGGTGTACCAAACTGCACGGTTTTATTATTAGAACCATCAAGCCAAGATGATTCATCATAAGATAAAACCGATTTATAAAGCGTATTTGAAACCGATTGATCTCCGATGCTTCCCCAAGAAGCTCTCAATTTACCAAAGTTCCAAACCCGATCAATCGATTTCATGAAAGCCTCGTTGCTAAAAACCCAACCAGCAGAAAATGAAGGGAACCATCTCCATTGCAAATCCTTAGGAAATTTAGAAGAGCCATCCCGACGTAAATTGGCTTCAAACAAATAAGTGTCCTTAAAAACATAATTCAAACGACCGAAAAAGCCTAATTGAGCTTCCCAATTCCGATCGCCTTCAATAAATTGATCACCTGATGCTAATGGAAACTGCGGATTATTCTGATCAATCAAGTTCGTTTTTTTACCCGTATAAGAACTCCATTTATTAGTCACTCTATTCATACCCAGCATAAATTTAAAAGCATGTTCCTTCTGATGACCCAATTTCAACTGATAAGTGGAATAAACATTAAACGTGTTGTTGTCTACTGCTCTATTATGGTTTTGAACATAATTAACCGTATTATTGGAATAATACTTCTGCATCGGGAAACAATAAGCAGGTACTCCACCTGTATCGACCACTTGTCCTGTTTCATCGACATAAACCTGATAACCGTTTTTATCTTTCCAAAGGACTGGTGAGTACCATGTTTGTCCGGAATTATACTCAACTACAGACGAATTCTTATCAGCCGTTTGCCTATCGTACGTATAGTCAAATTTAACATCCCAATTCTTTGTTAGATTCAACGTTGCACCCAAATTAATGTTATAATACTTATTCTGTAAATTATCCGTATTAGAAGCACCCATCTCATAGGCAGGTTCTCTTAAAGGATTACCGTTTTCAGTCACTCCGATAGGGAACAACGAGCTCCAACGGTATAAATATAGCCAAGGATCCGCAGAAGTTGTGCCTACCCCTGGATATCTTTTATTTCTATCAGAATAAATTGAGCTACCACGTACTGTTAAATATTTATTTATTTCAGAAGTTATACTGATCGAGGCATTATAACGAGTAAAATCATCCTGCTTAGCTGTTTTTGACATACCGCTTTGATCTAAATAGCCCAATCCGATATTATAAAATGTCTTACCCGTCTTACCGTTGACCGATAAATTATGCGTCATCGTTGGTGACCAATTCCGAATCATCGCTTTTGCCGCATCATAGGTCCGATAACCATACTTATTGACTCCATCAAAAGTCCAGTCACGCCCATATAAAACGGGATCATCATAGTGAACCGTTTTACCATAACGTTCCTGCCATTCAATGGCTTTCACCAAGCTTGCCTGATCAATGCGCCAAAACCCTCCGGCTGGCATGGCTCCCCCTCTATTTATTTGAGCATCCAACGTATATTTCAAAGCATTAATTCCTCCCAATTCGATCTTTTTAGCAGGATCTTGCCAAGAAAAGTTATTTGAATAACTAACCTCGAATTTTTCATTCCTAGCCCCAGACTTCGTTGTTATCAGTACAACCCCAAATGCCGCTTTAGAACCATAAATAGAAGAAGAAGCTGCATCTTTAAGCACAGAAATAGATTGTACATCATCTGGATTTATCATCTGAAGACTCGGTATTTCAACATTATCCAGCAAAATTAAAGGCGTATTATTTCCAGATATAGAACCTATCTGACCTCTTATTTTAATCAGGGGATCCGACCCAATCTCTCCTGTTGGAATAGTGATATTGACCCCTGGTACAGATCCTTGCAATCCTCTCCCGATATCTGCAATAGGCCGGCTATTAAGAGTCTTACCAACATCGACTGTTGCTACAGCCCCTGTCAAATTAGCTTTTTTCTGTGTACCATAACCAACAATAACCACTTCTTCTAAAAGTTCGCTATCTTCTTTAAGTACAATTCTCATGCTCTTAGTCGCTTTAACTTCCTGCATTTTACAGCCAACAAACGAAATAACTAATACAGAGCCTTGCTTCACACTTAATGAAAAATAGCCATCCATGTTTGTTACTGTACCGTTAGTGGTACCCTTTTCCAAAACACTGGCCCCAATAATAGGCTCTCCGTTAACGTCCGTCACCATACCGGAAACGGAAAAGTTCTGCTGTTGCTCAAAAGTGCCATGAACAGCATCATGAAGGCTAGAGCCTGCAACTGCATATCCATTTCCTATTGCCAATAAGAAAAGGAATAATGCAGCAACATGACACTTACCATTTGCATTTCTTCTTTTTTTCTGATTCATGCTCATAATAATAGATTAAAAATTTAATTGTATAGATTAACAAAATAAAAAGTTATATATCAATTCTAAACCAAGTATAATCGGTTTTATCATTATCATTAACTCCTTTTTCAGAGACTAAGTTCCATCAAAGAATATCCGATAGCCTAAGAAAATCATTCAAAATCTTGAAAATGAGATTTATATTAGATTATCTCTTCTTTTTTCTTTTTATTTTTTAGACATACAAATATAAATTGTTATTTATGTTTTAGTTTATTTATTTAGTATATTTAATAATTGAGTACAAATATTTAATTTCAAACAGACAAAACAAAACCTAAGTTCCCATTCATTCACTATTCTACCACTAATCTTTTATATTTAATTATTGCTGTCCGGTAAAACTCAAAACAGCATAGAAATCCTTCCCGAAGCCCTTTAAAATGGTGCTTCGGGTTTTGTTTTTGAAAAGTAAGGCCTCT
>RZZX01000158.1 GCA_009929715.1 Bacteroidia bacterium
AGATAAATGCTAAGCTTGTCAAAGAACTAATTGATATAGCTACCTATAGGACAGCATGAATATCTTAAACTATATAATTTTATAACGAACCATTGTTACGATCAAGTAAGAGATAATCAAAATTTAAAACAACTTTACGGTTGGTAAGCTTGTTTGCTGATTCTTGAAGGTTTTATATCCCGACCGACTAGAAACGTTTTAGCTTATTTATATAAAGGAAACAAGCGGTTGGCTATCTGATTATTAGCCTTTCCGCTTGTTTTTTATTACTTTTGCCTTATAAATTAAAGAATTATGAAATCGTTTATTTTTTCAATCGCTTTTCTTATCTCTTTTTCAACTCCTGTTTTTGCACAGAAGTTTATAGCACCTGTACCGTCACATAGACCCAGTCAAGCACAAAAAAAACAGATTAACCGCAAGTACGGCATGTTTATTCATTTTGGTATTAATACGTTTCATGACGAGGAGTGGACCGATGGTTCAAAGCCAGCATCGTCTTATGTTCCGACAGCTATTGATGCGGATCAATGGGTGAAGGCCGCTAAGGATGGTGGGATGAAGTATGTTATTTTAGTGACTAAACATCACGAGGGATTTTGTCTTTGGGATAGTCGGTTCACTGAGTATGATGTAGCTCGGTCTGGTAATCAGACAAATGTGGTGGTTGAAGTTGCTAAAGCTTGTAGAAAATACCACCTTGGTTTGGGATTATATTATTCATTGTGGGATCGGAAGTTTAACCCAGATGTGAAGGATCTTGCTAAGGATGAGGCTTATAATAAGTATCTGATTAATCAATTGAATGAATTGCTTGATATGACACAATCTATTACGCCGATTGTTGAATTTTGGTTCGACGGTGGATGGGAAAAGCCTGCTGTACGCTGGCCTATTAGCGCTATTTATCAGACGATCAAATCTAAACAACCTAATTGTCAGATTGGTATTAATTGGTCTATCGGCAACCCTGACAACAAGGAGGCACATCCTGTATTGCCCGAGAATCAAAGGGAGGGATTTCCTATTCGTTATTTCCCGAGTGATTTTAGATTGGGAGATCCGTATTTACCTGCCGAGAATGACCCAAAGTTGTTTTCTCACGATGGAAAGCTTTATTATATGCCTTGGGAATCGACCGTATGTATAAGCCAACGCTGGTTTTACAACACAAAAGATAGTGTGTTTAAATCGGTCGATGAATTGGAGGCTTTGTACCGTAAGGCAACGAAGAATGATAATATTCTTATTTTGAATTGTCCACCTAATAGAGATGGTAGACTGCGTCAGACGGATGTGGATTTATTAAAGGTGTTACGGCAACGGATTAAAAGGTAGATCGAGAGGGGGCTTTCTTTTATTTAGTCGTTTTTAAATATGCTTTATAGATCTTTATACTATGAATAAGAAGATGATAGGCTTGGTATGTGCCTTCTTTGGTTGGCTGTCTGTTGGGGCGCAGCAAAAGATAAACCTTGCAGAAATGAATGTGTCGGTTCTCTGGCAGGAGTATGGAATGCCTCAAGTGGGGCGCTTGACAACAGGTGAAGCGGCTGTCTTTAATGGTAAACGAACGACCGATGTTGTTGGCTTGCATGCTCGGGCATTGGCTAAATTTAAACTTAATGGGCAGACGATTCGTTTTTCTGCCCAGTTTGGTATTCCTGCCTCAAAGATTGATCCTTCTCACCCCGATTGGATGGTTAATCCGCTAGTTGATGGTACTAAGTTGATTTATAAAAAGGAAGGAACTGGAAAACAGTTTCTTGGATTTATTGGGAAGGATGGTAAACTTTCTGTCGGTTCAGTACGGCTAAGCCTGATAGCTGACGGCAAAGAGATTTATAATAGCGGTATCGTGCGTGGTGGAGAACCTTTGAGAAGGATCGACGTGGGATTGGCTAATGTAAAGCTTCTTGAGTTGATGGTGGATCCGACTGAAGATGGTCCAAGTGGTGATCAGGTTGCATTGATCTCTCCGGTATTTGACTATTTGGTTGATAAACCAGAGTTAGTTGAGGTCTTTTCGACTCGGGAGGGAGCTGAGATGCCCATTGCTACTTTGAATAGACTGAAGAATAAACTAAAGACGCTTCCGGTGATGAATGCCGCTGTCTCTGAAAAGACTGGTTTTGATTGGTTGCTGTACCCTGAACGGTCGAAAGCGGGCATTTACACCACACCCGATGGCAAGGGGCTTGTTATCGCCAATGCTATGGTATCTCGTACTTTTCGATTGTTTCCCAATTTGGCTACTGTGGGGATAACGAATCGCATGTTGGGTGAGAGTTTGTTGCGTGCTGTAAGTAGCGAGGGGACATTGACGGTCGATGGGAAGAGATGGAACATCGGCGGGTTGGGGGGACAGCCCGAGCGGGGATATTTAAAACAGGAATGGCTTGATCAGATGAAGGCTCTTCCGGAGTCTTTTCTAGTAGAGAATTTTGAGATCACATCGGTTAAGCCTCCTATTAATTGGGCACGTAGTAGATGGGCATTGAACAAAGAGTGGGCTACTGGGAAAGAGCTGATCTTTACACTGTTTGGCGAGAAGGAGTTGAAGGATGTTTGTATTAAACTTCATTTTGCTATTTATGATGGCTTACCTATCATCAAGAAGTGGTTTGAAGTGGTGAATAGATCGGCGTTGCCTATCAATATTGATCGATTTCAATTGGAGTCTTTGGCTTTCTTTGAACCAGAATCACCTGGCGGAGGTGATCCTTCGCTTTTCCGGTTGCCCAATATACATGTAGAGAGTGATTATGCTTGTGGGGGTGGGTTTACGGAAATGGAGAGTAATCTCACTAACCGATGGCTGAGGGATGAGGCGTATACTTCGCAACGCAATTACATGCTTCAAATGCCTTGTATCTTGGAGGTTGCTCCGGAGATAGGCCCAGATTATACGTTGGCTTCTCTGGCTACTTTTTCTTCTTTTAGTGTTTATGAGATGCCGTTCGATAACGATGATCGCGAACGGAAGGGGTTGTTTACGAGACGGTTGTATCGTGATTTAACGCCTTGGACAACCGAAAATCCGATTTTTATGCATCTAACGTCGTCCGACCCAGAAGTGGTTCGCCGAGCGGTGGATCAATGTGCAGAAACAGGGTATGAGATGATTATTTTGAGTTTTGGATCGGGTGTGAATGCGGAAGATATTTCTGAATCTAATATCCTTAAATACAAAGAGCTGGTCGATTATGCTCGTAGTCGGGGAATTGAAATGGGATGTTACTCCTTGTTGGCTAGTCGTTGGATTAGTGATGAAGTGGATGTGATTAATCCCAAGACTGGTAAACGGGGAGGGATGAGGTTTGGAAGTTCACCGTGTTTAGGCAGTGATTGGGGGAGTGATTATTTTAATCGTATCCGACTCTTTTTTGAGAAAACAGGTATGCGCTGCTTTGAACATGATGGTTCTTATCCTGGTGATGTTTGTGGGTCGACTGTACATACGCATCATAAAGGGTTGAATGATTCTCAATGGAATCAGTTTTATAAAATCGCTCCTTTTTATCGTTGGATGTCCGAGCAAGGGATTTATATGAATGTGCCTGATTTCTATTTCCAAAATGGTTCTAATAAGGTTGGTATAGGCTATCGTGAAACGAATTGGTCGTTGCCCCGCGACAGACAGTTAATGCATGCGCGGCAATTGAATTACGACTGTACATGGGAACGTGTACCTTCTTCATTGTGGAGTTTTGTGCCTTTGGTGGAGTATCATGGAGGGGGTTCAGAGGCTACTCTAGAGCCACTCTCTGAACATTTGTATGAGTATAAGATGCATATGATTCAGAATTATGGAGCTGGCATTCAAGCTTGTTATCGTGGCCCGCGCTTATATGATACAGCAGAGACTAAGTAACGCTTAAAAAATAACTTGGTACACATTATGACTGTTTAATAAGGTAATTCCATTTGGGTAGTTGGTCATGAAAAACGATTCTCTGCGCTGC
>RZZX01000052.1 GCA_009929715.1 Bacteroidia bacterium
CCACCATGTTTGTTTTTCTCTAATGCGATGCAAAGATAGGTATTATATTTAAAACTGCAAACATTCAGCGCATTTTTTTCTAAAAAAAGGTTTCTTTTATGCCACTGTTAAAGTCTCGAAAGAGCTTTCTAGAGTCCTTTTTAAAGATATTCAGGGAGTTACGTATGTTTACCGGAATAGAGTCTACTGGCATCTCTATGGGGTAAAGGGTGAAATTTTTTTTTCGGGTCTGAGCTGGTCGGCCAACGAAGACCAAACCATAGTCGCACTGCACCATGCGGACAGTACTCTCTTTTACTAATTGCATGCGGACGATTAACCCCCCATTGGTTCGTCTGGCAGACATGTTTGAAATAAAATTGCCTAAAGAATAAACCAATAGTTTTTTCTGATTAGTTGCACTGTCGGTACGCACTTCCAGTGGTTGCACAACGTGTGGGTGTGAACCGATGATGTGGTGAACACCCTTCCCAAAAAGCCAGTTGGCCAATCGCTGTTGTGTTTGGTTGGGCAATGACTGATATTCATTCCCCCAGTGCATACATGCAATAATCACATCCGATCCAAGCAGTTGGGCTTTGCTGATGTCTTTGGCAATCCTTGTCGTATCGATGTAATTCACCTCATTGGGCGGAGTCACCCTAATCCCGTTGGTGGCATAGGTGTAATTCAAGAAAGCTATTTTAATCCCTTTCTTTTCTATGATAAGTGGATACGTATCTGCACGCTTTGAGGCATCGATAAACGTTCCGGTGTGTGGTATTCCCAAAGTATCCAATTGGCGAATGGTTCGTTCAAGTCCCTTTTCCCCACGGTCCAAGCAATGGTTATTGGCCGTCAGTAAGACATCAAATCCAGCTGCCTGAATGGCTTGAGCGTATTCATCCGGAGCACTGAATGCAGGATACCCTCTATATGGTTTTCCTCCCAGAGTAACTTCTAAATTGCCGATAGCTAAATCGGCTTTTTCGATGGTGGACTGAAGGTGCGTAAAATAGCTCGAATAATCGTATCCGTGGGCTGTTTTTGCGGCATTGATCTGTTCTTGATGTTGCATCAGATCACCGACAAATAGCAGTGACAACGTGTCTGAAGAGGTTTTTTGATGAGCGGTCGATACGGAGAGAGAATCGGACGTCTGAGAAAGTATTCTCCCTTTCTCCTGCGAACGCGATGTGCAGGAGAAAGAGAGACCTAAAGTTAGGACAAGCATCAAATGCTTCATTGATAAATAGCTTTTTTACCGGCGAGCAGTGTATTTTTCATTAGCGAAACAATAGTCATCGGTCCGACTCCTCCCGGTACTGGAGTAATGTATGAACATTTGGGTGCCACGGCATCAAAATCAACATCCCCTGTCAGTTTAAAACCTGATTTTCGGGTGGCATCCACTACGCGTGTGGTCCCTACATCGATCACTACAGCACCATCTTTCACCATGTCGGCTTTAACAAAGAGTGGTTGGCCCAATGCAGCGATCAGAATATCAGCTTCTTGGCACTCTTTTATCAAATCTTTTGAGCGGCTATGGCAAACAGTCACGGTGGCATCGCCCGGATAAGCTTTCTGCATCATTAGTGCTGCCATCGGTTTACCTACAATGTTGCTCCTGCCCAAGACCACGCATTTCTTGCCCGAGGTCTCTATCTGATAACGTTTCAGGAGTTCCAGAATGCCGTTGGGTGTAGCCGAAACGTAGCATGGTAGCCCGATCGACATGCGTCCTACATTAATAGGGTGAAACCCGTCTACGTCTTTGCGGTAATCGATCGTTTCAATCACTTTTTGCTCAGAGATATGTTTGGGCAAAGGGAGTTGTACGATAAATCCATCCACATCATCGTCGGCATTGAGCTCACGGACCTTAGCCAACAACTCCTCTTCTGTTGTGTTGGCTTCATAACGAATCAAGGATGATTTGAATCCGCATGCTTCACATGCTTTTACTTTTGAGGCAACGTATGTTTCGCTGCCGCCGTCGTGGCCCACAAGAATGGCGGCCAAATGTGGACGCTTGTTGCCCTGAGAAACCATTTCGGCTACTTCAGCAGCAATTTCTTGTTTGATTTGTTCGGAAATGGCTTTGCCATCTATCAGTGTCATCATTCAGTGGTTATATTATTTGAAAAATTCTTCTAGTTTCAGTTGGATGTTTTCACCTCTTAAGTCGCGTGCTATAATGGTACCATCAGGACCGAAAAGCATGACTTGTGGAATGCCGTTGAACCCATAAAGTTCCGATGGTTTTGTGCCGGCATCAAAAAGCTGTGGCCAGGTGATGTTTAGGTTCTGCACCGCTTTTTTGGTATCTTTAGCTTGATCCCATGTGGCTACACCTACTACCTGAAGCCCTTTGTCTTTGAAGAGTTCATAGACTTTGGCTATGGTTTTCGATTCTTTTCGGCACGGACCGCACCAGCTTGCCCAAAAGTCAACAAGTGTGTATTTCCCCTTACCGACATAAGCTGATAATGAAAGGGGCTTGTCATTTTCATCTTTTGCTTCAAAGTCTACAAACATTTTTCCTGCAACGGTTTGTTTGAGGGCATCGAATTGCTTTTTAATTTTTTGTGGAACTTGTAAAGCCATTAGTTTGGGGCCAGCTTTTGCAAAGACCTTATCCATCTCTTCGGGGGTTGATTCGTGCGCAAGATCTCTGATCAAATATTCACCGATAGCATCGTTCGGATGTAAGTCGAAAAAGGCCAAACGATTGGCTTGTAATAGAGGACGGTATTTGGCGGAATACGACTCATTCATAAGCTGCCGAGCCTCTTTTTCATCTTTCAAGCTGTCTTTAATATGCTCATATGTTTGTTTAAGCTCTTCAAGAAGTTTGTTTGATTTAAGAACATAGGCACGCAACTCCTCGTTGAGAGGTGTACCCGAAGCGATCCGCGTTTCAGTTAAATCGACTTTTATATCGCCTTTTTCCAAGATCAGGCTACCGTACTTTCTTTCTACGTGAACACGGCAAAGTGTTGATGACGCCGCTTCTCCTTGAAAGCGGAAGTGGCCGTTTTCAAGGCGTGTACTATCTACCTTCTGGTTATTGTCGTACGTGCTGATATAGATCATTTTTCCTTGGTATTCAGGCTCGGATAGCGTGCCTTCGACCGTGTAGCTGAATTTTTGTTGCTGTGCAAAGGCTGTGCCTGCAGCGATTAGCGAGATGAAAAGCAATAAAGATTGTTTCATGACAATTAGATTTGATTTTGAATGTGAACAAAAATAGAATAAATTGATGAACTAGACAACATAAAGCGATGAAATTTAAAATCGCTTAAATAAAGGTGGATTATTGGGTGCTTTTAGAGCTTTATTCTGAAGGGGGAGTAGGGGAAAAGAAAAAGAGGACATAAGCCCTCTTTTTCTGATTATTTCTGTAAAAGATAACCGATGTGTTATTTCATTTTAGGCATCATTTTGCCCATTTTGCTGCCAGTGACCATTTTCATCATTTTGCGAGTCTGTTCAAATTGTTTCAGTAAACGGTTTACTTCCTGAATAGTGGTACCACTACCTTTAGCAACACGCGTACGGCGTGTACCGTTGAGTATTTCCGGATTAGAACGTTCTGCAGGAGTCATCGAGTAGATAATCGCTTCAATGCTCTTGAAAGCATTATCGTCAATGTCAATATCTTTAATGGCTTTGCCTACACCTGGAATCATTGAGGCCAAGTCTTTCAGGTTACCCATCTTCTTGATTTGATGAATCTGGCTAAGGAAATCGTTAAAGTCGAATTGGTTTTTGGCTATTTTCTTTTGAAGACGTTTAGCCTCCTCTTCATCGTACTGTTCTTGAGCACGTTCAACCAATGAAACGATATCACCCATTCCAAGGATACGGTCGGCCATACGAGCAGGGTGGAATTGATCAATGGCATCAAGTTTCTCTCCTGTACCAACAAACTTAATCGGTTTGTTTACCACTGAGCGAATAGACAGAGCAGCACCACCGCGGGTGTCACCATCCAATTTTGTCAGTACCACACCGTTGAAGTCGAGGCGCTCGTTGAACTCTTTGGCGGTGTTTACGGCATCCTGACCAGTCATCGAATCTACTACGAATAAGATTTCGTCCGGATTAATAGCCGTTTTAATAGCCGCAATCTCGTTCATCATCTGCTCATCAATCGCTAAACGTCCGGCTGTATCGATAATGACAAGATCATAGCCTTTGGCTTTAGCCTCTTGGATAGAGTTACGAGCGATAGAGACTGGGTCTTTGCTGTCTGGTTCGGTATAAATAGGAACCTCTATTTGTTCAGCTAAAACACGTAATTGTTCGATTGCTGCTGGGCGATAGACGTCACAAGCGACCAATAAAGGCTTCCGGTTTTTCTTTGCTTTGAGCATGCGTGCCAACTTCCCAGAGAAAGTGGTTTTACCCGAGCCTTGTAGACCGGACATTAAAATCACAGCAGGTCGATTTTCTAAGTTGATCTCGGTCGTTTCACCACCCATTAACTGGGCCAGCTCATCGTGTACAATCTTCACCATTAACTGACTCGGTTTAACAGCCGTAAGCACGTTTTGTCCCAGTGCTTTTTCTTTCACAGTGTCGGTAAAGTTTTTGGCAACTTTGTAGTTCACGTCGGCATCAAGTAGGGCCTTACGTACATCCTTTAGCGTTTCTGCTACATTGATCTCGGTGATTTTACCTTCACCCTTCAGAATCTTGAACGACCTTTCGAGTCTTTCACTTAAATTATCGAACATATTTTTGACTTATGAATTACGAATTATACTTATTGATCATAGAAATAGTCTCAAGGCAAAACGGGATAGCCTTTTGGGGTTACTCTGTTTTTTAAGCCATTGACTATAATCTAAGTTGCAAATGTACAAAAAATCTTGTATTTATATCTTTTTATTTTGCCATTTTGCTTTTTTGAAGTAAATATAACTACTAATCAAGAGTAAGCTATAATAAAGCACTTCTATTCCGAAACAGATGTGTACAGGCGCTTTTATGCCGATTGCCACAACTAAGACATAGACGGCATAGAGGATGATAACGGTCGTTTCCAGAATCAGTGCGTCTTTGGTGTTTCCGGTTCCTGAGATGGCACTGAAGTAGATATTCCCCACAGAAGCAATCATGATGGCCATACAAATCACATAAACAGAGGGGAGTGACTCGGCTATCAAGGAGGCATCATTGGTATATATCGAAACAAGTAAGTGGGGTGAAATAAGGATTAATGCACTTATTGCGAGCACGATAAAGAATGAAAAGCGGGCAATCTTATTGATCAGTGGCATCACATACTTGATGTTTCCAGCTCCAATGGTATTACTAACTAAACTATTGGCGGTGGTTGAAAGGGAATTGACTGGAATAAGCATTACCATATAGAGACTACGCACAATGTTAGCGATGGCTAATTCGCGCTGCCCAATACGTTCAATGGCGACGAAAAAGATAAACCAAGTGGTCATGGAGAGGAAGTATTGTAACATCGTAAAGCATGAAATGTGGAGTATGCGGCGGAGTAAGCCGAAGTCGAATGAACGAAATTGGTTTAATCCGTATTTTTTAAGGTCAACTGTAAAATAGGTATAGACCACAAAAAAGAGAATAGACGAAGCCTCGGCTATGACAGAGGCGATGGCTGCTCCTTTTATGCCGAGCTCTGGGCATCCCAATTTCCCGAAAATGAGTAGGTAATCAAGTAGAATATTGGTCAATGCCATAACAATGGCATTGATGGTAAGTACCTTCGTTCGAGTTATTCCAATGTAAAATGCCCGAAACATAACGTTAATAAAGGAGAAGAAAAAACCGTAGATTCGCCAGTTTAGGAACTCTTTGGTGCCTTCGAAAATCTGTTCTGAAGAGACGAGCTGTTTGATGATGTGATCGCCTATTAATCGGGTCAGTCCGAAAAGTACTGAAGCGGTGATAAACAAGAAGATAATCCCTTGAATCATAACGGGTCCTACATCTGTATAGCGTTGTTCGCCATTTCTACGAGCGATGACTATTTGTGATCCTGTACTAAACCCAAAGGCTATTGTAAAGATACATATGTAGAATAATCCGCCAATAGCGGATGCACCTAAAGCGACTTCACTGACATGCCCTAGAAAAGCCGTATCAGTAATGTTTATGATGTTTTGGGCCAGCAAGCTTAGTAGGATAGGGTAACTAACGTGCCAAATTTGTTTGTTGGTATACATTAAAAAAAGATTCGGTTTGTTTTTTTGAAATAGGCAACAAAGATAGCGCTTTTATTTCAAATCCGATTCTATGGGATAGCTGAAAAGAATATCTGTTTCTCCTTCTGGTGTTGTGATGACTTGGTAACTTCCCTTGAAATGAGCCAATAATAAGTCATTGATTTCATGCTTGATCTCTTTTTCTTGTGTTGGCGTTTGCTGTACCAATGGACTATTTGATAGGCGTATTTCGATGTTCCGGTGTTTGGGGCTATAAGAAATTCTAAAAGTGACTTCTTGTTTCTCTTCAGGTTTAGAGTGTCGATAAGTCAACGTTGATAAAATAGCACTTGTGAGCCGTCCCACATCGGTAAGAATGACGTGTGATTTTATGTCGGCAACATAATTAATTTGGATATTCGTTCCTTCATTCTTTTGGCGAGCCATATACAAGGCATCCTTGCAGAGATCCAAAATATCATAAGGCTGAAGTTGGAACTTCGTCATACCAGCTTCAAGACGTGACAACTCCAGAACATCATTCACCAGCTCCATTAGATTTTCAGAACTTTGATGAATAATGGTCGAAAAATCATTTAACGTTTGTTCGTCCAAATTCGGATCACTGGCAATCAGTTGAGAGAACCCAACAACATTATTCAGAGGAGTTCGGATGTTGTAACTCATGTTCGATAAAAAGCGATTCTTTAAGTCGTTCGTTTCAGTCACGATCTGCAAGGCTCTTCGTGTTTCATTTTCAGATAATTGGAGTTCCTTACGTGTTTTTATAAGGCGGAACATAAAAAATAAAGAGCACCCTAATAGAATTCCGCCAACTAATAAAATGAGTAAATGGATCTCATTCTTCTCTTTGATGTCACTCAATTCCTCTTTTTTAGACTTATAATGGCTCTTAATTTGTTCCATTTGTTGCTTTGATATAGCCGTATTGATGGAATCTTTTAGCTCCAATGCCTCTCTAAACAGTGAAATAGCCTGTTTTTTTTGTCCCATTTTATTTATTAATCGGCCTTTTTGCAACAAGTTCTCGGCATATTCACCCTGACGTTCAGACTTATACAGCTCCAGTGCGCTGTCAGTATACAGCACCGCTTGCTTGAATTTTCCTATTTCTTCGTAATAGCCTGCCTCTTGTTCGTACAAGAAAGCTTTATAAGCAAAAAACGAGTTGGGAGTCAGATAGTTTTCAGCTTGTTTGAGATGAAAAAAAGCTTTTTTTAGTTCGTTGGTAGAAAGATAATAGTGTCCATACATCATCTCTTTAAACAAGAAAATATCATAAACACCTAATTTAAGAGACGGGTTCGTTTGGATGTACCGATTCAGCACCTCTTCCAATTCTTGCACATACACAAATAACTCTTTTAGACTATCTGACGCTTGTGACATAATGGTTAGTTGCGTCAAAATAGAGATATGAGTGATGGGGTGACTCTCTTTAGTCAGCAGTTCATGCGCTTTTTTTAGAGCTTTTAAACTTTCATCCATGCGTTGTGAGGCAGCATAAGCGTTGCTTAAACATTGATAAGCGGCAATAATTCCCCGTTGGCTATTCACTTTCAATGCCTTTACTTTTAGCAGATTCGCTTCCGAAATAGCCAGTTCATAATTGGCGTTGAAGGTAAAAATATCTATTTGCAGTCGTTTGGCATCAAAGTAAACATCCCACAAATTCGATACTTCGGCGTGTGGTTGCATTATTTGAATCCATTTCGTTATACTGTCCTGTTTGGTTCGGTTATAATAATAGACAATGTGGTAATAAGCAGCATAACTGATATACTTTGAGTTTTTCTGCTGGTTAGCTTCTTGGAGTAGCATATCAGCATATTTAATACATTTATCGTTGGATTGTTCTATTTGAATAATCTGCTTCAAAGCGAGTAACCTTGTACTATCTTGTGGTAATGTACGTAAGACTTGCAGCAAGCTATCAGAGTCGAGTCCGATGCTTGGATTGTGAGCGCACGTCCGATTAACACTTAAGCCCACTAAGATAAACGCTAGTACAAGTTTGACTCTGATCATGACAAATCGTCCTTTCTTTTTCTAGTGTGCTTAATGGGGTGAGTGAAGATAAAACGGGCTCCACTCGTATACGTTTCATCAATCCAAATTCTTCCCCCTATTTGAGTGATAATGAGTTCACAGATAGAGAGTCCTAAACCGGTACCTTGTATATTCTCATTCAATTTTTCGAAACGGTTAAAGATAAAAGGCTGTTTATCCAAAGGGATGCCACAGCCAGTGTCGGTGACTGAAAAAATCACTTCGTAGTTGGTCGTTTGCGTCAGCGCTAGAGTGATGCTACCACGAGGTGTAAACTTGGTTGCATTAATAAGGAGATTAATCAATATTTGTTGTAAGCGTCCCTCATCAGTTTCTAGATATAGCTTCTCCATGGCACATTCAAAAACAAGTTCGGCTTGCGTTTGTTTGATCTTGTTCATCATCCCTATCACATTTTGGCAAATAGCTACGGCGTCACACTGTTTAAAATGAAAAGCAATTTGTCGTATTTCAAGATTTGATAAATCGACCACATCATCGATCAATTTTAAAAGCAACTCCGAATTTTGCAAGATAATATCGTTACACTGTTGGCGTGTTTCATTGTCGATAGACTCTTCCGTAAGAATTTGGGCAAATCCATTTAGGGCATTAAGAGGTGTACGAATTTCATGGCTCATATTCGATAAGAACAGACTTTTAGTTCGAATAGATTTTTCTGCTTGGAGCTTAGCCTTCTCCTGTTTCTCTTTAGAATGTAATAATTTCCGGTTACTTTTTCTAATAAGAATGATGAGCTGTATTAAAATTAAGAGCAAACTCCCCCCTATAACCATACTTGTAATAAGCTTCCGTTTTTGTTTCAGTTCGTTGTCTAACTCTTTTTTATCAATTTGATACAAGGCATGTAACTCGTTGATTTGTATCAAGTACGACTGAATATTGATGGAATCTTTTATTTCATTGATTAATTCATAGCTATTAATAGCTTTTTGAAAGTCTCCTATGGTAGTTAGAAGATCCGCTTGTTCTTTTAGCAACTCCAGATACATGTA
This sequence comes from Bacteroidia bacterium, assembly GCA_009929715.1. Taxonomy (GTDB): domain Bacteria; phylum Bacteroidota; class Bacteroidia; order Bacteroidales; family Bacteroidaceae; genus Bacteroides. Next base: position 9,254 of record RZZX01000052.1, read on the forward strand.
TGAATTAGAAGGATCAATGTGATTCAACAATTGTTCATACTGTTTAATAGCCTTCCCATACTCTTTGGTACTAATATGATACTGCGTATACAAGTAATCGTTCAAGAATTTGAAGTACAAAAAAGGATGCTTTTGGTAGACTATCTGGCATTTTTCTAAATAAGGTTTTGCATTCTCTGGGTGTGGCGTTTGAATGTAATAATACGCATAACACATGGGAATATAGAAATTCGTCGGGTCATTTGAGTTGAGAGAAGCTGTTTTTTCCAACTCTTTTATGAGCGGTAAAACATCATCTTCCGTCATGATACATTGAAATTTATCGAGTAGCGCCAAGTCGTTTTGTTTATGACTTGTATAAAACGTTCTCATATCAGTAGACCGATAGCTTATTTTGATGCAGATCAGTCGGTAGAGCGTGATTATAATCTCATTCATGTTTCGATTCTCTTTTTGAAGAATCTTCAGAGCCTCTTCATAGGACTCAATGGTTATTTGCGGGTTGGAAGAGACCAGTGACACCTCACCTATGGCTTTAAGAGACAAAGCTATGCCGAAGGGATAGTTCATCTGTTTGGCTCTTTGATAAATTGTGTTGGCCTTATCGAGTGCCAAGCTAATGTTCCCTTTTTGAAGTTCAGCTTTAATTGCTAATAATTTGATTTGAAAAAGAAGCTCCTTATTGGGTTCGTTTTCGAGTTCCGGCATAAGTTCCTTTTCCCACGAGATAATGCTATCTCTAGTTACATTATTACTGAAATCCAGCCCGTTATTAATCAGAACTTTTAAAGCATCAAGGCGTTTGTTATGGTTGCTTATAGCCTGAGCAGTGCTATAAGAAAAGGCATAGAGTAATATTGCAATATAGAAGAGACTCTTTTTCAACTGTTGGCCGATCTGATGTTTGTTACAAAATAAATAAAAAGAGCGAAGACTAACAAAGAATCTTCGCTCTTTTTCTGTTTTTATTTTCGATTTATCAGATCCCTTGCTCCAGGTCCCTCGTGATGAGAGTATCCAGGGGTGTGATTTCGCCATTGTTTCGCAGCGTCTACTCGTAGTGTTTTGTAATCGTCTTTAGTCCGTTTGATGTAATCAGCCAGTTTATTTCTATGATCCATAAGGATAGAGGCATATTGAGGATCATGAACCAAGTTCGTTCTTTCTCCCGGGTCATTCTTTAAGTCGTAAAGCTCCTCTCCGTTTCCTTCTAAGTAGTGCGTGTATTTATATCTTGCACTCCTTATCATTCGACCGGGTGTGACTATCGTTTCATATTCACTGTGCCATTCAGAAGCAACATAAGCGTGTTTCTTGATCTGTTTTTCCCCTTTCAGTAGCGGTGCGATGCTAATGCCAAGTTTCTCTTTAGGGATAGCAATACCCGCTAAGTCGCAGAGAGTAGGCAATAGATCCGTTGTAGGCTGTATTAAGAATCTTTTGATCGATTTTTTTCTTCTTTTGATACCTGGCCCCGCTATAATGAAAGGTACATTCGTCATCTCATCATAAAAGCAGATTTGTTTAGTAACGATGCGGTGAGACGCCATACCATCGCCATGATCGGCTAAGATAACAACAAGGGTGTTTTCGCCAGCCGGTGTGGCATATAAAGCTTTTAAAACCTGTTCTATTTGTTTAGAGACCATTTGAGTATAATGTTCGTATGCAGCGATGTAGTGCCTGTACTTTTCCTCGTTCCACTGAGAAGCCTGTGTTAATCGGCGGTGGCTACAACACAGGAACTGTACGGGGATAGGCAGGTTACTCCAATCCTTCACCTCAAAGTTGGCCGGCAGCTGTGGCAGTGTTCCGTGGAAAGGAGGGTTAGGTTGTGTCCCTTTATTCTCGCCCACATACCCACAAATGTTGTGCGGGTTTTGAAAGTCGGCAATACAGATAAACGGCTTCTGAGGTGGATTAGAGAGGAATTTCACGGCATCCTCACAAGTGCCTACATCTAAAAAGCTGTCGTTATTGACAGGGAAGTTTGCATCTTTAAAAGGCTTAGCTACCGGCTCTTTATGTTTAAATCCACGGAGAGCTCCCATGTCGTGGCATTTTCCAAAGTGTACGGCCTCATAACCTTGATCAGAGAAAAGTGAACCCAATGTTGGGATCTCCACACTTAGTTTAGGATTTATCGTTTCGTTCGAGTTGGACCGTACATTCGTTTGGTGAGGCATTAAGCCGCTCCATAAAGCCGCACGAGAAGGCTGACTTAATGGGCATCCCACATACGCATTTGAGAAAACCACTCCTCGCGAGGCAACTTCGTCGATGGCGGGTGTACAGATCGATTGCGGGTTATAGGCGCCAACCACGCGTTGCGACAATTGGTCACATTGAATAATTAAGATGTTGGGCTGCTTCTGTGCATGTGTTGTTAAACCACATAACGCTAATCCCATAGCAGGGTAGATTCTTTTCATCATAGTTAGAGTTCAGTAAAACGTTATTTTGGAAACAAAAATAGGTGAAAAAAAAGCAGGAATAAATAGCAGAACCATGTTTTTGGACGTAATTGTTATTCTTTGGAACGAAAATAGCAGCCCCCTCCTTGGAAAACTCATAATAAAGCAGCGAGCGAAGTTTAATACGTTAAACTCCGCTCGCTTTTGATTCTTTTATCCGAATAGCCTGTTCTTTTTAGCTATTCATACTCATTAGAAATTCGTCATTATCTTTCGTCTTCTGAAGGCGATCTTTAACGAAGTCCATCGCTTCAATAGGATTCATGTCCGCCAGATACTTACGCAGAATCCACATCCGATCCAGCGTTGTTTTCTCCAAAAGCAGATCATCACGTCTCGTGCTTGATGCAGTAATGTTAACAGCAGGGAAGATACGCTTGTTGGATAAGTTACGGTCAAGTTGCAACTCCATGTTGCCCGTACCCTTAAACTCTTCGAAGATCACCTCATCCATTTTAGAGCCAGTATCGATCAAAGCCGTTGCGATAATCGTTAACGATCCACCATTCTCGATGTTACGAGCAGCACCGAAGAAACGTTTCGGTTTATGAAGCGCATTCGCGTCGACACCACCCGAAAGCACTTTTCCAGAGGCTGGAGAAACCGTATTGTATGCACGTGCTAAGCGTGTAATAGAGTCTAAGAAGATCACCACATCATGGCCACATTCCACCAAACGTTTAGCCTTCTCTAAAACGATTCCGGCTATTTTAACGTGACGTTCGGCTGGCTCATCGAATGTTGAAGCAATCACCTCGGCGTTCACACTTCGAGCCATATCCGTTACCTCTTCAGGACGTTCATCGATTAAGAGCATAATCATATAAACCTCCGGATGGTTGGCTGCAATCGCATTTGCAATATCTTTCATTAAAAGCGTCTTACCCGTTTTAGGTTGTGCCACGATAAGCGCGCGTTGTCCTTTACCGATAGGTGAAAACAAATCGACCACACGTGCCGACATAGAGTCCGAGTATCCCCCTCTGCATAATCTAAATTTCTCATCAGGGAAAAGCGGTGTCAAGTGGTCGAACGGAACGCGGTCACGTACAAAAGCAGCATCACGTCCATTGATTTTTGAAACCTTTACCAGTGGGAAATATTTTTCACCCTCTTTAGGAGGACGAATCACCCCTTCTACCACATCACCGGTTTTAAGACCGAATAATTTGATTTGCGATTGTGAAACATAAATATCATCTGGAGAAGAGAGGTAGTTATAGTCCGAAGAGCGAAGGAATCCGTATCCATCCTGCATAATCTCAAGAACCCCGATACCAGTTAAGATATCATCGAACTCATACGCCTTCTCTCGTTCTATCACCTTACGCTCAGGTTGTTGTTGTGCTGGTGCAGCATTCTCCATTGCAGGAGCTTGTGCTGGGCGTGTAACCTGTGGTCGTTGTGCTACATTTTTGGGATTAGGAGTATTATTTGTATTCTCTTTATTAGGCCGATTGATACGTGGTTTTTGTTGTTGCGTGGCATTCACTTGTGGCAGTTCAGCCTTCGTCTGTTCGAATTTACCTAAAAGTTCAGTTGGGAGTTCTTTATTTTCAGAAGGGAGATCTTCGATAGGAATAAAATCGGTTGCATCCTCTTCAGAAAGCATTTTGCTCTCTTCATCGATCACCTTTTTCTCTTTGATTATAGGTTTAGCTTTAGCAGGTGCTTCTTCAACCTCTTTCTTTTCTGTTTTAACCACTGTATTAGCCTCCTTAGCCTCCTTAGTCTCTTGAGTCATTTCAGGAGCGGCTTTAACTTTTGGTTTTTCTGGTTGTTCCGTTTTGGCAACCTCCTTCTCTTCAGTTGTATTCTTTCGAGCAGCGCGGTTAGGAGTTGATTTGCGTTTTTCGGTTGTTGCTACCGTTTGGGGTGTTGTTTCAGTCTTTTTTTCTTCTTTATCAGAAGGAGTCACTTTAGCCGGTTGAGTAGGAGCAACCTCTTTCTTATCCGCTGCTGTCTTCTCTACCTTTTTATCTTTTACAGGTGCAGCAGTTTTGCTTTCCGGTTTAGAAGGTTCGTTTTTTTTCTCGGTCGAAAACACTTTTTCTTCCTTTTTAGTAGTCACTCTTGAGCGTTTCTTTTTCTCATCTTTACGCTCTTCTTTAGCTTTTTCGGCAGCGACTCTTTTGGTTGCTCCCGCAATAGCTTGTTCATCTAGGATTTTATAAACAAGTTCCTCTTTCTTAAGTGATTCTGGTTTTTTTATTCCTAATTCTTGAGCAATAGTTTGTAATTCCGACAGATTTTTGTCGTTTAATTGGATAATGTTATACATAGATGTATAGTAAGTTATTAATGTTTTTGTTAGTTAGGGTATGAATAGTTCAATTAATGACACGTCATTAATCATATGAGATGAAACCACATGTTTTTGTTTATAATTGATGTTTTGGGCTGTTGATGTTGAATAGCGGTGTCTTTCAACGCTGCAAATATAAGAATAAAAAATGATTTTATGAAAAAACATCTTTTTTTTTATGCAAAAAGAGTTATATTTGTTTTAAAAACACGATTTTATGGTTATTGATAAAGTTAATTTAATCTATTTCTCGCCCACAGGTACTTCAAAGCGGGTTTCTGAGGCGATTGTGGAAGGCACTCAAATAAAAGAGGTAACCGTTACAGATGTCACGTTGCAGTCTTTAAGTGAAGAAGTTGTCTTTTCGGCAACAAGTTTAGCGGTTATAGCCGTTCCGGTATATGGTGGTCATGTTGCCCCTGTTGCCGTGGAGCGTTTACGGCAAATTCAAGGGCAGAATACGCCTGCGTTAATTGTTGTTGTATATGGTAATAGAGCTTATGAAAAAGCTCTAATAGAGTTGGATCAACTCGTTACTTCGCTTGGATTTAAGGTTATTGCCGGCGGTACGTTCATTGGTGAACACTCCTTTAGTACTGAAGCCCACCCGATAGCGATGGGAAGGCCAGACTTTTCTGATTTACATCTAGCGGCTGATTTTGGGAAAAGAGTTGCAGATAAGATTGCTTCAGCCACCGACATAGAGACCTTGTATGGAGTCGATGTGCGTCAGATTAAGCGTCCGAAGCAACCTTTTTGGCCTTTATTCCGATTTGCACGTAAACTCATGAAACTAAGAAAAAGTGGGATACCCTTCCCTCGGACTCCTTATTTAAAAAATGGAAAGACCTGTACCCAGTGTGGACTTTGTGTCGCTAGTTGTCCCACAGGAGCTATCACGTTAAGTGCGGATGAAGGAATGCGTATTGATCCGGAAAAATGTATCAAGTGCTGTGCTTGTGTTAGAGCATGTAAGCGAAAAGGATGTGTTTATGAAACGCCTCTTGCTCAAATACTAGCCGATTATTTTAAGAAGCAGAAAGAACCACAAACAGTGCTTTAAAGCTTGCGAAAGAAAGAGGTGGATCCCCCCTCCACATCTTTTTCAATAAGTCATGTCATTTCTCTATCTTCTTATCTCCTCACACTTGGAGGCAGGCTTAATAGAAAAAACAGTCACCTTGCGAGTCGAATGATCTATCCTAAACCGGTTGTCTGTACGCTCGCCCACGAGCCAAGCTATTTTGTCGCCACAGCAAAGGACCCATTGTTGCTCTTTTTGGCTCATAGAAAACTTCCGATCAGTCAGGTAATCACTCACCCTTTTCTGTCCCGTCATGCCGAATGGAACAAACACATCGCCTGCTCTCCATACACGTAGCTCTATGGCCCCATGCAACTTATCAGCATCAAAGCAAGCCACCTCTTTGTTGCGTGGAATCACAAATCCCGGATAAAGATCACAAGTCTCTTGAATTAATTCGAAAGGAGGAGTTTTCTGAATCTCCTGGTTTATAGGCTCGATAAGCAGATGCGTTCGATCCTTAATAACCCGCCAATCTTTGGCAAAAAAGAACTTGCCCGGTTGCCCATGTAATGCCTGACCGATGGCTCTTATTTGCGAAGAATTAAACCCTAATGGGTGGAGAATTTCGAACAACAAAGTTTTGGGCGAAGGTTCCTGCATTAAAAGACCGATGTCGATTCCTTTTTCAGGAGAAAAGACCCGTTCTTTCCCTTCATTGATGCCATGTTCATAAAGGAGAGCCGCCTCATTCAGATGACCTATTGTTTCAGACAAGCCCTCCTTGAAAGAAGGGTTTATCTCCTGCATCAGAGGAATGATGTTCAGTCTAATCTTGTTGCGTGTATACTCATCCTGTAGATTCGTACTATCAGTAACATAAGCCTGTTTTATGCCATCTAAGTAGTGGACGATCTCCTCCCGGTTGACACAAAGTAGCGGGCGCACAACAGCCCCTTTTCGTGGCGCAATGCCAAGCAAGCCATTGATCCCCGTTCCGCGAATCAGGTTAAGCAACAACGTTTCTATGCTGTCATCTTTATGATGTCCCACCGCTATACAATCTATTCCATGCACCAGAAGGAGCTGATGAAACCACTCATAGCGCAACTCCCGAGCAGCCATTTCGATAGACAGTCGATTCTCTTTGGCATACTCCGCTGTTTGAAAATCCGTAGTGTGCAGTTTTATGTTCAACTCTTGGCACAGTTGCCGTACAAAACACTCATCCCGGTTGGACTCCTCATGACGCAGGTGAAAGTTGCAGTGTGCCGCTTCACAGTGATACCCCAACGTCGTTAAGAGACGAAGTAATGCCACAGAGTCAGCTCCACCGCTCAATGCCACCAAAATTTTATCAGAAGGTAAAATCAGCTGTTCGGTTTCAATATAAGTTGCTACGCGTGATACGATCATCCTACAAAGATAGCGATCTTTTTTTAGAAGTTCCCAACGAATCCTTTGACAATTCCTGTTTTAAGTCGTTCTCCATCTGCTTAAAGAGATTTAAAACGAGACCAATGGCGTTATTCTGTCGGCGAAACCAATCTTATTTAAAAACAATCTAAATAATTTGTATGCTAAAGAGTTTAGATTTATCTTTGCGGTAAATTTAGAATATAAAGGAGGAGTATGCGTTTATCCGAATTGAAAACAGGTGAAAAAGGAGTGATCGTAAAAGTATTGGGTCACGGTGGTTTCCGTAAACGTATTGTAGAGATGGGTTTTATAAAGGGGAAAACAGTAGAAGTTATTCTCAATGCCCCTCTGAAAGATCCGATAAAATACAGTGTTTTAGGCTATGAGATCTCCCTTCGTCGGCAAGAGGCAGAGATGGTCGAGATTATCAGTGAAGAAAACGCTCGTTCCCAGTTTGAGCCCCCCGTTGAAGGCTACAAAGTCCTATCGGAAGAGGTTAAAGTAAAAGAAGGCGATTTAAAACGTCTAGCTTTAGGCAAGCGTCGGACCATTAACGTAGCCTTGGTGGGAAATCCAAACTGTGGCAAAACCTCGTTGTTCAACATAGCCTCCGGATCTCATGAACACGTAGGCAACTATAGTGGTGTGACGGTCGATGCAAAAGAAGGCTTTTTCGACTTTCAAGGGTATCATTTCCGCATCGTCGATCTTCCAGGCACCTATTCCCTATCGGCCTATACCCCCGAAGAGGTCTATGTACGCCAACACATTGTGAATGAAACCCCCGATGTGATCATCAACGTAGTAGACTCCTCTAATTTAGAGCGCAACCTCTACCTCACCACTCAGCTCATCGATATGAATGTACGGATGGTTGTGGCATTAAACATGTATGACGAGCTAGAGTCTAGTGGAAACACCTTAGACTATCAATTATTAGGCAAGCTATTCGGCGTACCGATGGTTCCAACCATTTGTCGGAAAAACGTCGGGATCGATCTTCTTTTCCACCTTGTCATCTTGCTCTATGAAGGCATCGATTTTGTCGATAAATCCGGGCGTCTTCATCCCGAGATTGAAAAAGACATTTGGGAATGGCACCACACCGCTCCCAACATCGATCATCCATACGACCATTCACACGGCAAAGGAGATGTAGCCAAAGTTTATCGGCACATACACATCAACCACGGTCCAGAGTTAGAACGTGCCATCGACGAAGTGAAGGCAGAACTCTCCAAGAATGAAAACATACGTCATAAATACTCTACACGCTACCTCTCTATAAAACTGTTGGAAAACGATACCGAGATAGAAGCGATGGTTCGGTCATTGCCCAATGGAGAAGCCATTCTTCGTAAGCGTGATAAAATGTCCAAGCGCATTCGGCAGACCATGAATGAAGACTCAGAGTCGGCCATCACCGATGCCAAATACGGCTTTATCAGTGGAGCGTTAAAAGAGACCTATGTCGACAACCACCTAGAGCGCGAACACACCACCAAAGTGCTCGACAGCATTGTCACTCACCGCATCTGGGGTTATCCCATCTTCTTTTTGTTCATGTACCTGATGTTTCAGAGCACCTTTGTGTTAGGTGAATATCCGGTGATGGGCATCCAGTGGTTGGTAGACACCCTGTCTCAGTTTGTGCGCGCCACCTTGTCGGCTGGTCCATTCAAAGACCTTCTAGTCGATGGAATAATCGGTGGAGTAGGAGGAGTTATTGTTTTCCTGCCCAACATTCTGATCCTATACTTCTGTATCTCCTTAATGGAAGATTCCGGTTATATGGCCCGTGCAGCTTTTATAATGGATAAGATCATGCACAAGATGGGTTTGCATGGAAAATCATTCATCCCTTTAATAATGGGATTTGGTTGTAATGTTCCAGCCATTATGGCTACCCGCACCATTGAAAACAGAAAAAGTCGGTTAATCACGATGCTCATCAACCCATTGATGTCATGCAGTGCCCGATTGCCCGTTTACCTACTTTTTGTTGGTGCCTTCTTCCCTGCCCATGCCGGATTTGTTCTATTTAGCATCTACATTGTAGGCATTTTGTTGGCCGTGATCTTTGCCCGTCTATTCAGTCGGTTTCTAGTCAAAGGCGACGACACCCCCTTTGTGATGGAGCTCCCCCCGTATCGGATGCCAACGATGAAAGCCATCACCCGTCACACATGGGAGAAAGGAGCGCAATACCTCCGTAAGATGGGAGGAATCATCATGGTTGCCTCCATTATTATTTGGTTTTTGGGTTACTACCCCAATCACGACGCCTATCCCACTACTGTAGAGCAGCAAGAAAACTCCTACATTGGTCAGATCGGTCATGCCATTGAGCCAGTCATTAAACCTCTAGGTTTTGATTGGAAATTAGGAATTGGATTACTCTCCGGTGCAGGTGCGAAAGAACTCGTTGTGAGTACGCTTGGAGTACTTTATACAGACAATGCCGAGTCCGACACCGTTAGTTTGGCCAGTCGGCTTCCCATTACCCCTTTAGTAGCCTATTGCTACATGCTTTTTGTGTTGATCTACTTCCCATGTATTGCTACGTTAGTAGCCATAAGGCAAGAATCTGGAAGTTGGAAGTGGGCTCTCTTTGGTGCTATTTACACCACTGTGTTGGCTTGGTTAGTTTCCTTTACCGTTTATCAAATAGGAGGATTATTGGTATGAGTTATTGGCAAGAAATCGTTGTTGCTCTTCTTCTGCTAGGCAGTTTGGTCTATGCAGGGTATAAATTATATCTTTTTTTTCGTGGGATAAGAAAAAATGATAACCCTTGCGAGAACTGTGTAAGTGGTTGTGAATTAAGAGATATGATGGATAAAAGACGTAAGGAATGCGGTGAAAAGGCCAAAAAGGAAAAGAAAAAATGCGCTAAATAGTTTGGCGATTACAAAAAAAGTTATACCTTTGCATCCGCAATCGAAAAGGAAATGGTTCCTTGGATGAGTGGTTTAGTCAGCGGTCTGCAAAACCGTTTACGGCGGTTCGAATCCGCCAGGAACCTCAAAGAAAGCTCCGAAAATACT
>RZZX01000159.1 GCA_009929715.1 Bacteroidia bacterium
CTTGGGTTCTGGGAAGTTGCTGGGGGGAAGGTTTAATATTCTCTTCAGGGGGGTAATGTCTTTATTGTTCATAGTCCGCTCCGCAATAAAGTTATTATTGTAATTGCATTTTCTTCTAACAAGGAAAGATCTTCTAGCAAGGCTCTAGCTTCTTGTACTTGGCTTTCTGTTGGGGTATATATGCTCAGGTCTATAGGGGTTAAAACTTCCTTTACTAGGGCTTTCTTCCATTCTTTTTCTTCTTGGTCATGTAAGTAGGGAATATCTTGAAACCAGGTGTATAGCAGCTCATTATATATTGCTACTCTCTCTTTTAGGGGATCCATAGAAGTTTTGAATATTTCCAATTCAGGCATATTTATTCTTTCTGCTAACAAGTCAAAGAAGATGTTTATTGCTATGGTGGTTTTGTAGGAGGGTATCAGATAATCATTCCTTGCCCGCTGTATGAATTGCCTTTTTTCTTCATCGTTGTATAGATGTTTTAGCCCTTTTAAGTAAGGATCTCTTGGCTTGTAATAACCCCGTTCATCCAGGTTATGTTCCTGCGGGTTTTTAAGTATTGATATTCCACGATGTCCCCCAATATCACTAAACAGGAAGCTGTCACTTTCTAGCAGCTCTTTGTAATCATACAGATTGCCCTTATACAACACTTCCCAGGGAACGATTCTTTCCTGATAATCTGTAACCCCTTTCAGGTGTTCTAGTTCTGGGTGGCTGGTGATCTCTTCTAGTAGGGCATTATATATTGTGGGGTAGTCCTCTATAAACTCTTTGAAGTGTCCCCCGTACAAGGCTTCCCATTCTGATAGGTCCTCTATGTATTCCAGCAGCGTTTTCTTGTCTATTCCATCTTCTGCATTGTTAAAAACCCTTTTAAGCCCTGTAGGGTCCTCTACGCCATCTATAAGATCTGTTAGGGATAAATGCCTTTTATATAGTTCCTCCCAGTCCATTTCCTGTATTTTTTCTTTGTACTGTTCTATGAATTTGTCAAAGTCTTTAGGGTCTTTTTGTGCTGGTCTGCTCCCGTCAGGATATTCCATATGCCCTATATCCATTAAGGGGGGGTATGTTTCAATAACTCTGGGGTTTGTGATCTGCTGCCCTTCCAGGTCGTCCAGGGCTTTATTTACGGGGCTATCTGGCTTGCTTATGGAATGATGAAGGGCTTTATATGCTATCTCTTGATAGCTGATCTTCTTTGCTAGGAGGCTTGCTTGTCGCTTTTCCCGTTCTTCCTGGTATTGCTTTTCTGTCATTATGATAGGCAATGATTCCATATATTCTATAGAGCTCTCTTCCGTTACAGATCTTTTATATTCCCCCCATATCTGGAAAAACCCGTTATAAAACCCTTGTACGCTTGTTTGTGCAAGCCCAAAGTATTTATAGATAGTTCGGTCTACACCTTTATAGGAAGTGTATTCTTTCAAGTCTTTGCTTGTTGTAAGCCCTTCTACCATTTTAGATCGTTCCGCTGGGGTAAATATACCGTCAGTGTCTTTGCCTTTCTGGGCTTCCTTATAGCTGTATATGGTTTCGGCTAGTAGGGCTCTTCCTACCTCTTCGCCACGTAACTTCTTTTTGTTCAGTATTTTTCTAATATCCATTAAACCCGCCCCCCTATGATCGTTTCCAATACTTCTATTTTCTCTTTTAGTTTTGCTGTTTCATACGCCTTTAGGATATTTGCTATTACCATGCTTTCCCTGCTTGCTTGTTCGTTTGTAACCCGCCCTTGCTTGATCCTTAAAAGAAGATCCCCTAGGGCTTCCATAATGGTGTTTGGTTCTGTGTTGGGTGCGGGGTCCATGGTGTCCAGGTCTATGTATTCTGCTTTAAGGGCTTCTGTATATTTCAGTTTGTAGTCCAGTAGCTTGTCTGGGGGGATCTCTTGCAGGTTAACTTCATCCAAAGCCCCTTCTATTCCCTTTAAGGTTTCCCCTAGCTTCTTTATCCTGCCTTCCCTGGTCATATGGTAGCTGTCATATAGCTCCTGTAGCTGCGCTGCCTTTAGCTGCGCTATTTCCCGCTCTAGCTCCCTTTCCCATGAAGTGCAAGTAGCTTTTGAGATATTCAGGGCTTCCCCTATATAGGCATAACTTCTACCCTCTGCCCTTAGGCTTATAAACTGCTTCTTTGTTTCTAGTGGTTTCATATTATGCCCCGTTCATCCCTGCTACTGTTAGTTTCATTACTGCTGTAATACCTTTCCTTTTAGTCACTGTTTTAACTTCCGCTAATGGTAATTTGCAGAAGTTGGGGTAGTTCATAGCCTTACACAAGGTCAAGTATCCCCGTTCAGGAATTTCTGAAGGTTCGTTTCTGATATCTGCCATTTCCCGCCTATCTTCTGCCCCTTCATCTTCCCGCTTTTTATGTAGTTGTGCAGGGTCCGTTCTGTTACGCTCAGTAATGTTGCAAGCTCTTTCAGTGAATATAATTTAATCTCTGTCATAGTTCCCCCCATATGTCTGTAAACTTGTTTATAGCTTCCTGGTTCTGTTGTTCATGCTTTTTCAATACAATATTGATTAGTTCGTTTAAGCTGATCCCCTCAACCCTTGCAATCTTCAATAGGTTGCTATGAAGGCTGGGGGGTAGTAGTAGGTTTAGTCTTTTGCTCTTGGTTTCCTTCCTGTCTGTATCATGTGTATAGTCTGTAGTGTGTGTGATAAACGCCATTGCTGGGTTATCCTTAAAACTCTTTTTACTCATTCCCTTCCTCCAATTCTTCTATAAGGTCCCTATAATCTATTGCTGCGTTGCTCTTGGGTGCGTAGCTGAAGATATCCTGCCTATATGATTGCGCCTCTTTTACCGCTATGTTTTGTCTTATGGTTGTTGTAAATAGAGTAGTTCCTATCTCTTTTGCAGCCTTTTCCATAAGTTCCGCTATGTCCCTGCTTAGGATTGTTCTGTTGCTGTGCCTGGTTAGTAGGATCCCCCGTATAACCAAAGAAGGGTTGCAATATCGCCTTACCGCTTCAATGGTGCTGTATAGCTGCCCTATCCCCTGTAATGAATAAGTATCCGCTTGGGCTGGTATAATCGCCCAGGTGCAGGCTGTGAGTGCGTTCACTGTAAGGATCCCTAACGCTGGCGGGGTGTCTAGTATGATATAGTCGTATTTGTCCAGTATCGGCTGTATAGCTTCCCTTAGTCTGTATTCCTTGCCTGTCTGCCCTAGTAGCAAGTCCGCCCCGCTCAGTGCAGGGGAATAGGCTATAAGGTCCCCGCTAGGGGTTCCCTGTATAGCTTGGCTGGCTTTTATTTCTTTGCTCAACACTTCTAGGATCGTATATCCGCCCGCTGAAGCCCCCAGGGTGTAGGATAGGTTGCCTTGTGCGTCCAGGTCTATAAACAACACACTAAAGCCCCTTTGTCTGTATCCTGCCCCCAGTGCTTGGGCTGTGGTGCTCTTCCCTACCCCGCCTTTCTGGTTTGTTATTGCAATGATCTGCTTCATTGTTCCCCCTTGTCTGCCTGGTGTGGGTTATCTGTATACTGTGTAGGTTGTTTATTACCTGTAGGATTAGAAGATTGCATTTGCTATCCTTTCTTCGCTTGGGTTTGTCGCTCTGTTTATGCTGTGAATATAAATCATAGTGGTATTTATATTGCTGTGCCTTAGTAGCTGCTGGGTTTCTTCCAGGCTTCCCCCGTTAAGTAGGTTCAAAGTGCCTGCCGTATGCCTTAGGCTGTGCGCTGTCAATCTATCTGAGTTATGCCCCGCTTCGTTTAACCTGCGCTTTACTATCCCGCTGATCGTTCTTGTAGTAACCCTGCCCCCCTTGTTGTTGTTGCTTGTGCTGGTGAATAAGGGTTGCTTGCCCTGTAAGTTGCTTCTGGTTTTTAGATAGGATCTGATTGCTTTTTCTACTGGACCTGGCAACTTTACATAGTCCGT
>RZZX01000053.1 GCA_009929715.1 Bacteroidia bacterium
AACGCTCATTCCGGTTTGTTGCAGTCGGATGGGCAGTTTATATTAGGGGGATCTAATGGGGCACTTGAGTTTGATCAGAGTTTTGAATTACCCAAAATGCTTCCTTCCAAGATGATTTTTAGTGATTTTACGCTGTTCTATCAGAAAATTCATCCAGGTGATGAAGATTCTCCTTTGATCAAGCCCATCAATGAAACCAAGACCCTTCATTTAAAATACAGTCAGAATATTTTTTCTATTAAGGTCTCTTCCATTAATTACGATTATCCTTCGAACATCATTTATTCGTGGAAGTTAGAAGGGTTTTATGATGAATGGACCAAGCCTAGTGCCGAGAATACCATTCGGTTGACCAACTTAAATCCGGGAGATTATGTTCTTAAAGTGCGTGCAGTCTCTAGGGAAGATCACCGCACGGTGCTTAGTGAGCGTGAGATGGCTATCTCTGTGGCCCGTCCGTTCTGGTTCTCTTTGTGGGGATTACTGGTCTATGTGCTTGTTTTGGGTGGAGTAGGGTATTTCATTGCGCACATCGTTATGCTCTACAAGCAACGCAAAGTTTCGGATGATAAGATTCAGTTCTTTATTAATACGGCACACGATATCCGGACTCCTCTTACTTTGATCAAAGCTCCTTTGGAAGAGCTCATTGATAGAGAAGCGCTTCCAAAGGAGGAAGAATACAATATTAAGATTGCGCTTCGCAACGTTAACACCTTGCTACATACCACCTCGAATTTGATTAATTTTGAGATGGTCAATCTCTATTCGAAAGAGCTCTATGTCTCCGAACATGAGATTGTGGGTTACATTCGGCTTATCTTTCAGGCTTTTGAACCTTATGCACACATCAAACACATTGACTTCACGTTCGAGAGTAATGTAGAATATCTGAATGTATGGTTCGATAAAGATAAAATGGAGTCAGTGATCAAAAATGTTATTTCAAATGCTTTAAAATATACGCCAGACAACGGACGTGTAACGCTGACGCTTCTCAAAGAAGCCGAAGGGTGGAGTTTTGAAGTCAAAGATACCGGTATTGGTATTCCTTTGGACCAACAAAAGAAGTTGTTTACTACCCATTTCCGTGCGACCAATGCCATCAATGCGAAAGTAACGGGAAGTGGCATCGGGCTGATGTTGGTTCATAAACTGGTTCAGTTACATAAAGGAACCATCGAAGTTGATAGCTCTGAAGATCGAGGAACCACTATTCATATCCATCTGCCGGTCTTCCAAAAAGCATCTAAGAGTGTGTTTATAAATACTTCTGTCAAAGAAGATCAAGTGGTTGTGGGTACTGACCCAATCTCTCAGTTGGATACACTCTTGCCCGCTTCTACCGAAGAGAATGGCGACTCGAAGATGCGTTTGTTGATTGTAGAAGACAACGATGATTTGCGTCACTACCTTAAACACAGTTTTGTGTCACAGTATCTAGTTGAAACATGTAATAATGGTCAGGAAGCTCTTTCGGTGATCCCATCTTATAATCCCGACTTGATTATCTCGGATATTATGATGCCCGAGATGCGCGGGGATGATCTCTGTCACGCTTTGAAAAGCAACATTGAAACCTCGCACATTCCTATAATTTTGTTAACGGCTTTGAGTGACGATCAAAATGTCCTTTCCGGTTTACAGACCGGAGCCGATGAGTACATTGTGAAGCCCTTTAAAATTAGTCTGTTGAGAGCCAAAGTGGCAAGTATGCTTGCCAATAGAAACCGACTTCGAGCGAAATACGCTAATTTAGAGTTGACGAGCGATTCACAAACAGACGCTGCTGCCGAAGAAGAGATGGTCAACATGCCACACGATATGGATTGGAGTTTCATCTCTTCCATTAAAACCTATGTGGAAAATCACATGAGTGAACCGACCTTTAGCATCGATGCCTTGTGTGGAGAAATGAACATGAGCCGAACAAGTTTCTATAATAAACTCAAGGCGTTGACTGGGCAAGCTCCGAATGATTATATTCGGTTGATTCGATTGAAAAAGGCGACGGAATTTCTTAAAGAAGGGCGTTGTAGTATGACAGAGATAGCCGATATGACAGGCTTTAACGATGCGAAGTACTTCCGTGAAGTCTTTAAGAAGCATTACAATGTAAGTCCAAGTAAGTATTACAAAGAACGAAACAGCGACTAAAGTGATTGAAGTGAATAAGAATATCTATTGGGAATCTTTTGGCATCTTTTTTAAGATAGGAGCCTTCACCATTGGTGGGGGCTATGCCATGATTCCGCTCATTGAAAACGAGATTGTCACCAAACGACAGTGGTTGAAGTCGGAGGAATTTATCGATCTGCTAGCCATTGCTCAATCCGCTCCGGGCGTACTTGCGGTGAACATAGCCATCTTTATCGGCTATAAGTTGCGTGGCATTCGGGGGAGCCTAGTCACCACCTTAGGCACGGTGCTTCCCTCTTTTTTGATTATTTTGGCCATTGCACTCTTCTTTTATTCATTTAAAGAGAATCCGGTGGTCGAGCGTCTCTTCAAAGGCATTCGCCCCGGTGTGGTCGCTTTAATAGCTGCCCCAACTTTTACCATGGCACGTTCGGCACAAATAAACCGATACACCATTTGGATACCCATAGTCTCGGCCCTACTAATCTGGCTGTTAGGCGTGTCGCCTATCTGGATTATTCTAGGGGCAGGTGTAGGCGGTTTCCTTTGGTACCGATTCGGTCGGCAGCAGTCACACACCCCTTAATTAGAAACACAAAGACACCCTTATACGATGATTTACTTGCAACTCTTTTATACCTTTTTCAAGATTGGTCTCTTCGGATTTGGCGGAGGCTATGCCATGCTTTCGATGATACAAAATGAAGTTGTCACCCAGCACCACTGGGTGAGTGCATCAGAATTTACCGATATCGTAGCCATTAGTCAAACCACTCCAGGGCCTATCGGCATCAATGCTGCCACCTATGTTGGCTTTACCTCCACCGGTTCCGTTTGGGGATCGGTCATAGCCACCTTTGCCGTTGTTTTGCCCTCTTTCATTCTGATGCTCACCATCAGTAAGTTCTTTTTAAAATACCAGAAACACCCCGTAGTAGAAGCCGTTTTTAAAGGACTCCGTCCAGCTATTGTTGGCCTTTTAGCCTCCGCAGCCTTGTTGTTAATGACCAGCGACAATTTCGGATCACCGACCGACGATCCTTACTCCTTTGCCATCAGCACCCTTCTTTTTGTGGCGACCTTTATTGGCACACGCCGATACAAGCTCAACCCGATAGCTCTGATTATCGGCTGTGGCATAGCTGGACTCCTGCTGTACGCTTAACCACCGATACTTCTATCGGCTATCTAAGAGAACAGTTGCGTTTCTATGCCGATTGTTCCCGCTTCCTCTATGCGATACTTTTTGCCATAGAGTGTAATCATGCTCGCTGGGCCATCAATAGAGGTCACCCGAATCTCTTTCGGAGTCACACAGATTTGGAAAGCCGAGCTTCGGTAATAGATTTTAAACGTATAGCTGTTCCACTGTTTAGGAATCACCGGCGAGAAACTCAACCCCTCTTCGGTGACTGTCATTCCGGCGAACCCTTGTACCAATCCCAGCCAACTCCCTGCCATGCTAGTAATGTGTAGCCCCTGTTCCAGCTCATTGTTGTAATCGTCCAAGTCCAGTCTCGTAGCATGCAAGAACAGTTCATAAGCCTTATCGATGTGTCCTATTCGAGCGGCCACAATCGCATGCACAAATGGCGAAAGCGATGATTCGTGAACCGTACGCGGTTCATAAAACTCAAAATTCCGGCAGATAGCATCCCGATGAAACTTTTCCCCATAAAGATACATGCCCAATAAGACATCACTCTGCTTAATATAACACGAACGTAAAATTCGGTCCCACGACCAATGTTGGTTAATGGGGCGTTCCTCTTTCGGAATATCGGCTACCGTATGAAGCTCCTTTTCCAAGTAACCATCATGCTGCACCAGAATACCGAGCGATTGATCTTCGGGTAGATAAAGGTGATCAATGATGTTTTGCCAACACGTTAGTTCGTCCGTGCTGAAATTAGTCATTCGTCGCACCTGCGCATACTCTTCCGGAAAATCACGTGAGACCTTCTCTAAGTGGTGAATGGTATCGGCCAATGTCTGCATGCACGAGAAGTTCGTGTACCAGTTATTGTCCACATTATTTTCGTACTCATTAGGGCCGGTAACCCCTAAGATAACATACTTCTGTTTCGGTTGCGAGAAAGAGACCCGTTGGCTCCAAAAGCGACAAATAGCAATCAGTACCTCCAGCCCATAGCGTGCCATATACGCCTCGTCGTCAGTGGTTAACACATACTGAAAGATCGCATACGCCATCATGTTATTTCGATGAATTTCCTCGAACGTAATTTCCCATTCGTTATGACACTCATCGCCATTGAGCGTCACCATGGGGTAGAGCGCTGCCCCATTTTTAAAGCCCAATTTTCGGGCATTCTCGATCGCCTTATTTAGTTGGTAGTAGCGATACAACAACAAGTTGCGCGCTTTTTCCTGAGGCGATGAGAACAAGAAAAACGGCAAACAACACAGTTCCGTATTCCACTGCGTATTTCCGCCATACTTCTCACCAGTAAACCCTTTCGGTCCGATATTCAGCCGCGAGTCATCGCCCCGGTAACTCTGGTTGAGTTGGAAAATATTATACCGTATCCCCTGTTGCGCTTCATCATCACCATCGATGATAACATCCGTATCTTCCCAAATTTTATCCCAGACAGCCCGATGTTGCTCCACCACCGCATCCCACCCATTGGTCTTCGCTTGTGAGATCTCTTTCACCGCTTGTTCCACCAAGAGCTGCCGGTCATAGTAGAGCGATGGCACGATAGAGGTATACTTAATCAACGTGAGTCGTTCATTCGGTTTCACATCCGCCCCCGTACTAAACCCCACCAGCTTCTCCTTCTCTATCTTAATCGGGTTTCCTCCGACCTCCTTACTATTTTTAAACAATTGATAAGTCATGGCACAACACACCTGTGAATCCTCCCGTTTCGTTTGCGTCCAGAGATACGCATACTCACTTTTCGTTTCGGCTCGGAGAATATTCCACATCTTCTCATTGAAGTTCGATGCCTCATGAAGCACATCCCCATTGAGATAAGGAACGAGTGAAATTTTCCCTTCATAATTGAGTGATGTCACACTATACTTGATAGCACACAAGTTTTGATTCGCCATGCTGTTGATATGCTCCACATGCACCACCAATTTATGCCCTTTAGGTGAGGTGACCTGGCAATCGCGTACCGCTATGCCCCCCCTCATATCCAGTCGTCGTTCGAAGAAATCCACATCCCACAAAGCCAAATCCAGCTCCTCATCGATCAGTCGGACGTAAATCCCGCTCCAATTCGGAGCATTCGGGATACGTGAAAAGAAACGTGGATACCCATTTTTCCACCATCCCACACGCGTATGGTCTAGGAAGGTGATGCCTGCCACGTACGATCCCGGCAACGTATCGCTGCTGTAACTCTCTTCAAAGTTGCCGCGCTGTCCGAACCGTCCGTTGCCCAAACTAAAAATACTCTCCGATGCACGCAACTGATCCGCGTGAAATTTATCTTCAATGATTTGCCAGTGGTCTGTTTTGAGGAACTTTCTCATTGTTCTATTCTCCTTTTTAAACATTCATGTGGGAAAGGTACAAAAAATAATGCATCACTTGTTTGAAATGATGCGTTATTTTACCGATTTTGCTTTTTTCTTTGACCCATCTACTGTGTTAAGCCCACGCAAGCCACATAATGCCATGTGTTTCTGTTTCTCATGACTTCGTCTAGATTTTAAAAGGGATGTACAAAGTTAAAATAGTTGATGGATTGACACAAAACGACGGTTCAATTTTCTTTTGTTTAGAGTTGCTGATTCTTTCTTATTTATTTTTTGATAGCCAAGCGTTGTATTAGCTGCGTGCCTCTTCTATTTTGAGTTTAGATAGCAGTTAGGCAGTGACTTTATGCTCTAAGGCAATGAAGAGTCTAATTGGTAGCCTATTTCTATTGTTTTTCTTTGCGATCTTTAGTCTATTTGTTAGTGTTGCTTAATCGTTAGCCTATAGGCTAACGAAACATCGCCTATAGGCTAACGAAACATTGCCTATAGGCTAACGAAAGAATGCCTATAGGCTAACGATTAAGTAGTCGCCTTCTAATGGCTTAACTCTTGCGAGAGAAAGTCTTCGTTTTAGTAAACGAATGCTTAGTTTATAGAACTCTAAAAGCAACAAGCTCTTTGCGAGAAAGCACCTGTACCTTTTTGCTAAATCCTTCGTGATATAAAAGGTTTAGTAGGCAGCAATAATTAAGAGCAAGAGGGTAACAAAAAAGGTTCCCGAATGGCAACTTTTCAGTATACATTCGGGAACCTTTTGTATTTTTTCGGCTGTCTAAACTTCAGTCGTTTACTCTTCTTGCGTGACCGTTGTCTCTTTAATTAGAAAGACGAAAGCAGCTCCCGCAAATAACAGAATGCCTGCTAGTACCAACATATCCACTTGTCGGCCACCAACCAATTTGAGCAGTGTTCCGCCCAAGATCGCTGCTACGATTTGAGGGATGCAAATAGTCCCATTGAACAGCCCCAAGTAAGCTCCCATGTTTCTGCCTGAGATGGAGTTCGTTAGAATAGTAAACGGCATAGCCAGCATAGCAGCCCATGCACAACCCATTAAGAAGTAGGAGACAAACAATAAATGTTGATCGGTAAAGAATAAAGTCGATACAAATCCCAAACCACCAAGCACCAAGCTTAGTGAATAACCCAACTTGCGTGATTTAAATAAAGGAAGTACCATGGCCCAAAGTACAGAACCAATGGCTTGTACAGCAAATAAAATACCGACCCAATTACCTGCTTCCTGATAGTGAGAAGATTGTGAATCGGTGGTATGCCAAACAGTATCGGCAATGGCCCCATTGGTGTAGGTCCACATGTACATGAATGCCGCCCAGCAGAAAAACTGTACCAACCCTACGCTCCAAAAGACTTTAGGTGCGTTTAGCAAGAGCGAGATAAAGTCGCTCTTCTCTGTCTTTTCATTGGCTGTGATTCCATGAAAGGATTCAAACTCTTTAGGCGGCATCTCTTTCACTTTGACCGATGTATAGATGACGCAAAGAATCAAAATAGCTGCACCTATATAAAAGGAGTAGATCACCGAGTCGGGAACAGTCCCCTTATCGGCTACGTTACTGATGCCTATCCATGTGAATATAAAAGGAAAAAGATAACCCACTAAGCTACCGGCATTACATAAGAAACTTTGGATGGAGTAGGCCAGACCTTTCTGTTTCTCGTTAACCATATCGCCCACCAACATCTTGAACGGCTGCATCGCCATATTGATGGAGGTATCTAAGAACATGAGCGATACCAAACCAAATATCATCGCTGTGGAAGCTATCATCCCGAAACTTCCGGCATTTGGTAATAAACACATGACGATAACAGCAAAAAGCGATCCAACAAAAAGATAAGGAATGCGTCGACCGAAACGGGTCCATGTTTTGTCACTAGCCGATCCGATGATAGGCTGAATAACAATACCTGCCAGTGGCGGAAGTATCCAGAAATAACTCAAGTTGTGAGGATCGGCCCCCAAGGTGGCAAATATCCGACTAATGTTAGCACTCTGTAAGGCATACGCTATCTGTACACCGAAAAAACCAAAGCTGATGTTCCACAGCTTCCAAAAACTTAAATCCGGTTTTACTTTCATGGTGTTTAAAAAATTATCTCAGACATCGGGCTTTCGTTTATTGTAACCTTTCCGACTGAAATGAGTTAATGGTTATTTATAAGATTAATTATTCGTTTCTTACGGGGCTATTTGGTTGTTCCTCTCACCACCAGATTGGTTCGTACAATCCGGTTCTGACTTCGACTTTCGGAACTCTCCTCCAGTTTGTCTATCAACAAATTGATGGCGCTTCGCCCCACCTCCTCGCCGTGTTGTTCCACCGTTGTTAGTTTGGGATCTGTACTTTGTGCGATAGCCCCGTCGGTAAAGCCACATATCGACACCTCGTCGGGCACCTTTGCACCCACCAATTTGCATGAGTATAAAATACCCGAAGCCGTTTCGTCATTGATAGCAAAAAAACCGTCAGGTTTATCGTCCGATTCTAACAGGTCTGGCGTAATAGCAATGGCCTGTTCGCGTGTATCGCAAAACTTAATCATGTGATCGTTTACCGGGATGCGGTATTTTTTCATCGCATCCAGATAACCGTTTCGCCGGTTTTTAGTAATCTCCAGATGTGGTGCAGCGCTATAAAAAAAGATGCGTTTACACCCCGTTTGTATCATATACTCCACGGCTGAAAACGCCCCAGCATAGTCGTCTACCACCACTCGTTCGGTATTAATGCCCGTACAGATGCGGTCGTAGAACACGATGGGGATATTGTTATCGATCAGTTTCTGATAGTGATCATACCTTGATGTATCCTTAGCCAGTGACGTAATCACGCCACAGACCCGTGCAGCTAGGAAAGACTGTGTGATACGTACCTCATTATCGTACAGTTCGTTGCTTTGAGCCACCAAAATGTTATACCCCGATTGAGCTGCCACTTCTTCAATGCCGCTCAGGACGCACGAGAAGAAGTGGTGTACAAATTGAGGAATAATAACGCCGATGGTATTTGAGCGACTGATACGCAGGTTGAGTGCTAAAACATTCGGTTGATAATTATGTTCGCGTGCGTACTTATGTATAAGTTCCCTTGTCTCAACACTTATATCGGGGTTGTTTTTTAAAGCCCTCGATACAGTCGACGGAGAGACACCAAGTTCGCGTGCAATATCTTTGATTGTTATTTGCGTCTTTTTCATAAAACGGCATTAAGTTTTAGCCAAAGGTAATTAAAATAGCTTTTATATTTATCTCTATACTATTCTCTTTTGCAAAAATAGACGAATAAGTGAAAAACTGATCCGGTTCTTTCTTATTCCCTTCTAATATCTTTTGCAAACGATTGCATGAGGACTCTCTGAACGGATGCTTTATCTCCATTTTTTTAACGGATAAGCTTTGTCTTTCGGTTAGAAAGCTTGCTAAGATAGAGGAATATGTTGTCCGATAGTTCAATCTTGAAACAACTTTTTTTTGATTGAAAGACAATAAGTACCAGCAAGCCTTTCGTTTAATAAAGTGCGGGTTCTACCTTTATATGGGAGGTTGTTCATCTGATACAGGGGGGATTAACCGATTGTTAGTCTGTTTTTTGAGAAAAGAGCTGTAGATTAAAATCGAATAAAGTCGATTTTTGCAAACGATTGCGCAACCATTCGGTATCTTTTTGTGTTATTTATAAGTAGCACTATAAGTATAAGTCATATTTTTGTTTCGATGTATGAAAATAAGGAAAGATTATACCTTATTATATATAATCAATGTTTTAGAGAAATTATTAATATTTATATTGTTAACTTTAATTTTTAAGATGCATGAAGCAAGTAAATCTTAGAATCTTTCGAATGATTCTTCCCTTGTTGATAGGGTTGTTCTTGTCATTAGGTGCTTATGCTCAGCAAATCACAGTCAAAGGACATGTGAAGGATGCTAGCGGTGAACCTATAATTGGTGCGAATGTTGTTGTGAAAGGAACTTCTACCGGAACAATAACAGATTTTGATGGTAATTTTACGTTGAACGCTCCTCAAAATTCACTTTTATCAATTACATTCGTTGGGTATAAAAACATCGAAGTAAAAGCTGCCAAATCGGTTGTGGTAACTCTGGAAGATGATTCTCAAGTTTTGGATGCGGTGGTTGTTATCGGCTATGGTACGGTTAAAAAGAATGATATGACCGGATCGGTAACTGCTATTAAACCAGATAAGATTAGTAAAGGTATCACAACGAGTGCGCAAGACATGATGACTGGTAAGATAGCTGGTGTTAATGTCGTATCGAAGGGTGGTACTCCTGGAGGTGGTGCTACAATCCGCGTTCGTGGTGGTTCTTCTCTGAATGCTAGTAATGACCCTCTGATCGTTATTGACGGATTGGCTATGGATAATGATGGCGTGAAAGGGTTATCTAATCCTTTGGCCTTGGTTAATCCGAATGATATTGAAACATTTACTGTTTTGAAGGATGCTTCGGCTACAGCTATTTATGGTTCTCGTGCATCGAATGGCGTTATTCTTATTACAACTAAAAAAGGTAGTGCCGGTTCTGCCCCTAAAGTTTCTTATGATGGTAATGCTTCTGTAGGCTTTTTAAGAAATAAATTGGATGTGATGACGGGCGATGAATATCGTGAATACATTACTGCTTTGTATCAGAAAAATAATCAACAATTGCCTTATGCTCTAGGAACTGCTAATACGGATTGGCAAGATGAAATCTATCGTCCGGCTTTTAGTCAAGATCATAACTTGACGGTTTCTGGTGGTTTGAAGAATATGCCTTACCGCTTCTCTTTGAGTTTTACCGGGCAAAATGGTATTTTGAAAACTTCTGATTTTAAACGTGTCACAGCTTCTATGAACCTTGCTCCGTCATTGTTGAATGGTAATTTGAAATTCAACATTAATACTAAAGCGATGTATGCCAAAAGCCAATATGCAGATGGTGGTGCAATAGGTTCTGCTGTAACGATGGATCCTACGCGTCCGGTAATGGATAGCGCTCATAAAGAGTTTGGTGGGTATTACCAATGGGCTAGCAATTCTGAATTTGGAGATCCTAATTGGGAAGTGACCAATAACTCGTTGGCTCCTCAAAATCCAGTTGCGCTTCTTAACCTGAAAGATGATAATGCTTCTTCTAAGAGTCTTATCGGAAACGTCGAGGTGGATTATAAATTGCAGTTTTTCCCTGATTTAAGAATTCATGCAAACTTGGGTGGCGACTACTCTGAAGGTGAGCAAACAACGATCAATTCTAAATACTCGTTCTCTAATAACTATTATGGTTGGAATGGCACAGCGTATGAATATAAATATAACTTGTCGGGTAATATTTATGCTCAATACGTTAAAGAGTTGAAAAATCAGATGATTGACGTTATGGTTGGTGCTGAACAACAACACTTTAGCCGTAACTGGTTTACGCTTGGACAAGGAACAAATCCGTTGACAGGTGCTGCTAAAGATCAAAAAACAAAATTGAATAGTGCTGAAGCTCGTCACTCTTCTCTAGTTTCGTACTTTGGACGTCTCAATTATACGTTGTTAAATCGTTATTTGATTACTGCTACTGTTCGTCAAGATGGAACGTCTCGTTTCTCTAGTGATAACCGTTGGGGAACATTCCCGGCTGTGGCTTTGGGATGGAAAATGAAAGAAGAGGCTTTCTTGAAAAATGTCGATGTATTGTCTGACTTGAAACTTCGTTTGGGTTATGGTGTTACCGGCCAACAAAATATTAGTGATAATGACTTCCCTTATTTGGCTCAATATATTAATAATAAAATTGGCGCTTATTATCCGATTGGAGATGAATTCTTGCCAACATCACGTCCGAAAGAGTATAACTCTAAGTTGAAATGGGAAGAAACGACCACTTGGAATGCTGGTTTGGACTTTGGATTCTTAAACGGACGCATCACGGGTAACGTGGATTACTATTTCCGTGAAACAAAGGACTTGATTAATAAAGTGAAAGTTCCGGCGATGACGAATTTTAATACGGAGGTGTATAGTAATATTGGATCGCTTCAAAATCAAGGGGTTGAGTTTAGTATCAATGCTAAACCTATCGTTACGAAAGATTTTGTGTGGGACTTAGGCTATAACATCACTTATAATAAGAATAAAATTACAGAATTAACTGGTGGTAATGATGCCGACTATGTTGTTGAAACAGGTGGTATCTCACATGGTACTGGTAACAGAATTCAAGCACATAAAGTAGGCTATGCTGCTTCTTCTTTCTATGTATTCCAACAGGTTTACGATAAAAATGGAAAACCGCTTGAAAACCAATTTGTAGATAGAAATGCAGATGGTAAAATAGACTCTAAAGACCTTTATATCTATAAGAAACCGGTGGGAGATGTCCTTATGGGGTTAACTTCTAAGATGACTTATAAGAACTTTGACTTCAGTTTTGCTATTCGTGCAAGCTTGAATAACTATGTCTATAACGATGTGTTGGCCGATCGGGCTGATGTTAGTACTAAAGGAATGTGGTCTACTTCTGGCTTCTATACGAACCGTCCTTTGGATGCTTTGAGACTCGGTTTCCAAGGTGTTGGCGACTATTTTAAATCGGACTATTTTGTGCAGAATGCTTCTTTTGTCCGTTGTGATAATATCACTTTGGGGTATACATTCAAAAACTTATTGAAATTAGGTCATTATAAAGGTATGCAAGGTCGTGTTTATACTACTGTACAAAATCCTTTCGTGATTACTAATTATGAAGGACTTGATCCTGAAGTTGATGGAGGTATTGATAATAATATTTACCCTAGACCAACAACCGTTTTATTAGGTGTAAGTCTTCAATTCTAATTTGTTCAACTTTTAAAAGATACTATTATGATTTTTAGATATTTAAAAACACTTGTTCCTGCTGCAACGCTTATGTTGGCTATCGGTGTAACATCTTGTATCAATGAACTCGATATTAGTCCGATTAATCCGCAGGAAAATACACAATTTGATCAGGACTTGGTCTTTACTAAAGTGTATGCAACTTTAGGATTGACTGGTCAAGAAGGACCTGCTGGTGTGGGTGATGTGGCTGGTATCGATGAGGGTACTTCGGCTTTCTACCGTTTGATTTTGGTGGCTAATGAAAACCCAACCGATATGGTACATTGCTGTTGGGGAGACCCGGGTATTCCTGAATTTAACAATATTAAGTGGGGATCGTCTGATAATAAGATTGAAGGGTTGTATGGCCGATTGAACTTTGACGTGACGCTTTGTAACCACTTCCTCGAGAAAACAGCGGGACTTACCGACGAAAAATCGACTAAGCAACGTGCTGAAGTTCGGTTTATGCGCGCATTGAATCTTTATTATTTGATGGATTTGTATGCTAATGTTCCTTTCGCTGAAACCGTTTCTGAGGTGAAGCCGAAGCAAATTCAACGTGCTGATCTTTTCAATTACATAGAAACAGAGTTGAAAGCTATTGAAAAGGATATGTATGAACCGATGCAAGCTCCCTTTGGTCGGGTGGATAAGAGTGCTGTTTGGTTCTTGCTTTCTCGTATCTATCTAAATGCAGAGGTTTATACTGGTAAAGCTAATTGGGCAGATGCTATAATATTTGCTAATAAGGTTATTAAGGAAAGTGGACGTAGTCTCTGTAAGAATTATGCACACTTGTTCATGGCCGATAATGATGAGAATTTGGATGCTCGTAATGAGATCATTCTTCCTATTCGTCAAGATGGTATCTATACACGTTCTTATGGAGGTTCATTGTATGCTATTGCTTCAACACATACTTCAGGTATGACTTCATGGGGAACTTCAGAAGGCTGGGGCGGTATTCGTGCTCGTAAGGCGTTGGTCGATAAATTCTTTGCTGGCAACTCTGTTCCTATGGATGCCGATGAAGTGGGTATGGTGGCTGCTGCTCAAGACGACCGTGCTTTATTCTTTGCTGGTAATGACCGTACTTTAGAGATTACAAACGTGAATAGCTTTAAAGAGGGACTTTCGATTGCTAAGTGGAGCAATGCTCGTTCGGATGGTAAAGCTCCTAAGGATTCTAAATTTACAGATACTGATGTGCCTTTCTTCCGGTTGGCTGAGGCTTACTTGACTTTGGCTGAAGCTACTTTGCGTAGTGGAGGGGTCGAAAAGGTTGCTCTTGATGCGGTTAATGAATTACGTCTGCGTGCGCATGCTTCTACTTTTGCCACTGTAAACTTGAAGATGATCTTGGATGAAAGAGCACGTGAGTTCTATTTTGAAGGACAACGTCGGACGGATTTAGTGCGTTATGATTATTTCACTTCGAATAAATATTTGTGGGATTGGAAAGGCGGAGAGAAAGCTGGTACTGCTGTGAATTCGATGTATAATATTTATCCGATTCCTGCATCTGACTTGAATGCTAATAAAGAAAACTTGGTTCAAAATCCTGGTTATTAATTGTTATACTATTAATGCGTCATATAATGAAAAAACTATATAGCATATTATTTATTTTCGCCACTCTGATTGCTTTTACTGGGTGCGAAAGTGATAGGGATTCTAATCCTACTTTGAATACGCTTGAGTCTTTTGTACTCAATACACCGCCTTATGTGTCAGGTGTTTATGATTTGGAAAATACCCAAACCATTTTGTTGACTTGTTCTCAACCTGATTATGGGTTTACTGCGGCTACGACTTATAAAGTTCAGATAGCTTTAACTCAGGATTTCAAAACTCCATATACGTTGTCTACAACTTATAATACGGCCAAGATGAATGTATTGGCTAATGAGTTTGCTATTGGCGTATGTACGTTGATGGTCGATGCTAATGGGTATGATGAGAATACTTTCCCTACAACAGAAATGCCGGTATATGTGCGTTTGATTGCCAATCTGGGAGCTGTTGATGCCCCTGCAACATCGAATGTAATCACCTTGCCTAAAGTGAAGCCTTTCTTTGCTCTTCCACCGATGGTTCAACCTAAAACGATGTATATCACTGGTTCTACTATCTTTGGTGCAGGCGATTGGGGTAAAAGCTGTGCAATGGTTCCGGTAAATAGTAGTCCTGGTCAGTTCTGGACTTTGCAATATTTTGGAACTGAGGGTGGTGAAAGTGTTGACATTAAATTTAATTCTGTTAAAGATAATGTTGAGGGAACTCCATTCGGTGCAGATGCGCAGGTTGATGAGGCTTCTAAAACGTTGGCTGGTATTACTACCGATGGTAAACTGATGGTGACTAAACCGGGA
This sequence comes from Bacteroidia bacterium, assembly GCA_009929715.1. Lineage (GTDB taxonomy): Bacteria > Bacteroidota > Bacteroidia > Bacteroidales > Bacteroidaceae > Bacteroides. The sequence goes on from RZZX01000053.1 coordinate 14,910, forward strand.
TGGTATATCGCCTTAGTAACAACCGAGATCGTAGGGCGTAACTATGTTTTCCACTTGCAGTTCTTGGCTCCGAATGTTTATTTGTTTGGATCTGGTTCAATTGGTGCTGTGTGGGAAGCTAAAGCTGAAAACTTGTTTACTGCTCCTAATGGGTTAGGTGAGTTCGTCTCTCCTGCACTGGAAAATGATGCAACAATAGACAAAGATGGTCTGCGGATTTGTGTGCAACTTCCAGGCATTGATTGGTGGAAAACGGAGTTTGTTGTTCGTGATGGTAAGTTGTTGTATCGTGGAGATGGAGGCGATCAAAAGCCTCGTGTATCTGCTTCTGCCGGACAAAAAGTCTATATCAATTTCACGACTAGCGAAGGCTCTGTTAAGTAATCATCTTTAAATTAGAATAAAAACATGAAAAAGACTTTATTATATACTATGATGCTTTTATCGGCTTGCTTTACGGCTTGCGATGAAGACTTCAATAAGGATGTGGTTGATCCACAATCTTACCCACAAGAAAAGGAACAAACGGTAGATGGCTTTAAGGTAGCTAAGGCTGATGAGTTGGCTACTGTTGTGTTGACTCAGGCTATGCTTGATGCCAATGCGCCAATTAAAGCTTTCTCTGTAATCGAAACGCCTAAACTAGCTGATGGTGCTACTACAAGTTTGCGCTTGATGGCTGCTAAAACAGCCGACTTTGCAGGAGCTAAGGAATTGGCCTCTGAATTGATCGATGGCGTGACGGTAGTGAAACCCACTGTTCTGAATGAACTTGTAAAATCGTTCTATGGTAAAGCTCCGAGTGCACGTGAACTTTATGTGCGTGTGTTTATTTATATTAACGACGGTATGGCTTCTTCAATGAAGCCTACTCCGGTTGCTTTTGGCCCTATTAGCGTAACTCCAGTAGGTCCGGTGATCGAAAGTGCCTATTACCTCTATGGGGCGCCTACCAGTTGGGATAAGAACAACGTTTTGAAGTTCTCTCATAGTGGTAAAGATGTGTATGAAGATTCAGAATTTACCATTATGATTCCGGCTGTGAAAGATGCAACAACTGGTGAGGTTGCTGACTGCTGGTTTAAAATAGCTTCTCAGTCGAGTGTAGATGCGCAGACTGGTGGTGGTGATTTAGAATCGGTTGGTATCTTAGGTAGTGCCAAAGATGGTGATGATGCCTTGGAAGGTTCATTGGTTTCTGAAGGAGCTAAAGCAATGAAAATTGCTAAAGGTGATTATCAGTATATCCGCATTACATTGAATATGATGGAGTATACGTATAAGATCGAAAAATTGAATGTGTCACCTTATATTTGGGTGCCTGGCAACCATCAGGGATGGAATCCTGCTACTGCACCTCAACTTTATACGCCTCTGATGGATATGGTTTATAGCGGATTTATTCAGTTGAATGGTGGATTTAAATTGACTGCGCAGCCAGCGTGGCCGAGTGGTGATCATCCGGAGTATAAAGACTATGGATATGGTAGCTTTACAACTGTTTCTCCTAGTGTAACGAATGATGGTGGCAATTTAAATGTGGTAGAAGGATTCTATTATGTTAAAGCCGATTTGACTAAAAAAGAGTTCTCTGCAACGAAGACAACTTGGGGAGTCATCGGTAGTGCAACTCCTGGTGGTTGGGACACTGATACGGATATGGCTTATAATGCGGCTGATAACACGTGGAGAGTAACCATGACATTTACGGATGGTGATTTTAAATTCCGTGCGAATGATGGTTGGGATATCAACATGGGTGGTAGCGCAGGAAAGCTAACATTTAATGCGGGTAACTTGTCTATTACTGCAGGAACGTATGATGTGATTCTTCATTTGGGCAATGATGCTAATAGCTCGTGTGAATTGATTAAAAAGTAATTTGATATAAACTTGTGATAGAAAGCTGTCCGCGCCCTTGCGGGCAGCTTTTTCCATCTCTTTATTAATACTACTATAACTATGACAAAAAATAATTTTCTACTATTTCTGTTGACTTGGTTCGTCTGGTCGTGTTCGGAGAATAGAGATTTTCCGATGCCTACACCACCGGATCCGAATGAATTGCATGAGGGCTTTAATTATTCCGAGGTTGCTCCTGATGCGGATAAACCGTTGACTATTACGTTTAAGGCGGGTGCTACATCGGCTCTTTATGGTTATAAAGGTGATGTGTACTTACATACGGGTGTGATTGCTGAAGGAGTGTGGATGTTTGTTCCGGCTGCTTGGGATGAGAATGTTGCGAAGTGCAAGATGGCGTTTGTGGAAGACAACGTGTGGAAGATTGAAATCGCACCGTCTGTTCGTCAATGGTTTAAATCCGGTGAAATGGCCATAACCAAATTGGGCTTTGTTATTCGGAGTGCCGATGGTACCAAAAAAGCGGTGGCTAATGATACGTTTATTGAGTTGACCGATACTAAATATACCGCTTTTCAACCGGGAGCCATTAAAACGGCAACTGTACCGGCTAATATGAAAGAGGGTATTAACATCGTCGATAACGCCACTGTTACGTTGGTGCTTTATGATAAAGATACAGCAGGTAATCATAAGGATTATGCTTATGTGGTAGGCGATTTTAATCAGTGGAAGTTGACTAATGATGAAAAGAGTCAGATGTATCGTGATGAGGCTGCTGGTTGTTGGTGGATTACGTTGACAGGGCTTGAGGCTACGAAAGAGTATGCGTTCCAATATTATGTTGGCACGAAAGCTGCAGGTTCTATGCGTCTAGCTGATGCTTATGCACGCAAAATTCTTGATCCGGATAATGATAAATATATCTCTGTGTCGACTTATCCTGAAAATAAAACTTATCCTACTGGTGCTATCGGAATTGCCTCTGTCTTTAAAATTCAACCTGATGCTTATACTTGGAAGGTCTCTAATTTTAAAGTGGCCGATAAAGATAACCTTGTGATTTATGAGATGTTATTGCGCGACTTTACACAATCGGGCGATCTGAAAGGGGCTATGGCGAAACTTGATTATATCAAATCACTTGGCTTTAATGCGATCGAGTTAATGCCTGTTCAGGAGTTCGATGGAAATGATAGCTGGGGCTATAATCCGTGCTTCTTTTTCGCAATGGATAAGGCGTATGGTACAGATACCATGTACAAGGAGTTTATTGATGCTTGCCATGAACGGGGCATTGCTGTGATTTTCGATGTGGTGTATAACCATGCTAGTGGTAGTCACCCGTTTGCTAAACTTTACTGGGATAGTGCTAAAAATAAAACAGCTTCCAATAACCCTTGGTTTAATGTGGATGCTCCTCACCCTTACAGTGTATTCCATGACTTTAACCATGAATCACCGTTAGTGAGAACATTTGTGAAACGTAACTTGAAGTTCTTATTGGATGAATATCGCATTGATGGATTCCGTTTCGACTTGGCTAAAGGGTTTACACAAAAGCCTAGTACGACAACTACAGTGGATTATTATGATGCTTCACGTGTGGCTGTCTGGAAAGATTATAACTCGGCTATTAAGAGTGCGAAGAGTGATGCGATCGTGATTCTTGAACTTTTTGCAGAGGATAGCGAAGAGAAAGTGCTGGCTGCCGATGGTATGAAGGTTTGGCGTAACTTGAATAATGCGTATTGTCAGTCGGGTATGAGCTGGCCTGCCGATAGTGAGTTTTACCGCTTGTTCACTTATAATATAACGTTTGGTTCTTACATCGGGTATATGGAGAGCCACGATGAAGAACGGGTGAATTATAAAGTAAAAAAATACGGTAATGGCGATTTGAAAGATAATAACGCTAATCGTTTGAAGAGTCTTTCTACCAATGCGGCGTTCTTCTTTACTGTGCCTGGGCCGAAAATGGTTTGGCAGTTTGGTGAGATGGCCTACGATGTCTCTATCGAAGAGGGGGGACGCACGGGCAAGAAACCGATTCATTGGGAGTATGCGGATAGCAACAAGGCATTGGTCGACAATTATAGTAAGTTGATTAACTTGAGAACGGCTTATCCATCGCTTTTTGCCTCGTCTGCTACACTCGATTGGAATGTGAAACTGGCCGATTGGGAGACTGGACGGACGTTGACTTTGTCGTCTGTCGATGGTAAGAAGTTGCAGGTTTTTGGCAACTTTACCACGCACGCGGTTAGTTATACTATTCCTGCTGGTACATGGTATGATTACATGGGCAACGGGGCTGCTGTTCAGGGTGGACAAACCATCTCTGTGCCTGCTCATGAGTTCCGCTTGTATACCAGTTTTGCACCGAAACAGTAAGATGGTATCATATAGTTAGGTAGAATTTGTTTAGTTTAGCCCCGTTTCATCTCTGTTATAGATAGATGAAACGGGGCTTATTTAGTTCGCCCAGCATGGGCGATAACTTTAGGGTGCAAGTCCCGAACGCGCCTTGATAGTGGGAAGCGTTAGCTTAAGACAAGGGTGTCTACTGTGAAGTAGAATCTGAAGGAAGTCGGCGGCAAACTCTCGGTCTGACGTACAGAAACCGAATTATTGCTGTCCGGTAAAACTCAAAACAGCATAGAAATCCTTCCCGAAGCCCTTTAAAATGGTGCTTCGGGTTTTGTTTTTGAAAAGTAAGGCCTC
>RZZX01000160.1 GCA_009929715.1 Bacteroidia bacterium
GAAGTGTTAAAAAAATAACCCACTCATTATGAGCAGGTTATTCGCAGTTATTTTAAAATGTTTTAAGTTGTTGGATATGAGTTACTTGCCGATACAGAATGTGAAGAGATTTTCTAACACCCTGAATATAAAACATATACAAGAAATTCTCAAAATATTGGTGACAATGTAGTGTCACCCGTTTGTCGAAGACATTCGAGCATGAGAAAACGGGTTTTTTCATTAACTTTTGTTGACATTAGAAACTATCATCTTTCTTTCTTTTTTTCGTTTTTAGTTGAAAATTGAAGGCATGTTATACAAACTGAAAAAGAGAAGGATTCCCGCTATGGATATTAAGAGTTTTCTCTTCTGATACTCGGTTATTATTATCTTGTTTTCTCTTATTCGTCATTTTGCAACAACTATCAACAAAACTATACTAAATCATAGCAATATACAAACTTTAGTTCTTTACTTTATTAGATTGGCTATTATAAAGAGGACTAAAGTCGAATTATACCATTTGTAATAAGCTTGAATCTATATGCTTTTATCTTACCCTGAGCTCTATTGATTTTCCCTTTTATAGTCTTAAATCATCGATTACAGCTTTGGCCTATTAATTATTTGGTTGCAAAGGTAGTAGTGACTTGCTGATTCACTCTAGATCATGTAATACCTATTTCGTCATAAATCTCCACTCTAATAGAGTTGTATTTATGATGAAAATCTTGGTGAATGCAAGTAACACCTTTAGTAGCAACAAAATATTTAACTGGCCCAAGTAGTATTCAAACGAAAGGGATAAAAAACATTTTGTATTATGGCTAATTATAAGAGACAAGAAAAAGCTCCTAAGATTCGAATGACACGTGCGCGTTACGATAGTGAATTTTTTTGTGAGAGCGTAAACAGGTTAATGGATTTGTTTGATACACTTGAAGAGTATGGTGGCGTATTATCTTTTCTTACCAAGTTTGAGAAGATTATTGAAATTTACCAAACGCGTGAGTATTATACTGTTCAAGAAGTCGCTGATATCTTACATTTTAGTAAGGGCGGAGTATATAAATTATTGGAGGAACATGAATTATCCTATTATAAACCTGGTGGAAAGCATTGTTTTATTAGTCGTCGTGATCTTAATGCCTGGATGGACAAGAGTAAAATCAAATCGGATTATGAAATAGAAGGAGAAGTCAGATTGAAGCTATTTGAACTGGCAAAAGCACGCAAGCAAAAAGTATTGGATAAACTACGAAGAAGGAAGTAGAATATTTTTTCAAGGTAGATAGGTAGACACATAAATATGTCTACTTATCTCTTTAGTTTAGTATCTGTATATAGAGAAAGGTATGTAAAGTAAAGTGGAAACCAATCTTAATTTTGCTGCCGAAAAGAGAGAGAGTTCACCCATTTATAAAGCATAAGTAAACCCTTCTAGCAACGCTTCGCAACAACCTTTTATATTTTTCTTTTCGCCAGCAATAACACTTTTAGAACATCGTGATAGGCACTTTTAGACCTATGCAGGGCATCGCAATCCTATTGCTTCATTTCTGTTTTCCGGGCTTGATGAAATTCTGGATGCAAAGGTACATGTTCTGCTCTCGTTCACGAAAGTTCAAGCCTAACGGTTACTAGTAGAAATCTCCACCCTGTGGGTCGTATTTTGACAGTAAAACTTGCATGACGGCACAGAACACCTTTGATGGCACCATAATTTTAATTAATCCCTGAAAGAAGATGATTCAAAGAAAGGGATAAAAAACTTTTTAGTTATGGACTATACAAGAAAATTCGTGAGCTGGGATGTACCGGAATTGGATACTCTAAAGGATAGCAGAGCCTATCAACTTCGCCAACGATTGAATGACGGAGGTAAGCTTAACCGAAGTGAAAAGAATTGGCTTACGCAAGCCATGCATAGCAATACTTATGGCAGACGTTGTGTAAGTGTTATGGGATGGATGTTTGACTTTTCTGACGTGGCACATCTGTACTGGGTGCGACAAGCAGGACAAATAGCAGAGTATTATGCTATGGACAAGACATCCTTAAAGACAATCTTATTCGGTAAGGTGGACAAAATTGTAGAACTTATATAAATCTGTTAAGCGATGGCTAATTATTGCACAAACCTATTCTTTGCTAGTACTGAAAACGAGCAAGATTTGAATATGATCGAGAAATATCTCGATGAACACTTTGAAACCTATCTTGAAGTGTACGAGGATACCTTGGATGGCGAATTTACTTCACGATGGACTTTTCCATGCGAAAGCATTGATGAAATGATGAAGAATATCCAGGAGCCTAATAAGCTATATATCAGAATTCTTAGTCATGAACTTCAGTGCGAGTACGTATCCTTTCGCACCTTTAGTCAAGGTAAATGGAATATTCACTACTAAAAGCACTCAACTATGTATAACGAAGAAGAAACCAGCGATGTAGTAGGAATGCGCTGCACGCTGAAAGAGAGTTACAGAGGATATAGCGAAGGAGAAATCATAGGGGATTATGGTTGCCGGTTATTAGTTAAAATTTCAAGTGGTGCCGAGATATTGGTATATCGGGATGAAATAATTCTCAAATAGTGAAAAGATAGCCCATTTGGTGCAAATGACTATCAGATGGGTACCTTTTTCTTTTTGCCAGCAAATAAACCTCAATAAGAACGAATAAAAAAGAGATATGGATGTATTATATTCAGCAGATTTACGTCTGCAAAGCGACAGAGAACTTGTATCTTGCGTATCAGAAAAGATGGTAGATGACTATGCAGGTGGACTTTCTTTTATGGATTTCATCAATAAGCTAAGCCCTGCTAAGAAAAAGTTTGCCAATAGTATAGTAGAACTCTATAAACGCAGTCTCAAGGATAAAGATGAAGCAAAGTCTATTACTAGCTCTAGCATGATTTACCAAATGATGCGACCTCACTTGACCGGAGTAGAAGCTGAAGAGTTTTGGGTAATATTTATGAATACGGCAGCAAAGCCTATCAAAGCGCAACAATTTTCGAAAGGTGGAATTAGTTCCACAGTAGTGGACGTAAGGCTCATATTGAAAACGGCTGTTCTTTGCAATGCTACAGTTATGGCTCTTGTCCATTGCCATCCAAGTGGTAATACCAAACCTTCAATGCATGATGATAAAATTACAGATAAAATAAAGAAGGCGGCTGAAACTTTTGATATAAAGTTGATTGATCATGTCATCTTCGCAGATTCAGATTACTACTCCTATAGTGACAGTGGACGTCTATGATAATAAGAAACGGATACCTTGGCATACGATTTGTAACCAGGGTATCCAATACAAAGCACATTTTTAAAACCCCAATAATATGAACAAGACATTTTTTATTGCCATTATTTCATTCATGATGGCTTCAACAGCGTTACTAACTTCTTGCAGCGGTGATGATACCATTGAGGAAATAGTTCAGGATAACTCCTCATGGGTTGAGCCATATAGCACTATGGGCTCTACCATGGAACAGGTTAAAAACTACATGGCAAGCAACATGAAGGACTATTCACTCAAGAATTCACAGGCGAATATGCTGACATATTCAAAGAGTGCTGGCATGTGTGGCATTCTATATTGCTTTTCACCGGTAACCGGCGAACTCTATTCCGTTATAGATACCGAATTGATTTCAAAGAAGAGCGACATCATGAAAACTTTGAAAGAGCATTATTCTTATCTTGATGATCCGGAAACAGGGCTCACTTATTATTACAACGGTAACAAATCACTTGCTATCATCATCACAGAGTACGATAATACTTATTGCAATGTGACCTATACTAAAGTAACTCAGTAACATTAGGTCTTAAACAAGCAGGGCCATCATAGTTGTATAAATCTCTATGATGGCTATTTTTATCCTGACGTTCATTCCTTTTGTACTAGCAGA
>RZZX01000054.1 GCA_009929715.1 Bacteroidia bacterium
AAGTATTATATAAGAAAAGAGGTGTAACTATTTAAATTACACCTCTTTGCCTATTGTTTATTCTCTGTTTCCTTATCGGAATTATTTCACCTCTTCAAAGTCAGCATCTTGCACATTATCGCCATGTCTGCTATCATCTTGAGCTTGTCCGCCGTTCATGTCCGGACCGGCTTGTGCACCTTGCGCACCACTTTGAGCATACATCTCTGCACTAGCAGCTTGGAAAGCAGCATTCAGTTCAGCAGTTGCAGCATCAATTGTTGGAATATCCTGAGCTTTGTGAGCCTCTTTCAGTTTCGCAAGAGCCGCCTCAATCGGAGCTTTCTTATCAGCAGAAAGCTTATCACCCAACTCATTCAATTGCGTTTCTGTTTGGAAAATCAAACTATCAGCATGATTCAACTTGTCGATCTTTTCGCGCTCTTGCTTATCAGCCTCAGCATTAGCATCAGCCTCAGCCTTCATGCGTTCGATCTCCTCTTTACTCAAACCGCTTGAAGCTTCAATACGGATGGTTTGTTCCTTACCAGTAGCCTTATCTTTGGCAGATACCTTCAAGATACCATTGGCGTCAATATCGAAAGCAACTTCGATTTGAGGCACTCCACGACGCGCCGGCGCAATACCTGTCAGGTTAAACTGACCAATTGATTTGTTCTGACTAGCCATCGGACGCTCACCTTGAATAACATGGATCGTTACTTCTGTTTGATTATCGGCAGCAGTCGAGAATGTTTCACTCTTCTTACAAGGAATAGTGGTATTCGCTTCGATCAATTTAGTCATAACACCACCCATTGTTTCGATACCCATTGACAAAGGAGTTACATCAAGCAACACAACACCTTTAATCTCATCGGTCAACACAGCACCTTGAACAGCAGCACCTACGGCAACCACTTCGTCGGGGTTAACACCCTTTGAAGGTGCTTTTCCAAAGAAGTCTTCTACCAACTTCTGAATAGCAGGAATACGTGACGATCCACCTACTAAGATAACTTCGTCGATATCCGAGTTGCTCAAACCAGCATCGTTCATCGCCTTCTTACAAGGTTCAAGACAAGCCTGAATTAATCCATGTGCCAATGATTCAAACTTAGCACGAGTCAGCGTTTTAACCAAGTGCTTAGGCACACCACCTACTGGCATGATATAAGGTAAGTTGATCTCTGTACTGGTTGAAGAAGAAAGTTCTATTTTTGCTTTTTCGGCAGCCTCTTTCAAACGTTGTAACGCCATCGGATCGGCTTTTAAATCAGCACCTTCGTCGTTTTTGAATTCTTGTGCCAACCAGTCGATAATAACTTGGTCGAAATCATCACCACCTAAGTGTGTATCACCATTGGTTGAAAGAACTTCGAACACACCGCCACCGAACTCAAGAATAGAGATATCGAACGTACCACCACCTAAGTCGAACACGGCAATTTTCATCTCTTTATGAGCCTTATCCAAGCCATAAGCCAAAGCAGCAGCAGTCGGTTCATTCACAATACGTTTCACTTCTAAACCAGCGATTTGACCAGCTTCTTTAGTTGCCTGACGCTGTGAATCTGAGAAGTAAGCCGGCACAGTAATAACAGCCTCGGTAACTTCTTGTCCCAAATAATCTTCAGCTGTTTTCTTCATCTTTTGAAGAATCATTGCTGAAATTTCTTGTGGTGTATATAAACGGCCATCGATGTCAACACGAGGCGTATTGTTATCTCCTTTAATTACTTGATAAGGTACGCGATCAGTCTCTTTCTGCACTTGATCCCAGTTTTCACCCATAAAACGTTTGATAGAAAAGATTGTACGTTTCGGGTTTGTGATAGCCTGACGTTTAGCAGGATCACCCACTTTGCGCTCACCGCCATCTACAAATGCTACGATAGAAGGCGTCGTACGTTTACCTTCGCTATTAGCGATTACAACCGGTTCGTTTCCTTCAAATACAGAAACGCAAGAGTTCGTTGTTCCTAAGTCAATTCCAATAATTTTTCCCATGATCTTTATTTATTATTTTGTTATTATTCGATGTTTTCTGCTCGAACATTCATCCCGAGGGGATTTTCCAAGCAATCGATGATACAAAAACAAACGGCATGCCAAAAAAACAGATGCTTAAACCCTGGCATCATTTCTGCCAAAAAGACAGACGTTTCAAAAGAAGACTGTCAGAAGAGGGAGGAGGCATCCGTTAAAGACGTAGCCGCTTGTCGTGTAGGGCATATAAAGAAATCAGACCATACAAGTTTGCCACCTACAGACTTTTCGTCTTGATCCCATATATCCTGACATTTATCTCTCACCTTTGGAGCGTTATCTCTCACCTTTGGGGCGCATTGAAGATAACACATACACTTTGGAGCGCAGGCATCAAGTTCAGACGAGTGCTAGTCACTGACTTTGGAGTAAAATCTAGCCTGCTTTAGTGGGATGAATGGTTAGCTTAAGCCCTTATCACCGTTAGGTTAAGTCAAAGATCAACAGATTTTCTACACTTCACCTAGGTGAAGTGTATACTTCATGCAGGTGAAGTGTAGACTTCACGCAGGTGAAGTGTAGAAAAGAGAGGGAGATATGACTTAACTCTTGTGAGACGGCAGTTTATGAAAGGGTTATCTCCGCTTAATGGCGCCGGGATAAAGTCGATAAATCTATTTTATTTCAGACCAACTCTTTATTTCTAGGCCATTAGTGTGCCACCTTTCCCGGTTGAGTCGGTCTTTTTTAGGTCAAGTCAACCAGTTGTTTAAATGAGACCCATCGGGTTTTCGGACTGCCCAAAAAAAGAGCGTGCATTTACCCGTGAAAATGATTCATTTGAGGTAAATGCACGCTCTTGGTTATCAGCTGAACACTTTCTTTCGACACAACTCCGATAGCAGAGTTTCAATTCCTTATGGTACAATCAAAAGAGAGTTAAAGGAAGACGAGGTTTAGGCCATTATTCTATTTCTTTTCTAAAAGCAATAAGACCTTTCCTGTTGCATCACATAACCCAACCAGTTCTGCAGACTGTTCTGAAAAAGAGCGTACTTGCTCCATAGCTTTCAAGATTTCGTCTTCCACTTTCAGGTCAGGACACGCCATCATGGTACTCGCTAAATTCGAAAAGGAGAGACTGCTAGGCTTACCTGGTTCAGTTTTAAAAGCCCCATTCACCACATTGCATCCAGGGTTACCGTGAACTCTTTGTTCTTTTACATCGAAATTCAAAAAAGGCAACCGCTCTGTTTGGGTAGTTACAACCACACCATTAATCTCTTTGATTAACCATTCACCAGACAAGATGGATACATCTTTGACTTTACGCTGCAAAAGTGCTACAGGACGTTTATTGCCATTACAAAGTAACAACCGCTCATGGGCAACAAGTTGGTACGTTTTCACTTGCGAGAGAATATTCAAAACATTCTGTTCGGTGGTCATATCCGGACAAGCCATCCGCGTGCTAGCTATTGGGCCAAAATCTAAAGAACCAGGCTTCACATTCAGTTTAAATGTTCCCATCATCCGGTTACATCCACTATTCCCATAGATACGTCCCTGTGTTCCATCAAAACCAATAAAAGGTAAATGGCCTCTATCACCAGCTATAACCTTTACACCATTTATTTCAACAATATCCCATTCGCCATTGATAGAAGAAGAGGATAATAGTTTCTCGGTAGAGCGACACGAAAATAAAAAAATCGCAACACCAACTAAACTCATCAAAACAATAGTTTTCTTCATCATATATTAAAGTTTAAATTAATTTGAATACAAAAATAGAAATAAAGATAAAATTAGCATAAAATAGATACATTTGCACTGAAAGATATAACGAAAATAAAGATTTTATAGTTTTTAAAAGTACTTCATATGAAAAGAACACCTATTCTCCTACTCCTTTTTTTAAGCCATCTGAATCTGATTATGGCTCAAAACGATTACCTCGTAAACACCTCATCGACTCAAAAAACAGTCTTAAGTGAGGAAGAGGACTTCCTCTCTAAAAACTTCCCATTGCGCATTCTCTGCGAATGGACACCTGGGATGAAATTTATGTTTATGCCGTCTGCCAAAGATAAATTTATTCCAATATTCTCGAATTATGAAGATGGCAGTGACGTCAGCAACATGTTACTGAAACAAAAAATAATGGAATTTAAAGGTACAGAGGATAAAGTCGTAACTCTATCTATCGGCGAAACGCACCACACCAGATTTGTGTTTGAGTGTGAAGGGAAAAAGTATTATCACGAAATAAAAAACCTCCAATTAGATGAGATCTGCAAAGATAACCCGCGAAAAGCGATCAACGGATTAGTCTATCTGAAAGATGTTGACTCTGCTAGAGAGCTACTAATGGGGAAAACGCTTTACCTTAAAAACACCACCGCCCGCATTGATGATGCCAATAATTACAACGGATACAGAGAGGTTCCTATTGCCGAAAACGCCAAGGTGGTGGTTAAGGCTGTTGGAGTTGGCTCAAAAGCTTATCCCGTAAAACTCATTTTCGAAGACGAATCTGGTACGCAATACTATCAAGAGGTGGCTTTTTCTCGCACAAATTCAGGCTTAAACAGTTCTGATTTCCAAGGAGATAAAAAGTACCAATTGTTTTCTAACGCATTCAACTTTACTGATAAAAAGATTGGGGAGGAAAATATCTTAAAAGAGAAGTACCTTAATCAAGCAGTCTATCCCAACCAGACGATTCTAGCTAAATCGTCGTTCCAAATCGCTGAGGGTAAAACAACAAGTGAGATCCGCATACCTCGATATACCCCTCTGCTTGTGAAAGAGATCACTTTTATTGAAAAAACTCTTGTTGTTGTCCGCCTGACCGATGAGAACCAAAAAAGCTATGAAGTTAAAGCGGATCTGAAATACGACGTCATAATTAAAAACGACAACTACATAAGAAACCTATTCACCCTTGGAAACATCAAAAAACAGTATCCATATATCAGTGAAGCACATTGGGCGCTCATCGCTCAAGGAAAAGTGAGTCAAGGGATGACCATGGATGAGTGCCGATTAGCCCTAGGAGACCCCATCGAAATCAGACAAAAAACAGACAAGAGGTTTGAAACGTGGTTTTATCAGGGACGACTTTTGGAATTTGAGAGCGGACGACTTTTACGAGGGAATAAATAAAAGCAGGCAGGCCCTCTCTTTTTTCTAAAATTAAATGTATATTTGCTCAATCATATTCAAAAAACAAATCATTTTTAAATTTATAACTTAAATTACAGACGTTAAAAAATGGGTAGAGTTCTTATTATTGGTGCTGGCGGTGTAGGTACTGTCGTGGCACATAAGGTGGTACAAAATGCCGATGTTTTTACTGATATCATGATTGCAAGCCGAACAAAGGAGAAATGTGATAAGATAGTAGAAGCAATTGGTAACCCCAATATAAAAACAGCAAAAGTGGATGCTGATAATGTGGATGAGCTGGTAACTTTATTCAATGACTTTAAACCAGAATTGGTTATTAATGTAGCTCTACCTTATCAGGATTTAACAATCATGGAGGCTTGTTTGAAAGCCGGTGTGAACTATCTTGATACGGCCAACTACGAGCCGAAAGATGTCGCTCATTTTGAATATAGCTGGCAATGGGCATACCACGAACGCTTTAAAGAAGCTGGACTGACGGCTATTTTAGGTTGCGGATTTGATCCGGGAGTAAGTGGTATCTACACGGCTTATGCAGCTAAACATTACTTCGATGAAATGCACTATCTTGATATCGTAGATTGTAATGCAGGGAATCACCATAAAGCATTTGCAACCAACTTTAATCCGGAAATCAACATTCGTGAAATTACCCAAAACGGACGTTACTACGAAAATGGGCAATGGGTTACCACAGAACCCTTGGAGATTCATAAACCACTTCATTACCCGAATATCGGTGCACGTGATTCTTATTTGCTCTTCCATGAGGAACTAGAATCATTGGTGAAGAATTTCCCAACAATTAAACGGGCACGCTTTTGGATGACTTTTGGTCAAGAATACCTGACTCACCTGCGTGTGATCCAAAATATTGGTATGGCTCGCATTGATGAAGTGGAGTATAACGGCATGAAGATCGTTCCGTTACAATTCCTGAAAGCGGTATTGCCTAATCCACAGGAGTTGGGTGAAAACTACGAAGGGGAAACCTCTATCGGCTGTCGAATCAAAGGTATGAAAGACGGTAAAGAGCGCACATACTATGTCTACAACAATTGCAGCCATCAAGCAGCATATAAAGAGACTGGCATGCAAGCCGTTAGTTACACGACAGGGGTACCGGCTATGATTGGAGCAATGATGTTCTTCAAAGGCGAATGGAAACGTCCGGGAGTAAACAATGTAGAAGAGTTCAACCCAGATCCTTTCATGGAACAACTCAACAAACAGGGATTACCTTGGCATGAGGTTATCGATGGTGATTTAGAACTATAAACAAACGTGGAATCATGATAAACATTGGAGATAAAGCCCCAGAAAAATTGGGTATAAACGAAAAAGGTGAAGAGGTCTTGTTAAGCCAGTTTCAAGGGAAAAAAGTGGTTCTCTATTTTTATCCCAAAGATAACACCCCCGGATGTACCGCTCAAGCTTGCAATTTACGGGATAATTACTCCCAGCTGCAACAAGAAGGTTATGAGGTTATTGGGGTTAGTATCGACAGTGAGAAATCTCACCGGAATTTTATTGAGAAGCATCAACTTCCTTTTAGCTTGATTGCCGATAATGAAAAGAAACTGGTGGAGACATTTGGCGTTTGGGGCGAAAAAAAACAGTACGGACGGACGTATATGGGCACATTCCGAACTACCTTTATCATTAATGAAGAAGGGGTTGTGGAACGTATCCTTACGCCCAAAGAGGTGAAAACCAAAATACACGCCGAACAGATTTTTAATCAAGACTAACGATCTATAGACTATAGAACTATGGCAAAGAAAGATGAATTAAATTTTGAAACAGACAACAATATGGCATCGAGCGAAAAATTAAAGGCACTACAAGCCGCTATGGAAAAGATAGAAAAGAACTTCGGTAAAGGTTCTATCATGAAAATGGGCGACGAAGTAGTGGAACAAGTGGAGGTTATACCAACAGGTTCTGTGGCACTGAATGTGGCACTGGGCGTAGGAGGTTATCCGCGAGGTAGAATAATAGAAATCTACGGACCGGAATCTTCTGGTAAAACAACTTTGGCTATCCATGCCATCGCCGAAGCACAAAAAGCCGGTGGTATCGCTGCTTTTATTGATGCCGAACATGCTTTTGACCGTTTTTATGCAGCTAAACTGGGAGTGAATATTGATGACTTATGGATCTCTCAACCCGATAACGGTGAACAGGCTTTGGAAATTGCAGAACAACTGATTCGCTCTTCGGCTATTGATATCATTGTCATCGACTCTGTGGCTGCTTTAACTCCTAAGGCTGAAATAGAAGGTGATATGGGAGATAATAAGGTGGGACTTCAAGCACGTTTAATGTCGCAGGCTTTGCGTAAGCTGACCGCTGCTGTAAGCAAAACACGGACAACTTGTGTCTTTATCAACCAGCTGCGCGAAAAAATTGGAGTCATGTTTGGTAATCCAGAAACAACAACCGGTGGTAATGCGCTTAAATTTTATGCCACTGTGCGTTTGGATATTCGAGGCGGACAAGCAATTAAGGATGGCGAAGAAATGATCGGTAAACAGACGAAAGTTAAAGTCGTTAAAAATAAAGTAGCACCTCCATTCCGTAGAGCAGAATTCGACATCATGTTTGGCGAAGGAATCTCTCGTTCTGGAGAAATTATTGATCTAGGTGCTGATAAAGGCATTATCAAGAAAAGTGGTTCATGGTATAGCTACAACGATACGAAACTCGGACAAGGACGCGACGCTGCTAAACAGTGTATCGCCGATAATCCGGAGTTAGCAGAAGAACTCGAAGGATTAATCTTTGCTGCTTTAAAGAGTAAATAAGCATCCCAAGATCTTTCATTAAATAAAAGCTCCATAAAAGAGTGGTATACAACCTCTTTTATGGAGCTTTCTTATCAAGAAAAGGGGAGCTTCTTTAAAAAGAGCTACTCCATTCACTGTTTTCTCATTTAAGTGTATAGGTCTTGGAGGCTGCTTGCTCAAATCCTCTTAACAGTTCGGTCATCACTTCATCTACCGACTGCAAGCTTGGACAAAGAGCCGATACTTGACCAATCTCTAACTCACCTTCCACAAGATCGCCTTCGAAAATTCCCTTCTTAGCTCTACCACGTCCTAGTAACTCACGTAATTCATCGGCGGTGGCTCCATTATTTTCTGCTTGTTCTACTAAATCGCAAAATTCATTCTTCACCAAACGTGTAGGCGCCAATTTCTTCAAAAGCAGTTTTGTGTCTCCTTCTTGCAGAGCAACACACCGCTGTTTAAACGCTTCGCTCGCCGAGCTCTCATGCGTCAATGCAAACCGCGTACCAATCTGAACTCCTTCGGCTCCTAAAACCATGCTTGCCAAAACTCCTTCACCAGTACCCATTCCACCAGCTGCAATCAACGGTAGAGAAGTAGCCTTTCTTACGGCAGGTATCAAGCAAAGTGTGGTCGTCTCTTCGCGACCATTGTGACCACCGGCTTCAAACCCTTCGGCTACAATGGCATCGACACCTGCTGCCTCACACTTCGCCGCAAATTTAGAAGATGAAACGACATGAGCCACTGTAATGCCGCGTTCTTTCAGCCACCTAGTCCATGTCTTTGGATTTCCAGCGGAGGTAAACACAATCTTCACACCCTCTTCAGCCACAATCTGCATAATCTCTTCGATCTGCGGATAAAGGAGAGGAATATTCACACCAAAAGGCTTATCGGTTGCCGCTTTACACCGACGGATATGCTCACGTAATACTTCCGGATGCATCGATCCGGCACCCAGCAGTCCTAAACCACCGGCATGACTCACAGCAGAAGCCAAACGCCATCCACTGCACCAAACCATACCACCTTGAATTATAGGGTAATCAATTTTAAATAATGAGGTAATTCTATTCATAATCTGTTTATCAGGATTAAAAAATGGGCCAACAAGACTTGTCGACAGACAAAATTAGTCAAAATTAACGAGTTATCGAAATGATCGGCCTATTTATCAGAACAGTAGTAGAATCGCCATACGTTTTTAAAAGTTCCAGTGTACGCTCACGCCGTTCACGGCCCTTCACATCCCAAAAATCTTTCGTGAAAGGAAGCATCA
Organism: Bacteroidia bacterium; assembly: GCA_009929715.1. Taxonomy (GTDB): domain Bacteria; phylum Bacteroidota; class Bacteroidia; order Bacteroidales; family Bacteroidaceae; genus Bacteroides. The sequence continues at coordinate 9,235 of RZZX01000054.1, forward strand.
GATCCAAACCACCGATAACGCCACCATTTATATACACTCCATGTCCAAGCGATAAGTTACGACCGACATTCATCACTGGCACACTCACAGACATCCCGTTGGCTCGCTCACTCAATAGTCTGAAATTCACTTCACCTTTCCTCAGCTTTTCTTTCCAATTAGTCGGGTTTAATTCTGCCCAACGCCCTGCCGAAGAGCTCTCTTGCCAAGTTCGGTGAGTCACATGAATCTGACGTTGGTAGATCGGGTCCCAATCATAACGAGTCTGAGCCGTATAAGGATGCAACGTCAATGTCACTTTCGCTTTGGGTAAAGCCGTAGGCAATGTTTCATCGGGCAACAACCACTCTTTCTCTGCCGATAGTTTTTGCTTCATCGGGTTATGCCCAAAATCAATCTGACGGATAGACTCTTTATTCAGTTGCAACTTCTCAGATCCATCCAGCAGCCGTTTAAGATTAAGGGAATCCTGAACACTCCACTGTTGCGCACGCACAAGAAGCGAGAAGCAAGTTAAGCTCCCCCACAATAAAAGACGTTTTGTCATGTTACAAAGATTTATTTTACCACCACCGATAGCCACTTCCGCAAAGCGGATCATCATAGCAAGGATCGATAGTCCAAGCTGTTCGAGGATACTGTCTGTTCTCCCACCAACGCCTATAAAAAGCGGCTGCATCAAGTACCTCTTTATCAGAAAGGAAATAAGTCGGTTCGTAATTCTCAGCCCCTACCAAAACCATCTTGCAACCCAAAGAGGGCGGAGTTCCTCTACGAATCTTTTCAATAACCCACATCATACATTCGCTTAAACGAATTTTGCCGCTGTTGGTATTGTAAACCGAAGGAAAAGAAGAGATAACTGTTACATCTTCTGTATATTTCAATAAATCAGGAATATCTTTCTCTGTAAAAAGTGGAACCTCAACAACCCCCTTCTCATTTTTGCCCTTATAAGTCCCTGCCTTTAATTGTTTCACAAACAACTCTACATCAGGGTTGTTAAAATCGAGTTCTTCTTTCCCGCAACTTGCTACCAACAAAGCGAGCAAAGCAACTAAGCATAAGATAAACGTCTTGTTCATGTCGATCAGATTTAATAGGTCATACGTATTCCGCAAAGTAAATTGAAGGCCGTTGGCCGACTAGTACGCACGGTAGCCAATTCTGAATCCGTCTTAAAATGATGAATAATAGTTGGCTCTACGAAAAGCGCAACAGACTCATTCAGTTTATAACGAATCCCCACCCCTCCCATTAAAGAGAGCTGTATCGGTTCATGACCAAACCCATTATTAGGCGCACCAGCTATACACTTATCAAGTAATCCACCACCTGAAAGATAAAAATCTATATGGTCAGACCCCAACAACGTATAGTTCGCTTTTAAAGGAATTCCTAAATAATGCAACCGTTGCCCATCAGATCTTAAAAAAGAGTAGTTCAATCCGGTTTCTACACTCAAACGCTCATTCAACTTCCGCTCCACCTCTACCCCTACAGACAAAGGCGCCTTATGCGTTCCCTGATCGGCTGGGAGCCCCACGCCAGCATGAGCCTTTAAAGCCCACTTAGAAGACGACTGATGGCGATCTGCACGAGCACTACGCACTGATTCAGACAATTGGCGGTCTGTGCTCTCGCTCTCATTCGCATCCACTTGATTCAAGGCTTGCTCCTCAAATCCGCTTCTCCGATTCATGCCATCGGAAGACGATCTATCGGACACCTGCGTCACAGAAAAAGAGAACGACATCGATAGAGTCATTGAGACCGAATCCTCATCAGAGGACAGAGGCAAAGCAGAACCACTAGCTACCCGGTTGTGAGACCGATTTAAAACCGGCTCAACCGTTATAGGCAATGGATCAACCTGTATCCTATCGCCATTCAAACTAGCATGACTGGAAACAGCCACCTGAGCAAAGGCTTGTTTCACCTCCTCTTTAGGTGAACAATACCAAATGCAAGCAAAGGTACTCAACAGCACCAACACCACTGAAGCCACCGCAGAGATGCGATAAAACAACACCTTACGGCGATGAAGCAAGGCCACTGGGACAGCCTGCTCCAACTCCTCCCAAAACCCATCTCGCACAGTTAGTTCCGCACCATTCAGACGCGAACGAAACAAAGCGGTTAATTGATCATTTTCTTTCTGCATGCTTTCTATATTCTTTTATTTTCTCAGCCAATAAACATTTAGCTCGATGTAATTGCGAAGTAGACGAATGCTCCTTAATGTGAAGTAGCTCAGCGATCTCCTTGTGCGATTTTTCTTCAAAAACATACAAGTTGAATACCGTTCGGCAACCGTCAGGTAGTTGAGCGACAAAAGTCATCAATAGCTCTTCAGTCAGGTCCTCATTAGCTCCCCCCGAAAGGTCGGCCATCTCAGGCAAGGCCTCTTCACGCACCACCACTTGCGTCAAACGCTTTTCGCGACGTAAATAATCGATGGCTTGTGTCATCATAATCCGAGTCATCCAAGTAGAGAGAGAAGAGTCGCCACGAAAAGAAAAATGAGTAAAAATCTTCATAAACCCATCGTGCAAAACATCATGTGCGGCGTCTATATCCCCCGTATAACGATAACATACGGCCAACATTTTTTCGGAATAGAGTGTATAAAGCCTCTTCCGAGCGGAATCGTCTCCTGCCCGACAGCCCTTTATCAATTCTATTTCGTTGTCTAAGACCAAAATTTATACATTATTAAGGGTGTCTCTTGTCCGACTCCTTTGCCCATTAGACGTTCAAGTATGCGAAATGCTGCAAAAAGAAATGTAAAATGAAGTTAAAACGTACCAGTATGCCACACTAAACCTTTTAGCCTGGTCACACCGGTACGTTTATTTCTATAGATTAGACAGCTTTAAAGCTCATATCGAGCCCTTTAACCGAATGAGTCAAAGCCCCTACCGAAATGTAGTCAACGCCACATTCAGCATAATCGCGAAGCGCATCGAAAGTGATGCCTCCAGACGATTCCGTTTCATATTTTCCATCCACCATCGCTACGGCTTTTTTAGTCATCTCCGGCGTAAAGTTATCAAACATAATACGATCCACGCCCCCTAAATCGAGTACCTGCTGCAACTCGTCGAAGTTGCGCACCTCGATTTCGATCTTCAAATCCTTACCTTTAGCTTGGCAATACTCTTTAGCCCGAGTGATAGCTTTATCTATACCGCCGGCAAAATCGACATGATTATCTTTGAGCAAAATCATGTCGAACAACCCGATGCGGTGGTTCACGCCGCCCCCAATTTTGACTGCCATTTTCTCCAAAATGCGCAATCCAGGAGTTGTTTTCCGTGTATCCAACACCCGTGTACGAGTACCTTCCAACTGCTTAGCATACCGCCGCGTCATCGTAGCGATGCCACTCATACGCTGCATCACATTAAGCATCAAGCGTTCAGTTTGCAACAGCGATTGGATTTTTCCCTCTACTACCATGGCCACATCACCAGGTTTCACCTCTGCTCCATCGTTGATAAACACCTCCACCTTCATTGTCGGATCAAAGCGGTTAAAGATCTCTTTAGCGACTTCCACACCAGCCAACACACCCGGTTCCTTAATTAAAAGTTTCGATTTTCCGATAGCAGTTTCCGGAATACACGAAAGTGTCGTATGATCGCCATCACCGATATCTTCAGCGAAAGCCAGATCAATTAATTGGTCTATTAATTCTTTCTCTTTACTCATTCGTTTTATCAATTCTTATTTGATGAATTAAATAATTATCAGATTCCTTTTTAAGGAAACAATTCACTCTAAACTTTCCATTACCAGTAGATAAAAGGCCGATAATAAACCCCGATTCACCCCGTTGTCCCTGATGAACCACCGCAAACCCCTCTACCTTATTGACCGTAAAGAAATCGTCAATTATGGCGATAGCCTTCCGTTTATCCACATCGAATTCCTGATTAAGGATGACTAAATTCACCTTCTCATTCATCGATTTAACCAGCTCTTTAGAGCAACCTTTTTTAAAAGCTGCAACCACCTCCGTCTGATTCTGCTGAGCAAAAAGTCGAGGAGTGGCAAGGCATAAAACAGCTATAAACAAAAGCACTCGTGTTCTCATAATGACATTGTATTCAGGATAGTCATAGCGCGTTAAGCTCTAACATCTGTTGCCACAAAGGTAAACATTTGTAGCAGAAAAACACAAAAAATAGCTATTTTTGTGCCTTTAACGCCAAAAGAAGGTAAATTATGAAAACAACATTACTCGTTGTAGGACGAACAGTAGAGAAACATTATATCACAGCTATTGAAGATTATATCCAGCGAACAAAGCACTTCATGACTTTCGACATTGAAGTCATTCCTGAGCTTAAAAACACCAAAAGCCTGTCGATGGAACAGCAAAAAGAGAGAGAAGGTGAGTTAATCTGCAAGGCCATTCAGCCAGGCGATGTCATTGTGTTATTGGATGAACACGGAAAAGAGATGCGTTCGGTAGAGTTTGCCAACTACATGGAGCGAAAGATGAGCACCGTCAACAAACGATTAATTTTCATCATCGGTGGCCCTTATGGTTTTTCAGATAAAGTCTACCAACTAGCCCATGAAAAAATCTCCATGTCTAAAATGACTTTTTCGCACCAGATGATTCGCTTAATCTTTGTTGAACAGATTTATCGGGCAATGACCATCCTAAACGGCGGTCCTTATCATCACGAATAATCATTCAAAGCACACAAACAAAAAGCGTTTTGCCCAGGTTCTTTCAATGAAGAAACCTGGACAACACGCTTTTTAAATCCATCTTATTCTCTATTCATTAACCGCACTTCGGCCATCTGTTCAAACGGCGTTCCTGGTCGACCATAGTTTGCATAAGGATAAATCGAGATACCACCACGAGGGGTGAAAAGTCCAGTCACCTCAATGTATTTCGGATTCATCAATTCAATCAAATCCTTCATAATGATATTCACACAATCCTCATGAAAAGCACCATGATTACGAAAGCTAAAGAGATAAAGTTTCAAACTTTTACTCTCCACCATCTTTACATCAGGAATATAACTAATGCGAATCTCAGCAAAATCTGGTTGCCCCGTTATCGGGCATAAACTAGTAAACTCTGGACAGTTAAAACGCACCCAATAGTCATTACCAGGATGTTTGTTATCGAAAGCCTCCAACACTTCAGGAGCATAGTCCTGCTTATATACTGTCTGTCTCCCTAAAAGAGACAACTGTTCATTAAGCTCGCTCATCATCTTATACTTTTAAAATTAATAGACCATTTACCTCATTGAGTTCTCCTCCTCAACAAAAGTCTCAGAAAAAAATAAATTAAAAGGGATTTTAAAAAGCAGTCACAAACTCTACGAGAGCTATTCCCCTTTTTCTAATTTCGACCGCAGATACGTCTCTAGGCCAGTGCGGCGAAGTTGGCAAGCCGGACAATGGCCACACCCATCCCCCTGAATACCATTATAACAAGTCAGCGTCTGTTGGCGTATCAAATCCAGCACCCCCAATTCATCGGCCAAAGCCCACGTTTCCGCCTTATCAATCCACATCAGAGGTGTATGCAGAACAAACTGTTCATCCATCGCCAGATTTAAAGTAACGTTAAGCGATTTGATAAACGCATCTCTACAATCGGGATAACCACTAAAATCAGTTTGTGAAACACCGGTTACAATATGCTGTATGCCTCGTTCGCGAGCGTACACCGCTGCAATACTCAAGAAAAACAAATTACGTCCCGGCACAAATGTGTTTGGAAAGCTACCAACAGGTTTCTCCTGATCCATAACCATAGACACATCCGTGAGAGAATTTCGCCCTAATGTACCAATAAAAGAGACGTCCATGACCTCAAACTCTACACCGGCATCTTGTGCAATGGCACGTGCCAAGTCCACTTCATTCTGATGTTTTTGTCCGTAAAGGAAGCTTAACGCATAAACCTTCTTAAATTGGCGTTTGGCCCAAAACAAGCAAGTTGTCGAGTCTTGTCCACCGCTAAAAACCACTAATGCTGTCTCTTTATTCATCTTATTATCTATTTCATCTTTAATTTAATAGCCCAATCTAAAATTCGGTTTAGATGGCCAACCATCGTTTTTAGAATGTATCAACCGATACACCACAAAGGTGTGACCGATTGATACACAAACCAACTACAAACCTAATATAATTAAATATTAAATGTCATTTACTTTCAACACGTTATAAGAGATATTGGCATCATAAACATCACTGCCATCTACCTTCTTAACAAGCTTCACCACTCGAATCGTTATTGGGAGAACAAGCACCTCATACATCGACTTCAACACCACTTGAAGCCCCATGATCACTAGTAGCTCCTGCCAAGGAATTACACCTCCAAAAGCGATAGGGAAAAAGATCAAAGAGTCCGCTGTTTCGCCCACAATGGTAGACCAGACAGCGCGGGCCGAAAAGTTGGCGCCACGACTAGCGACCTTCATCTTACTCATCACATAAGCATTGAGAAACGAGCCAACCAGAAAGGCCAGCAAACTAGCACAGACAATACGCGGTGCCATACCAAATACAAAATTAAAATGCTCCGCTCCTTCCCAGAACGGTGCTGCTGGAAGAGCAACAGCAATTAATCCCAAGCTGACCACAAAAAAGTTCATAAGAAAGCCACTCCAGATAATTAGGCGCGCCTTTTTAAATCCCCAAACTTCTGCGATACAGTCATTGATTATATAAGAAATAGGAAAAACCAAGAGTCCAGCTGTGAGCGTAAGCCCACAAACTTGAATAACTTTGGTTTCAAGTAGATTGGCTGCTATGAGGCATACATTAAACAAAATGCCTAACAACATAAAGGGTACAGATACTTTTTCTTTCATCTTTCCTGTTTTTTACGTGGTGTTCTAGAATACACGACCGCTATTCACGGCATCAAATGTCTCTTTTAATTAATTGGGGCGCAAAGATACAATAAAATCAGAATATGCCAAATGAATGATCCATTTTTAATTTCAAAAAGAGAGATCACTCCATAAAACCCACAAAAACGCTTATGGCCTTTTCATTATCAATGGGCTATCGACTGATTAAACCACTCTTTTTGTGACATACCTTGAAGACATCACCCGTAAAGCACCCATATAATCCAATTTAAAACGGATAAAATCACCAAGCTTATAAGCGTGGCTATTTTCGCCCAAGTCCACCACAATCATATCACTGCTCGACCCGATAATTTTAAGCGACTCATCACATGGAAAAAGATGCTCTGGATCAACATCCAAAAGTCCCACATCGAGCAAAGCCCGGTTGCTCATATTCACCCCACCATCCGATTTCAACTCCATTTTCTTACCCTGAAGATTAGTTCCTAGCTCACCAATAGGCTCCATAGGCTTCTCTTTCAGTTCTAAGATCTGAGCTTCCAACATAAAGATATTATGCTGCATCTCCTTGATGAAAGCATTCGAATAAACATTCGTACCAAAAAACAGCGTCTCTCCAACACGAAAGTGGTTAATTTGACTTGGCAACCGTCTCTCCATCAAAGGGATAGTCACCGACGCCCCTCCGGAGAGGTAGTGCAACTTCCTATTAAACTTTGCCTCAATCAGTTCTTTATACAGAGACAACTGCACCATCTTATCATAACTCGGCAAAACCCCATTCAAACAAGATAGATTAGTTCCTAACCCCACTATTTCAATATTTGGAAGTTCAAAGACCTGCTTATAAATACTGATCAGATTCTCCCCCAAAACACCTTCACGCAACTCACCAAGCTCTATCATTATAATGATTTTATGCTTCTTGTTTTGCTTCTTCGCCTCTTCCGAAAGAAGCTGAATGGTTTTTACAGAGGTATTCATACTAATATCGGCATACTCAACGACCTCTTTCAAAGTATCTTGTGCCGGCGGTTTGATGTAGATGGTCTCTATCGTCGGGTCTAACTCTTTAAGGAGTTTGAGATGTAATATTCTAGACTCACAAAACTGCCTATGTCCAAGCGCCAACAGCTCCTTTATAAATAATTCATTACCACAAAGCAGCTTAGAAACAATGCTCCATTGCATCCCTTTCTCAGCAAAATAATCCGATAAAAAAGCATAGTTAAACTTTAGCTTCTCTCTATTCAATATAATCGTTGCCATCACTCAGTTATTTAAGAAGTCTCATTTCAACATATTTACTTACAAAGCCGAGTCGCTCATACAAGCGTCTAGCTGGATTCTGGGGTTCACAATGCAAAGCAACGGATCCTACCAAGAGGTTTAAAGACTCTTCGATAAGCCTTTTCCCAACACCCTGCCCTCTGTAGCTCTCATCAGTAGCAATATAAACCAATATATTCTCAGGAATGTACTTATGCATCCCTGTGCGATTATACACCACACACCCGATCAGTGGTGTTCCAGCTTTTTCAAGCTCTCTAACTGTTGCGATCAAGCCGCCACAAGAAGGATTCTTATCTAAGGCATACGCTATGCACGCTTCAATATCGGGTTTCGGATCACCATACTCGCCCAAAGCCTCAACTAGAAACGTTACCACCTCACTTATCTCAGAATCCGTAAGCGGATTTGTCGGATTAAAATAGTCTATTTGATGTTCCATTTTAGATCATATAGTTTTAGTTACAAATTACACCTTTTTATATCTTCTGATAAAGAAGCACCAAACGCCATAATGTTAGTTAAAAAGAAGCGGGAGATTACCTTTAAAAACCCTTCGAATAGTTTGGTGCTGAATAAGAAAAAAGAAAGTAAATGAAAGAACTTTCCGATAGAGCCTTTAGTTAAATATAACACAACAACAACCAAAAGGCCACACACAAATATAGCAAAAAAGAATGAAACGAGAAAGTTTTTTTGAATTTTATACTGGTTTTATGCGAAGAAAAAGGTCTCCAGATAGCGTATCAAAGAGGTATTCTGTAACTAAATTGCAACGATTTATCTCGTCCTTCTTTGTCCACTTACTGTCCAAAACGGAGTAAATAGCTCTTGGATTCAAGAGCTAATCATTACAATTCAAGCTACCAAATATCAGACTAATAATCTTTTCGGGCTTAGTGCAAGGTGCAGTGCTACATCTATATATATGTAGCATTGCACCTTGCACTAAGGAACATCCTTAAATAAAAACGTTATTATTTGCACAGAAAATGAAGATAAAACGGAATAACTATGCAAATAATGACTGTTTTTGCAGAATATAAATCGTGATTATATGAAAAACTTATCGCAAATTGGAGCCGTTCCGGTGGATTACACTGTTTTGGAGTCGTTTCTTTCCGATTACAGTGCACCTCGCCACAAGATAACCTCTCTTGAAAAGCAGAGACAAATACTGCGTCTCAAACGTGGGCTTTATGTGCTCTCGCCCGAAGTATCGGGGGAGCTGCTGCAACGTGAGCTGATAGCAAACCATATCTATGGTCCCTCTTATGTCTCGATGGAGAGTGCCTTGCGTTACTATAGGCTCATCCCCGAAAGTGTATATGCAGTAAAGTCGATGACCACAAAACGTTCCCGAAGTTTCGATAACGCAATAGGTAGATTTGACTATACCTTTTGCGAGGCGAATTATTACGCGATAGGGATTAATCTTAAAAGCAATGATAAGTATTCGTTCTTGATGGCATCTCCCGAAAAGGCGTTATGCAATTTGATTACCTATACACCAAAACTACGACCACGCTTTGTGAAATCGTTCCGGTTGTTTTTGGAAGAGGATTTGCGTTTAGATATGGACGAGTTCTACAAGATGGATGTGGAGATACTGAGAGAGTGTGCATATGGTCAAATTTGCGTAAACAATAATACTCAGAGTATCGGCAATAGCATTAGTTATTGCCGATGTTTTAGCTAATATGAATTAACTTATTCCAGAGTAAGACAAAATAAAAAAACCTACAAATCATTGACTTGTAGGTTTTTGTACTGTTGTTGTCTGGTTTTATCCAGACCTTTCAGCGGAGAGACAGGGATTCGAACCCCGGGTACCTTGCAGTACAACGGTTTTCAAGACCGCCGCATTCGACCACTCTGCCACCTCTCCAAAACTACTTTTC
>RZZX01000055.1 GCA_009929715.1 Bacteroidia bacterium
TGATATAGTAATCGCAAAGGAAGTTAAAAGGGCTGAAATTCAAGCGAGAATTTCAGCCCTAATTCTTGGGGGAAATAAAAGTTTTACCGGACAGCAATATTTTTAAATCTCAAAAGGACGTTGCCTCAAACGCCTCTTTTCGAGCGAAAACAACTTAATTTTAATTCTATCAGCGTGTTTCTTTAATAAATAGTTGCAGAAAGTTTTGTGAATAAAGAAAGTATGTGTAATTTTGCGGCGCAATTTATATATAGAAATTTTTATCATAACATATTAATAAATAGTAATTAAGATGATTGTAGTACCTGTGAAAGAAGGCGAAAACATTGAAAAATCGCTGAAAAAGTTTAAAAGAAAGTTTGAGAAAACCGGTATCGTGAAAGAGTTGAGACGCAGACAACAGTTTGATAAACCGTCTGTTACAAAGAGACTTAGAATGGAACGTGCCGTTTATGTTCAAAAACTTCAGCAAAACGAGGATTAATAATTCGTCATTTCCTTTGAATTATTGAATTCTTTTTATACATTCGTTGCATAATTATAGATGCAGCGTTCTATGTTGATATATTCTTTTCTTGATTATCTTCGCTTTGAGCGAGTTTATTCCGAAAACACCGTATTAGCTTATGGTGCGGATCTTGCTCAGTTTGAGAGATTTGTCCAAGAAAAACTCGAAAAAAACGATTTTCTTGAGGTAACTCCTGAACATATTCGTGATTGGGTTGTTACTTTAATGGATGAAGGAAATACAGCAGCGTCTGTCAATCGCAAGTTGAGTACGCTTCGCTCTTTTTATAAGTTTTTGCTAAAAAGAGGGGTGGCTCAGGTTGATCCGACAAGCAAGGTAAGTGGTCCAAAGAAGAAAAAAAAGCTTCCTTCGTTTCTTAGAGAAAAGGAGATGGATTACTTATTGGATGATTTGGATTTTGGCGATGGCTTTAAAGCCTGTCGAGACCGTTTGATTATTGAGATGTTTTATGCCACTGGTATTAGACTCTCTGAATTGATTGGGTTAGATGACAGTGATGTGGATTTCTCGTCGAATTTTATTCGAGTAACTGGTAAGCGTAATAAGCAACGGCTAATTCCCTTTGGGGAAGAATTAAAAGCGTCTTTGCGTCAATACGTTGAAATCAGGAATAGTCAGGTAGTAAAGTGTACCGATGCTTTTTTTGTCAGAGAGAAAAGCGGAGAGAGGCTTTACAGTAACCTTGTCTATGATTTGGTTAAGAAAAACCTTTCGAAGGTTGTTACGTTGAAAAAGAAAAGCCCTCATGTGCTCAGGCATACCTTTGCAACCATGATGTTAAATCATGACGCAGACTTGGAGGCTATTAAAGAACTTCTTGGGCATGCAAGTTTGTCTGCAACGGAAGTTTATACGCATACGACTTTTGAAGAATTAAAAAAAGAGTATAAACAGGCCCATCCAAGGGCTTAAAATTATTAACAAGGAGGTAATTATGGATGTAAGAATTCAATCGATTCACTTTGATGCGTCGGAGCAATTGCAGGCATTTGTTCAAAAGAAAGTATCTAAATTGGAAAAAATTTACGAAGATATACAGAAAGTAGAGGTGTCATTAAAGGTAGTTAAGCCGGAATCGTCTGATAATAAAGAGGCTGGTATAAAAATTCTTGTTCCAAACAGTGAGTTTTATGCAAGCAAAATCTGCGATACGTTTGAAGAAGCGGTCGACTTAAATGTTGAAGCGCTCGAAAAACAACTGCTTAAATACAAGGAAAAACAGCGTAGTAAATAAAAAAAACGCAAATCTTTTGCGGAAAAGAAATAAATGACTAAATTTGCAGCCGTTTCGCTCGCATTAGAACGTGGCGGTTGCAATTTTAGATAAAACAAGCCTCTTTAGCTCAGTTGGCCAGAGCACGTGATTTGTAATCTCGGGGTCGTTGGTTCGAATCCGACAAGAGGCTCAAGAAGAAGCGTTCTTTTTAAAAGTTTGAGTATAGACGTAACTGAAATTACGTTTTAAAAATGGGCAAATACCAGAGTGGCCAAATGGGGCAGACTGTAAATCTGCTGGCTTACGCCTTCGGTGGTTCGAATCCATCTTTGCCCACATAACTTGCGCTTTAATTAAGAATGCGGAAGTAGCTCAGTCGATAGAGCATTAGCCTTCCAAGCTGAGGGTCGCGGGTTTGAGCCCCGTCTTCCGCTCTTTTTCTTGCTGTTATAGCTCAGCGGTAGAGCACTTCCTTGGTAAGGAAGAGGTCCCGGGTTCAAGTCCCGGTAACAGCTCGTAAGAAAGTAAAAGCTGATTATTAATCAAATAAATAACAAGTAAAGCTATGGCTAAAGAGAAATTTGAACGTACCAAACCGCACGTAAACATTGGTACAATCGGTCACGTAGACCACGGTAAGACAACGTTGACTGCTGCTATCACTACAGTGTTGGCTAAGAAAGGTCTTTCAGAATTGCGTTCTTTCGATTCTATCGATAATGCTCCTGAAGAAAAAGAAAGAGGTATTACTATTAATACTTCACACGTTGAGTATCAAACAGCTAATCGTCACTATGCTCACGTTGACTGTCCGGGTCACGCTGACTACGTGAAGAACATGGTTACTGGTGCTGCTCAGATGGACGGTGCTATCATTGTAGTTGCTGCAACTGATGGTCCTATGCCTCAAACTCGTGAGCACATCTTGTTGGCTCGTCAGGTAAACGTTCCTCGTCTGGTTGTATTCATGAACAAATGTGACATGGTTGACGATGAAGAAATGTTGGAACTTGTTGAGATGGAAATGAGAGAATTGCTTTCTTTCTACGATTTCGATGGTGACAATACTCCTTTCATCCGTGGTTCTGCTCTTGGTGGCTTGAACGGTGTTGAAAAATGGGAAGATAAAATCATGGAGTTGATGGAAGCTGTTGATACTTGGATTCCACTTCCTCCGCGTGATGTTGATAAACCATTCTTGATGCCTGTTGAAGACGTGTTCTCTATCACTGGTCGTGGTACTGTAGCTACAGGTCGTATCGAAACTGGTATCATTCACGTAGGTGATGAAATCGAAATCTTAGGTTTAGGTGAAGATAAGAAATCTGTTGTAACAGGTGTTGAAATGTTCCGTAAACTTTTGGATCAAGGTGAAGCTGGTGATAACGTAGGTTTGTTGCTTCGTGGTGTTGACAAGAACGAAATCAAACGTGGTATGGTTCTTTGTAAACCAGGTCAGATTAAACCTCACTCTACATTCAAAGCAGAGGTTTATATCTTGAAGAAAGAAGAAGGTGGACGTCACACTCCATTCCACAACAAATACCGTCCTCAGTTCTACTTGCGTACAATGGACTGTACAGGTGAAATCACTCTTCCAGAAGGAACAGAAATGGTAATGCCTGGTGATAACGTAACAATCAACGTAGAGTTGATCTATCCGGTTGCATTGAACGTAGGTCTTCGTTTCGCTATCCGCGAAGGTGGACGTACAGTAGGTGCTGGTCAGATCACAGAAATGGTTGACTAAAATATTCTTAATCAGTTCTTGGCTTTGCGGCCAAGAACTGATTATATACAAACGGGAGTAGCTCAGTTGGTAGAGCACCGGTCTCCAAAACCGGGTGTCGGGAGTTCGAGCCTCTCCTCCCGTGCAAATATTGTTGAGATGAAAAAGATCATAACTTATATCAAAGAATCTTACGACGAACTTGTTCATAAAGTATCATGGCCGACGTATTCTGAACTAGCAAATAGTGCAGTAGTTGTTTTATATGCTTCCCTGCTTATTGCACTTGTTGTGTTCGTGATGGACTCCGGTTTCCAGTTTTTCATGGAAAAAATAGTTTATCCACATTAATTTTAGAAGGGTTATAAATGGCTGAGATTGAAAAGAAATGGTACGTTCTGCGTGCTATTAGCGGAAAAGAAGCTAAGGCTAGAGAATATCTAGAAGCTGAAATGAGAAACAGTGACCTTGGCGAGTACGTGTCTCAGGTATTGATTCCTACTGAAAAGGTGTACCAGGTTCGCAATGGTAAAAAAATTGTGAAAGAGAGAAGTTATCTTCCAGGATATGTCTTGGTTGAAGCTGCTTTGGTCGGTGAGGTTGCTCATCGACTGAGAAATACACCTAATGTAATAGGCTTTCTAGGCGGTTCTGAAAAACCAGTGCCACTTAGACAATCTGAAGTGAATCGAATACTGGGCACAGTTGATGAGTTACAAGAGACGGGAGAAGATCTTAATATCCCGTATGTTGTGGGCGAAACTGTGAAAGTTACTTTTGGACCTTTTAGCGGATTCAGTGGACTCATTGAAGAAGTGAATAGTGAAAAGAAGAAACTAAAGGTCATGGTGAAAATTTTCGGACGGAAAACTCCGCTCGAATTGGGCTTTATGCAAGTTGAAAAAGAATAATGCAGGTGTTACGCTGTGCTATTCTTAATTAATATTTATATATAAAATAATAAGAAAATGGCTAAAGAAGTTGCTGGACTAATCAAATTACAGATTAAAGGAGGCGCTGCAAATCCATCTCCTCCCGTTGGACCTGCTTTGGGTTCTAAGGGAATCAATATCATGGAGTTTTGCAAGCAATTCAACGCCAGAACCCAAGACAAGGCAGGAAAAATTTTGCCTGTTATTATTACTTATTACGCAGACAAGTCTTTCGATTTTGTAATCAAGACTCCTCCTGTTGCAATCCAATTACTTGAGGTTGCTAAACTTAAGAGTGGTTCTGCTGAGCCTAATCGTAAAAAAGTTGCTGAGTTATCTTGGGAACAGATTCGTACGATTGCTCAGGACAAAATGGTTGACTTAAATTGTTTCACTGTAGAAGCTGCTATGACAATGGTTGCTGGTACAGCTAGAAGCATGGGTATCACTGTAAAAGGGGATTTCCCGGATAATAACTAATAAACTTCAATTGTAATGGGTAAACTGACAAAAAATCAAAAGTTAGCTGCAGAAAAAATTGAAGCAGGGAAAGCATACTCGCTGAAAGAAGCTGCATCTCTAGTAAAAGAAATTTCTTTTACTAAATTTGATGCTTCATTAGATATTGATGTACGCTTAGGCGTTGACCCACGTAAGGCTAATCAGATGGTGAGAGGTGTTGTATCACTTCCTCATGGTACTGGTAAAGAGGTTCGTGTGTTGGTGCTTTGTACACCGGATGCTGAAGCTGCTGCAAAAGAAGCTGGTGCTGACTATGTTGGTCTTGATGAATATATCGACAAGATCAAAGGTGGATGGACTGATATTGATGTAATCATTACTATGCCGTCTATCATGGGTAAAATTGGTGCACTCGGTCGCGTACTTGGTCCTCGTGGATTAATGCCGAACCCTAAGAGTGGTACTGTGACAATGGATGTTGCAAAGGCTGTAAAAGAGGTTAAACAAGGCAAAATCGACTTTAAAGTTGATAAGAGCGGTATTGTTCATACTTCTATCGGTAAAGTTTCATTTACTGCGGACCAAATCCGTGACAATGCAAAGGAATTTATTTCTACTTTGCTTAAATTGAAACCTACTGCAGCAAAAGGTGCATATATTAAAAGTATTTATCTTTCTAGTACAATGAGTGCGGGTGTCAAAATTGACCCTAAATCAGTGGAAGAAATCTAATAATTCGGAGGAACAATGAGAAAGGAAGATAAAAGTACAATTATAGAGCAAATCGCTGATACAGTAAAAGGATATAGCCACTTCTATTTGATAGATGTGACAGCTATGAATGCTGCAGCGACTAGTGCATTGAGAAGAGATTGTTTTAAAGCTGGCATTAAATTATTGTTGGTTAAAAACACATTGCTTCATAAGGCATTCGAAAGTTTAGAGGAGGATTTCTCTCCGCTTTACGGAACTTTGAAAGGTACAACGGCTGTTATGTTTTCTGATGTGGCCAATTTACCTGCTAAGTTAATCAAGGATAAAGCGAAAAATGGTATCCCTGGACTTAAAGCTGCATATGCTGAAGAAAGCTTCTATGTTGGTGCAGACCAATTGGATGCTCTTGTGGCAATTAAGAGTAAAAATGAAGTTATTGCTGATGTTGTTGCTTTGCTGCAATCGCCTGCCAAAAACGTTATTTCGGCTCTACAATCAGGTGGCAACACCCTTCACGGAGTGCTTAAAACTCTTGGTGAAAAATCTGAATAATTATCAAAATCAATTAGTATTAAACAATTAAAATCATACAAAAATGGCAGATTTGAAAGCTTTTGCAGAACAACTAGTTAACTTGACAGTAAAAGAAGTTAATGAACTTGCAACTATCCTTAAAGAAGAATACGGTATTGAACCTGCTGCTGCAGCTGTTGCAGTTGCTGCTGGTCCTGCAGCTGGTGCTGTTGTTGAAGAACAAACTTCTTTCGACGTAGTGTTGAAGGGTGCTGGTGCAGCTAAACTTCAAGTAGTTAAAGCCGTTAAGGAAGCTTGCGGTCTTGGCTTGAAAGAAGCTAAAGATATGGTTGACGGTGCTCCTAGCGTAGTTAAAGAAGGTTTGGCTAAAGACGAAGCTGAATCATTGAAGAAAACATTAGAAGAAGCTGGAGCTGAAGTTGAACTTAAATAACATTAGCCTGGTTATCAGGTATTTCGGTTAAGAATCCTTCAAAAGGGGATTCTTAACCTTTTTGTGTATATATTTAAAATTAAGTTCTTCAAATTCATTGACAGATGTCTTCAAATACTGTAAATCAAAGAGTTAGTTTTGCTTCAACTAAGAATCCGCTCGAATATCCGGATTTCTTGGAAGTACAATTGAAGTCATTTAAAGACTTTCTACAACTAGACACTCCGCCCGAAAAGCGTAAGAATGAGGGATTATACAAGGTTTTTGCCGAAAATTTCCCTATCGCCGACACTAGAAACAATTTCGTTCTAGAGTTTCTGGACTACTACATTGATCCGCCGCGTTATACCATCGATGATTGTATAGAGCGTGGGCTTACTTATAGTGTTCCTTTAAAGGCTAAGCTTAAGCTTTATTGTACCGATCCTGACCATGAGGATTTCGATACGGTGATCCAGGATGTGTTCTTAGGACCTATCCCGTACATGACCGATAAGGCTACATTTGTGATTAATGGTGCTGAGCGGGTGGTCGTTTCACAGCTTCACCGTTCTCCGGGTGTGTTCTTTGGACAGAGCGTTCATGCTAACGGAACAAAACTTTATTCGGCTCGTATTATTCCATTTAAAGGGTCGTGGATAGAATTCGCAACGGACATTAATAATGTGATGTATGCGTATATCGATCGTAAGAAAAAATTGCCTGTTACAACTCTGTTGAGAGCAATCGGCTTTGAAAATGATAAAGATATCCTTGAAATCTTTAATTTGGCCGAAGATGTTAAGGTCAATAAAACGAATCTTAAGAAGGCTCTCGGACGTAAGCTGGCTGCTCGTGTTTTGAAAACTTGGATTGAAGATTTTGTTGATGAAGATACTGGTGAGGTGGTTTCTATCGAACGTAATGAGGTAATCATTGATCGTGAGACTGTTTTAGAAGAAGAACATCTAAATGAAATTTTAGAATCGGGGGTTCAAAATATTCTTCTGCATAAAGAAGAATCGAATATGTCCGATTTCTCTATTATATATAATACACTTCAAAAAGACCCTAGTAACTCTGAAAAGGAGGCGGTACTTTATATATACCGTCAGTTGCGTAATGCTGATCCTGCTGATGATGCTAGTGCTCGTGAAGTGATTAACAATCTTTTCTTCTCTGAAAAGAGATATGACTTAGGCGATGTAGGACGGTATAGAATCAATCGGAAATTGAATCTAACGACCGACATGGGGGTGCGGGTCTTAACTAAAGAGGATATCATTGAGATCATTAAATATCTAATTGAATTGATTAATTCAAAAGCGGATGTTGATGATATTGACCACTTGAGTAACCGGCGTGTACGTACCGTAGGTGAACAGCTTTCTAATCAGTTCGCTGTTGGATTGGCTCGTATGTCACGTACGATTCGTGAGCGTATGAATGTTCGCGATAATGAGGTGTTTACACCAATCGATTTGATTAATGCTAAGACGATCTCGTCTGTGATTAATTCTTTCTTTGGTACTAATGCTTTATCGCAATTTATGGACCAGACTAATCCGCTTGCTGAAATAACGCACAAGCGTCGTATGTCTGCTCTTGGTCCTGGTGGTTTGTCACGTGAGCGTGCTGGCTTTGAGGTGCGTGACGTTCACTACACTCACTATGGTCGCTTGTGTCCGATTGAAACGCCTGAAGGACCAAATATTGGTTTGATTTCTTCGTTGTGTGTATTTGCTAAAATTAATGATCTCGGATTTATTGAAACGCCTTATCGGAAAGTCGAGAATGGGCAAGTGAGTTTATCTGATAATGGATTAATTTATCTAACAGCTGAAGAAGAAGAGGAAAAAATTATTGCTCAGGGAAATGCGCCTTTGGATGACGAAGGGAAATTTGTCCGCAACAAGGTTAAATCGCGTCAAGATGCTGATTTTCCAGTTGTTGAACCTTCTGAGGTGGATTTGATGGATGTTTCGCCGCAGCAAATTGCATCTATTGCAGCGTCATTGATTCCTTTCCTTGAACATGATGATGCTAACCGTGCATTGATGGGTTCGAACATGATGCGCCAGGCTGTTCCATTGTTGAGAAGTGAAGCGCCGATTGTTGGTACTGGTATCGAAAAGCAGCTGGTGAGAGACTCGCGTACGCAAATTACAGCAGAAGGGGATGGTGTGATCGATTATGTTGATGCTACCACTATCCGTATTTTATATGATCGTACTGAGGAGGAGGAGTTTGTTAGCTTCGAACCTGCTCTAAAAGAGTATCATTTGCCTAAATTCCGCAAGACCAATCAGAATATGACGATCGACTTGCGCCCAACGTGTGATAAAGGACAGCGTGTAAAGGCTGGAGATATCTTGACGGAAGGGTATTCTACCGAAAATGGAGAATTGGCTTTGGGTAAGAATCTTCTCGTGGCGTATATGCCATGGAAGGGATATAACTATGAGGATGCCATCGTTTTGAACGAACGTGTGGTTCGTGAGGATTTGTTGACTTCTGTGCATGTGGAGGAGTATTCGCTTGAAGTGCGTGAAACGAAACGTGGTATGGAAGAGTTGACTTCTGATATTCCTAATGTGAGTGAGGAGGCAACTAAGGATCTTGATGCGAATGGTATCGTTAGAATTGGAGCACGTATCCAACCGGGAGATATCATGATTGGTAAGATTACTCCTAAGGGGGAATCGGATCCTTCACCTGAAGAAAAATTGCTTCGTGCTATCTTTGGTGATAAAGCTGGTGATGTGAAGGATGCTTCTTTGAAAGCTTCTCCGTCATTGAAGGGTGTGGTTATTGGTAAGAAACTTTTTGCACGGGTTGTTAAAAGTCGTAGCTCTAAATTAGCCGACAAAGCGTTGTTGCCTAAGATTGATGATGAATTTGAATCTCAAGTAGCCAACTTGAAGCGTATACTTGTCAAGAAATTGATGACGTTGACTGAGGGCAAAACATCGCAGGGTGTTAAGGATTACTTGGGTGCTGAGGTTATTGCTAAGGGAGCTAGGTTTAATGTGTCTGATTTTGACTCATTGGATTTTACTTCTATCCAACTAAGTGGATGGACTGCTGATGATCATACAAATCAAATGATTCGTGACTTGATCGTGAATTTTATTAAGAAGTTCAAAGAACTGGATGCAGAACTGAAGCGCAAGAAGTTTGCTATAACAATTGGTGATGAGCTTCCTGCTGGTATTATTCAGATGGCTAAAGTTTATATTGCGAAGAAACGTAAAATCGGCGTGGGTGATAAAATGGCTGGACGTCACGGAAATAAGGGTATTGTTTCGCGTGTAGTACGTCAAGAGGATATGCCTTTCTTGGCTGATGGTACACCGGTTGATATCGTTTTGAACCCTCTTGGTGTGCCTTCGCGTATGAACATCGGACAGATTTTTGAAGCGGTATTGGGACGCGCTGGAAAAACTTTAGGGGTTAAATTTGCGACACCTATTTTTGATGGGGCTACCATGGACGACTTAAATGATTGGACTGATAAAGCTGGATTGCCTCGCTATTGTAAAACTTATCTTTGTGATGGAGGTACAGGCGAACATTTTGACCAAGCGGCAACTGTCGGTATAACGTATATGCTGAAACTTGGTCACATGGTCGAGGATAAGATGCATGCGCGTTCTATTGGTCCGTATTCTTTGATTACTCAGCAACCGCTCGGTGGTAAAGCACAGTTTGGTGGTCAGCGTTTCGGAGAAATGGAGGTATGGGCGCTTGAAGGTTTCGGCGCAGCGCATATCTTACAGGAAATTTTGACGATTAAGTCTGATGATGTTGTAGGTCGTTCAAAAGCATATGAGGCAATTGTTAAAGGGGAACCGATGCCACAACCTGGTATTCCGGAATCTTTGAATGTATTACTTCATGAGTTGAGAGGACTTGGCTTAAGTATCAACTTTGAATAATCTATGATAATGACGGGAAATCTTGATATCCATCAAGATTTCCTCTGTCTGTTTTTGTTTCCAATGATTCAATTATCAAATCTCAAAAAATAGAGTATGGCTTTTAGAAAAGAAAATAAGACGAAAAGTAATTTCTCGAAAATTTCAATTGGACTCGCTTCGCCTGAAGAGATCCTTGAGAATTCGAGTGGTGAAGTATTGAAGCCTGAAACAATTAACTATCGTACTTACAAACCTGAACGGGATGGTTTGTTTTGCGAACGTATCTTTGGTCCGATTAAGGACTATGAATGCCATTGTGGTAAATATAAACGTATCCGCTATAAGGGAATCGTTTGTGACCGTTGTGGAGTTGAGGTTACTGAAAAGAAAGTGCGTCGCGAGCGAATGGGGCATATCCAATTGGTGGTTCCTGTGGCTCATATTTGGTATTTCCGTTCGTTGCCTAATAAAATAGGTTATTTGTTAGGGGTACCAACCAAAAAATTAGATTCTATTATATATTATGAGCGTTATGTTGTTATTCAGCCTGGTATTAAGGCGGAAGACGGCGTGGCTGCTTTTGATTTACTTTCTGAAGAGGAGTATCTGGATATCTTAGATGCGCTTCCAAGAGAAAATCAATATTTAGAAGATACTGATCCCAATAAGTTTATTGCTAAAATGGGAGCGGAGGCTATTTATGACTTGTTGTCTCGTCTAGATTTGGATGCGTTGTCGTATGAATTACGTCACCGTGCTGGAAATGACACGTCTCAACAGCGTAAAAACGAGGCTTTAAAACGTCTGCAGGTTGTGGAGTCTTTCCGCGCATCTCGTGGACGGAATAAACCTGAGTGGATGGTGGTGCGTATTGTGCCGGTTATCCCTCCTGAACTTCGTCCTTTGGTGCCTTTGGATGGTGGACGTTTTGCTACGTCGGACTTGAATGATTTGTATCGTCGTGTGATTATTCGTAATAATCGCTTGAAACGATTGATAGAAATTAAGGCGCCTGAAGTGATTTTACGTAATGAGAAGCGTATGTTGCAGGAGGCTGTGGATTCGTTGTTCGACAACTCTCGTAAGTCGAGTGCTGTGAAAACGGATGCTAATCGTCCTCTAAAATCGCTTTCGGATAGCTTGAAAGGTAAACAAGGTCGTTTCCGCCAAAACTTGCTGGGTAAGCGTGTGGATTATTCGGCACGTTCGGTTATTGTTGTTGGTCCGGAGTTGCGGATGGGTGAATGTGGTATTCCTAAGCTGATGGCTGCGGAATTATATAAGCCGTTTATTATTCGTAAACTGATTGAACGGGGAATCGTTAAAACGGTTAAATCGGCTAAGAAGATCGTTGACCGGAAAGAACCTGTTATTTGGGATATTTTGGAGCATGTGATGAAAGGGCATCCGGTTTTGTTGAACCGTGCACCGACTCTTCACCGTCTTGGTATTCAAGCGTTCCAACCTAAAATGATTGAAGGCAAGGCTATTCAGTTGCATCCATTGGCGTGTACGGCGTTTAATGCCGACTTTGATGGTGACCAGATGGCTGTGCATTTACCGCTAAGTAATGAAGCTGTTCTTGAAGCTCAAATGTTGATGCTTCAATCTCATAATATCTTGAATCCAGCCAATGGGGCACCTATTACTGTGCCAGCACAGGATATGGTTCTTGGTTTGTATTATATAACTAAACTGCGTACCGGTGCCAAGGGTGAGGGATTAACATTCTATGGCCCAGAAGAGGCTTTGATCGCTTATAACGAAGGACAAGTGGATATTCACGCTCCTGTTAAAGTGATAGTTAAGGATGTGGATGAAAAAGGTAATATCGTAGACGTGATGACTGAAACATCTGTTGGACGTGTTATCGTGAATGAAATCGTTCCGCCTGAAGCTGGTTATATCAACGAAATCATTTCTAAGAAATCATTGCGCGATATTATCGGTAAGGTTATTAAGGTTTGTGGTGTGGCTAAAGCGGCCGACTTCCTTGATGGCATTAAAAACTTGGGATATCAGATGGCATTTGAAGGAGGACTTTCGTTCAACTTGGGTGATATCATTATTCCAGAAGAAAAAGAGCGCTTGGTTAAAAGAGGGTATGATGAGGTGGAACAAGTGGTGACCAATTATAACATGGGATTCATTACTAATAATGAACGTTATAATCAGGTTATTGATATTTGGACGCATGTTAACTCTGAATTATCGAATATCTTGATGAAGACAATTTCTTCGGATGATCAAGGGTTTAACTCTGTATATATGATGCTTGACTCTGGTGCTCGTGGTTCTAAGGAACAGATCCGTCAGTTGTCTGGTATGCGTGGTTTGATGGCGAAACCTCAAAAGGCGGGAGCTGAAGGTGGACAGATTATCGAAAATCCGATCTTGTCGAACTTTAAAGAGGGTCTGTCGGTGTTGGAGTACTTTATCTCTACCCACGGTGCTCGTAAAGGTTTGGCCGATACGGCTTTGAAAACAGCCGATGCTGGATACTTGACCCGTCGTTTGGTGGATGTATCACATGATGTGATTATCACTGAAGAGGATTGTGGTACGTTGCGCGGACTTGTTTGTACTGACCTTAAAAATAATGATGAGGTTATTGCAACTTTGTTTGAACGTATTTTAGGACGTGTTTCAGTGCATGATATCATTCATCCGACTACTGGTGAAATGATTGTTGCAGGAGGCGAAGAAATTACAGAAGAAATCGCTAAGGTGATTCAAAATTCTCCGATCGAGAGTGTCGAAATTCGTTCGGTGCTGACTTGTGAATCGAAGAAGGGGGTTTGTGCTAAATGTTATGGACGTAACTTGGCTACTGCTCGCATGGTTCAGAAAGGTGAGGCTGTTGGAGTTATCGCTGCTCAGTCTATCGGTGAACCGGGTACACAGTTGACTTTGCGTACGTTCCATGCCGGTGGTACGGCTTCTAATATTGCTGCCAATGCTACGATTGTTGCTAAAAATCCGGCTCGTCTGGAATTTGAGGAACTTCGTACTGTAGATATTGTTGATGACATGGGGCAACCGGCTAAGGTTGTTGTGGGTCGTTTGGCCGAAGTTCGTTTTGTCGACGTGAATACGGATATTATTTTATCAACTCATAACGTGCCTTATGGTTCTACTTTATATGTTTCTGATGGACAATTGGTAGAGAAAGGTAAGCTGATTGCTAAATGGGATCCATTTAATGCCGTTATCATTACCGAGGCAACTGGTAAGATTGAGTTTGAAGGCGTTATTGAGAATGTTACTTATAAGGTCGAATCCGACGAAGCTACTGGCTTGCGTGAGATTATTATCATCGAGTCTAAAGATAAGGCGAAGATTCCTTCTGCGCATATCTTGGATGAGAGTGGCAATTTGATCCGTACGTATAACTTCCCTGTAGGTGGTCACGTTATTGTCGAAAATGGGCAAAAGGTGAAGGCTGGTGAGGTTATTGTGAAGATTCCACGTGCTGTTGGTAAAGCTGGTGATATCACCGGTGGTCTTCCTCGTGTAACAGAACTTTTTGAAGCACGTAATCCATCGAATCCTGCTGTTGTTTCGGAAATCGACGGTGAGGTGACTATGGGTAAAATTAAACGTGGTAACCGCGAAATCGTAGTGACTTCTAAAACAGGTGAGGTTAAGAAGTATCTGGTTGCATTGTCTAAACAAATCTTGGTTCAGGAAAATGACTATGTTCGTGCTGGAACGCCATTGTCTGATGGTGCAACAACACCAGCCGATATCTTGGCTATTAAAGGGCCAACTGCTGTACAAGAGTACATCGTTAATGAGGTACAAGACGTGTATCGTTTGCAGGGTGTGAAGATCAATGACAAGCATTTCGAGATTATCGTTCGTCAAATGATGCGTAAGGTTCAAATTAACGAACCTGGAGATACTCGCTTCTTGGAACAACAAGTTGTGGATAAACTTGATTTCATGGAAGAGAATGATCGCATCTGGGGTAAGAAGGTTGTTTTGGATGGTGGCGATTCTCAGACTTTACAAGCAGGACAAATTGTGACTGCTCGTAAATTGAGAGATGAAAACAGTATGCTTAAACGCCGTGATTTACGTATTGTCGAGGTGCGTGACGCTGTTCCTGCAACATCAACTCAGATTCTACAAGGTATTACTCGTGCGGCACTACAAACATCTAGCTTTATGTCTGCTGCTTCTTTCCAGGAAACAACTAAGGTCTTAAACGAGGCTGCTATTAATGGAAAGGTTGATAGACTTGAAGGTATGAAAGAGAATGTTATTTGTGGACATTTAATTCCTGCTGGTACAGGTCAACGTGAATTTGAAAAAATCATTGTTGGTTCTAAAGAGGAATATGATCGTATTCTTGCTAATAAGAAGACGGTACTCGATTATAAAGAGGTTGAATAATGTCAATCAATTGATTCTATTTTTAAAAGGGCAATGGTTTTTAATCATTGCCTTTTTTGTTTGCTCAATATAAGTGATAACTTGTACTCGATTATTGAAGTGGTGGTATTTGAGTTAGCAGAATGAATAGGACGAAAACTACTAAGAATATGTGATTACTATTGCTTTCCTCTTAAACAATTGTTTTTTAGCTTTGTTTTATTGTTCTATTGAGTGGAATACCGTTAATTTGCATACTTAATCTAAAAACGTTTAATATGGAAAAGAATTACGAGGATGGTGGACAATTGCAAATTGATTTAAAAGAAGAAGTGGCTCAGGGGGTTTATTCAAATTTAGCTGTCATAGGTCATTCTAGTTCAGAATTTGTACTTGATTTTGTTTCTGTTCTGCCGGGATTGCCTAAAGCAGAAGTACAGTCAAGAGTTATTCTTGCGCCTGAACACGCCAAGAGATTGGCGGCTGCTTTGGAAGAGAATATTAGAAACTACGAAGCGGTCTTTGGTTCAATACGATTAATAGAACGAGAAAACTTGCATGCTTTAACCTCTATAAAAGGGGATGCTTAGGCTTAAACGATCTCTTAAAAAATAAAAAAAGAATCTATCACATTGATTATTCAAATATTATTCGTATTTTTGCACCCCAAAATGTATCGTAACGAAATTAATATAACAAAAATAATATAAATCAAAAACATTTAAGAAATGCCTACAATTCAGCAATTAGTAAGAAAAGGACGTGAGGTTCTAGCTGAGAAAAGTAAGTCTCCAGCTTTGGATTCATGTCCTCAAAGACGTGGCGTTTGCGTGAGAGTGTATACTACCACTCCAAAAAAACCAAACTCTGCTATGCGTAAAGTGGCTCGTGTGCGTTTGACCAATCAAAAAGAGGTTAACTCGTATATTCCGGGAGAAGGACACAACTTGCAAGAGCACTCTATCGTTTTAGTACGTGGTGGTCGTGTGAAGGACCTTCCTGGTGTTCGTTACCACATTGTACGTGGTACTCTTGATACAGCTGGCGTAGCTGGTCGTACTCAAAGACGTTCTAAGTATGGTGCTAAGCGTCCTAAGGCAGGACAACCAGCTGCTCCTGCTAAGAAGAAAAAATAAAAAAGAATTAAAATAAAAGTATAACTTCGTTTTAGTTTGTTGGAGATGCTGAAGGTTGAGTAAATTTCTCGGAGGAGAAATTGAAGAATTCAAAAAGTAGACAACCAAAAACAAAACATTATTTTTCAAACAAATGAGAAAAGCAAAACCTAAAAAACGGGTTGTTCTTCCGGATCCCGTATTTAATGATCAAAAAGTTTCAAAATTTGTGAATCATTTGATGTATGATGGAAAAAAGAATACATCTTATGAGATCTTTTATGCAGCTTTGGAAGTAGTTAAGAATAAATTAGCTAATGAAGAAAAGTCTGCTCTTGAAATTTGGAAAAAAGCTTTGGATAATGTAACTCCTCAAGTTGAGGTTAAGTCTCGCCGCGTAGGTGGTTCTACATTCCAAGTTCCTACGGAGATCCGTTCAGATCGCAAAGAATCAGTTTCTATGAAGAACTTGATTTTATATGCAAGAAAAAGAGGTGGTAAATCTATGGCAGATAAATTGGCTGCTGAAATAGTTGATGCGTATAACGAGCAAGGTGGTTCATATAAGCGTAAAGAAGATATGCACAGAATGGCTGAAGCTAACCGCGCATTTGCTCATTTTAGATTCTAATACTCTGTATTTAAAAGTTATAACTAGTAAAAGAATATAAGATGGCTAAGCACGATTTACATTTGACTCGTAATATTGGTATCATGGCTCACATTGATGCCGGAAAAACTACGACTTCAGAACGTATTTTGTTCTACACTGGTCTAACTCACAAAATTGGTGAGGTGCACGATGGTGCAGCAACGATGGACTGGATGGCGCAAGAACAGGAGCGTGGTATTACTATTACATCTGCTGCAACTACTACTCGTTGGAAGTATGCAGATGAGACTTATAAGATCAACTTGATTGATACCCCGGGACACGTTGACTTTACCGCTGAGGTAGAGCGTTCTTTACGCGTTTTGGATGGCGCAGTTGCTACTTACTGTGCTGTTGGTGGTGTTGAGCCTCAGTCTGAGACTGTATGGCGTCAAGCTGATAAATATAATGTTCCTCGTATCGGATATGTAAACAAAATGGACCGTTCTGGTGCTGACTTCTTTGAAGTTGTACGTCAGATGAAGGCTGTTTTGGGAGCAAATCCTTGTCCTATTGTTGTTCCTATCGGTGCTGAAGAAACTTTCAAAGGTCTTGTTGACTTGGTTAAAATGAAGGCTATTCTTTGGCATGATGAGACAATGGGGGCTGATTACGACATTGAAGATATCCCTGCGAATCTTGTTGATGAATGCAACGAATGGCGTGAAAAAATGCTTGAAAAGGTTGCTGAATTCGACGATTCTTTGATGGAGAAATTCTTCGATGATCCTTCTACTATTACTGAAGAGGAAGTTTTAAGAGCCCTTCGTAATGCAACCATTCAAATGGCTATTGTGCCTATGTTGTGTGGTTCTTCTTTCAAGAACAAAGGTGTTCAGACTTTGCTTGATTATGTTTGTGCTTTCTTGCCTTCTCCGGTTGATACTGGTGATGTGTTTGGTACAAACCCTGATACAGGCGCTGAAGAATCTCGTAAACCTGCTGATGACGAAAAAACGTCTGCTTTGGCATTTAAGATTGCAACAGACCCTTATGTGGGCCGTTTGACATTCTTCCGTGTATATTCTGGTAAGATTGAGGCTGGTTCTTATATTTATAATAGCCGCTCGGATAAAAAAGAACGTGTTTCTCGTTTATTCCAAATGCACTCAAATAAACAGAATCCGGTAGAGGTTATTGGTGCTGGTGATATTGGTGCAGGTGTAGGATTTAAGGATATTCGTACAGGTGATACCCTTTGTGATGAAACAGCTCCTATCATCCTTGAATCAATCGACTTCCCTGAAACAGTTATTGGTATCGCTGTTGAGCCTAAGACTCAGAAGGATATGGATAAGTTGTCTAATGGATTGGCTAAATTGGCGGAAGAAGATCCAACCTTTACAGTGAAGACTGATGAGCAAACAGGCCAAACAGTTATTTCTGGTATGGGTGAACTTCACTTGGACATCATTATCGACCGTTTGAGACGTGAGTTTAAAGTGGAATGTAACCAAGGTCGTCCTCAAGTAAACTATAAAGAGGCTATTACTAAAACAGTCGATTTGCGTGAGGTTTACAAGAAGCAATCTGGTGGACGTGGTAAGTTTGCAGACATTATCGTAAAAATCGGTCCGGTTGACGACGACTTTACTCAAGGTGGCTTGCAATTTATTGACGAAGTGAAGGGTGGTAATATCCCTAAGGAATTTATCCCATCTGTTCAAAAAGGCTTTGGTGCTGCTATGAAGAATGGCGTTTTGGCGGGATATCCTTTGGATTCATTGAAGGTTGTGTTAATTGATGGTTCTTTCCATCCAGTTGACTCGGATCAGCTTTCATTTGAAATCTGTGCAATCCAAGCTTATAAGAGCGCTTGTTCTAAGGCAGGTCCTGTCTTGATGGAGCCTCTAATGAAATTGGAAGTTGTTACTCCAGAAGAAAACATGGGTGATGTTATTGGCGACTTAAATAAACGTCGTGGACAAGTTGAAGGTATGGAGTCAAGCCGTTCAGGTGCTCGTATCGTTAAAGCAACTGTTCCTTTGGCTGAAATGTTCGGCTATGTAACGTCATTACGTACTATTACTTCAGGTCGTGCAACCTCTTCTATGACGTATTCTCATCATGCTCAAGTTTCTGCTTCTATCGCTAAAGCGGTATTGGAAGAAGTTAAAGGACGTGCTGATTTACTTTAAGAATTAATATGGCAGCAGGCTAGCGAATGACTCTTAGCCTGCCGCTTATTTATAAACTATTTAAATTAAATAATAATGAGTCAGAAAATCAGAATTAAACTGAAATCTTACGACCACAACTTGGTTGATAAATCAGCTGAGAAGATTGTAAAGACAGTTAAGGCTACTGGTGCTATTGTTAGTGGACCAATTCCATTGCCAACTCACAAGCGTATCTTTACTGTGAATCGTTCAACGTTCGTGAATAAGAAATCTCGTGAACAGTTTGAATTGTCTTCATACAAGAGATTAATTGATATTTATAGCTCTACTGCTAAAACTGTTGATGCTCTTATGAAGCTTGAATTACCAAGTGGGGTAGAAGTAGAAATTAAAGTTTGATAATTAAAAATTAGTGAAATGCCAGGATTATTAGGAAAAAAAATCGGAATGACATCCGTTTTCAGTGCCGATGGTAAAAATGTACCATGCACTGTTATCGAAGCAGGTCCTTG
>RZZX01000056.1 GCA_009929715.1 Bacteroidia bacterium
TGAAGAGAGCGGCATATGGTTTTAGAAACGAACGATATTTTGAACTAAGGCTATATGCTCTTCATGATTGTCGTATCACTCGAAATGTCGGATGAACCCATTATGAGACGTGGTGAGACGCCATGAGACAGTTTTGGCGAAATAATAAGCGAAAAAATGAGTAGTAACATTGACATCAAGAAGAAATGTAAGTGGTTTGAACAGGTTTTCACAGCCCACAAAATGAGCACATCCTATTGCTCATACAGATGTGCCAGCTTAGCCTACAAAAAGAGGGTAAGACAAGAGCGTATTATCTCTTACCAAAAAGAGTTATCTCTTAAAGAACAGAATGAGCCAATAAAGGATTTAGAGCACAGAGAATGGCTGAAGCGATATGGCAACCTATTTGTTACATCGAACAACCCCTAACTAATCGTAAGATTTTATTATTCGTCCGTGAGGAGAAGATAGATGGTTATGGAAACACCAGCCCTTTCCACTGTTTCGGCTTGGTCGATTATGTCTCTCTCATGGAGATTTCCCGATGAATATCACTTGGAAACTTCAAAAGCAGATTATGCCTCAGTATATCAAAGCGATTTAAAAAAAAGCAAATAGTCTCCCTGAAATAGCCATAAATACTCCTCAAAAGCACTTGTTAATTCAAAAAGAAAAAATACATTTGTAGCAAATTACAAAACATAAAAACCTGACAACGTTTTAATTAAACACCCTAGACTAATACCAACAATGAAAAGCGGACTTCTCATTGCAGCAACTTTGCTGCTCCTTTACGCCACTGCACAGGCGCAAGAAAAAATAATCGTTCCTAAAGCCACAGCATTGGCCTATGCCAAGCATACGCGGTGCGAAGATGGAAAACCGGGCAAGAATTATTGGCAAAATTCTGCAACTTATGCCATCAAAGCAACGGTTGATGTGACAAACAAGATGTTACACGGATCGGAACGAGTCACTTATTTTAATCATTCTCCGGATACTTTAAAGACGCTTGTCATCAGACTTTATCAGGATCTTTTCAAAAAAGGGGCCAACCGTAATTCGTTGGTGGATGTCGACCCACGCGACTTAACGGACGGCGTGCAAATAGGCCGAATGGCTATAAACAAGAATGACGTATCGACCGATGTGAACCAAAAAATGGTGCGCCGTAAAGGAACATTGATGCACGTTAAACTTAATGACTGGATATTACCGGGTAGTAAGTCCGAGATAGAGATCGATTGGAATTTTCATATTCCTGAGCATACTTTAATTCGGATGGGGACGATAGATAGCACAACCGTTTTTCTAGGACAATGGTATCCGCAGATTGCTGTATATGACGATCTCAATGGATGGGATACGCATTCGTACAATGGATTGGCTGAGTTCTACAACGAAGTGGCCGACTTTGATGTTGAAATTTCTGTCCCACAAGGTTTCATGGTATGGGCTACAGGAGAGCCTGTGAATATACAAGAGTTAATACAGCCTTCATACTATGCAACGTATCGAAAGGCGGCAACTTCGGATCAAATCAGACACTTGGTGACGGAACAGGATTTAAAAAAGGGAGCGATCACAACCGATAAACAGACTTGGAAATACAAGGCTTCTCAGGTTTCTGATTTCGCTTTCGGTCTTAGCAACCATTATTGTTGGGATATAACGAGCGTAGAGGTCGACAAACAAACAAAGAGACGAACCGTGGTAGGGGTGGCTTATAATCCGGCATCGAAGCATTTTGACCAAGTGGTGAATGTGGCTCGGGAAACGGTCCGCTTCATGTCGGAAGAGATGCCTGGTGTTCCGTTCCCCTTTCCTTATATGACTGTCTTCAATGGTGATTTTGGAATAGAGTATCCGATGATTACAAATGTAGGCACCGATCCCAAATTCGACATGACGGTATATGCCAATTCACATGAAATAGCGCATAGTTACTTCCCTTTCTATGTGTGCACCAATGAGACCAAGAATGGATGGCTAGACGAAGGTTTAACGGTCTTTCTTCCTGAAAAGATTCAAACTGAGATCGCTTCGCTGGATGAAGCGAAACGAAATACTGCTGCTTTTTCGAAGTATGCCGGACTAGAAGACGAGCCAGCTGTTATAACCCCTACGCACTATCTTGACCAACGCATCTATTTCTATCTTAACTATGCTAAAACGGAAGTGGCGTTGCGAATGTTGCAAATGGAACTAGGTGATTCTCTGTTTAAAACTTGTCTGAGAGATTTTATGGAGCATTGGAAATATAAACACCCCACACCGAACGACTTCTTTCATTCGTTTAATCGGTGCTCCGGACAAAACTTGAATTGGTTTTGGCATGTTTGGTACTATCAAAATGGTGGTATGCCCGATTTAGCGATAGATAAAGTGACTCGAGTGGCCAACAAAGTGCAGGTGACTGTGGATAATAAAGGGGACTTTCCCTTACCGATTGTTCTTTCATTTTACAACCGTGACAAAGTGGTGAAAACGGTTACGCTACCGGCTAGTAGTTGGCTGGAACAACCCAACAAACCCGTGACTGTTTCTATTGATTCATCCGAGGAGATCACACGAGTAACATTGGGCAACGAATACATTCCGGATGTGAACCGCTCGAATAACACTCTCTAGATAACTCTTTGATAGCGATAGGTAGGACCTGAGAGAAGTCTTGGTCCTACCTATCGCTATCAAGGAGTTTTTTTAAAAGATCAGGAATTAGCGTAACTATGCATTCCACCAAGCAGATAATTCACACCAAAATAGGTCATCAAGATGGTGAGAAAAGCACCTATCATATAAAGATGAAAACACAGAGGCTTCCTGAACCAAGACAAGCTGTGTGAATGAAAAGCAACGCTGTAGACCATAAAGGAGATTAAGGCCCACACTTCTTTCGGATCCCAAGCCCAATAACGCCCCCATGAGACATTGGCCCAAACAGCTCCCATAAAGATACCGGCTCCTAAAAAGAAGGTGGCTGGGAAGAGTAGTAGCCGACTTAGAAGCATCAACATTCGAGCTCTATGCCGTACAAATAGGGCTAAAATCCCATTGAGCATCATAAAAGCGAATAAAGCATAACTCATCATGATGAAAGAGACGTGAGCACTGAGCCAAGGGGAAACAAGTACAGGCATCAATGGGGAAATTTGTGGGTTCATCTGCCCTAAATAGGAGACTAGCAATGTAAAACCTGACAATAAAAAGCCGAAGGGGAAAATGAAGGGGAAACGACGACAAAAAATACCGGACAAGAAAAGCGTACATAAAGCCAAAAATTGCATGGTTTCATAGCCATTGCTCAAAGGGATGCGACCGCCAATGTACCAACGCAAGCCGTAGCCTAAAAGGTGAAAGAGGGTTGCAGCTAATAAAGCAAGGATGAAAAACAGGCGGCTCCATGAACGTGAAGGTGTTAAAGGAGAACTCAGTTCGCTTTTTTTGCTCTTCATGTACCGATAGAGTAGATGTAAAAAAGAAAATACGCCGATTGATAGATTAAACATAAAGAGCCATTTACTAAAGGGAATGCGGTTGTACAACAACTCGGCTTGAACTTTACTTTCTGAAAGTGGCTTCACACTTCCATCGGATGGTAAAGGACGGATCAAGGTCCCTTTTTGAAGCATTAAGATGAGACCTACTTTCTCATCGGTCTCTACAAGCGCTTTTTCTAACACGCTCTGCTTGCCAGAGACGTTGGCAGTTTCTGCCGCCCAATATGCTTGGAGTTTATATGTCTGACCATCAAAAAGGTCGACTAAGCGCGCAGAAGTGCTAGAAAGATTGAGCCGGCGACGTAGTTCATCGCTTTTAATAACAATCATCGGTTCGTTTTGCCACACATCCGGCCTCAACAGCCATCCACCTATCACTTGTTCGGCCGTAAGCCCTCTATAGGAAGTCTTACCACTGATTTTCAAAAGGAAATCACGCGCCAATGTATTGAATGGAACGACCCGATCCTGATAAATAACTTGGCGCGAAGCCAAACTGTCCGCTTGATGACGCGATAAAACGGGAAGGCTCTGCCGAGAGGCTTCGGTTACACAAGGGGTTATGCACAGCAGAACGATGAAAGTCCCACCTTTTCTTAACATCGGATGTCGTAGCAAACGGTAAAAAGACTCTTTCTTAGACACTAACAATAACAGCATGGATAAGCCTAACAGTAAATAACCACCATAGGTTATAGGAATCCCCCACGGATCGTAGTTGACAGAAAGCCAGCTTCCTTTTCCTTCTGGATCAAAAGAGGACTGATAGAAACGGTAGCCTCTACAAGATAAAACGTTGTTCATCGACACGCTAACAACGGATTCATCGTGATCGGGTGAAAGATAACCGATGCGAATAAAACTCCGATAGTTGGAAGGAGCATCTGTCCCAGCATAATATTCTATCTTAAAGCTGTCTAATTGCAATGTGAAGGGCAAAGTGTCTCTCTGACCATTACTAGATGCAACAAAACTCCCAACTTTAGTTCCTGGCTTAAGATGTACCAGACCTTTCTGACCGCAAAGAAAGGTGATCAGACCACCAATGAGTATCACAAGAAAAGAGGCATGCAACAGAACGACTGGAAGCCGATGCCACAACCGACGCTTCATAAAAGCGGCAACCAGCAAGAGAACTATCGCTCCCCACCAAGAACAAAACCAAAAAGAATGATAAATCACTTGTTCTACAAAATCGGTCCCTTCTACTTGTTCCACCAAAGTGGCAGTAGCAAGCAGTGCCAAAAGACCACTGTATAAGAGTATCAAAAGGCGTTTCAATATAAAAGTATTTATAGAGTTCTAAGAATAAGGATAAAATAAAGGGGCAGAGCTTACTCCTTAAAACGGAGCGTATGAATCGTTCTGTAAGCGCTTCACTCCCATACACTCCATCTCGATAAGCCACCCTGGACGACAAACTGGAGCGTGCACAAACACCTTTGGTTTATCAGGAAACCGAAGGTCATACATCTGCTTCACAACCGTATAATCGGCTATATCCCGTAAATAAATAATCATCTGATTCATATCCTCTAAAACACAATCGGCCTCAGCAAGCAAAACTGCTACATTTTTCCACATACGCTCGGTTTGCAACCGAATATCACCGGCATGAACGACCTCCCCTTTATTATTAATACTTGCTGTACCTGAGATAAAAACCTGTCGCCGATCACCATAATCCACATAAGTACCGCGTTCAAAACTAACCCCATACTCATAGGTGGGATTTAGATGAGTCGGCGCATAGAGGTAATGAATCTGCTCGGCTTCCAAGCCGGCTACGGCATAAGTATCCATCTGCACGGTGACCTGTGGATCGGCATGACGTCCGCCGATACCTGTACTAGCAATATAATGACTCTTTTCTGTGAGATTCTGGGTCACAAATACCTCATTACGTGCTTTCACCACACCGCCATAATTGACATCTACATTTTGTACAAAAAACCATGTACGAATGCAATTGGCAGCCAACGTACATCCTTGTTCCATAAGCTGCAAAACATAATCATTAAGCAACAAGCGGGTCTGATATTCCGAATTGGCCGCTCGATTAAAGGCACCCCCACCCCACAAATGCCGATACGGACCATGCTTCACTTCAAAAAGACCATTTGCCAAGGTTTGTGTCTGCACACCTTTTTGCA
This sequence comes from Bacteroidia bacterium, assembly GCA_009929715.1. Classification (GTDB taxonomy): domain Bacteria; phylum Bacteroidota; class Bacteroidia; order Bacteroidales; family Bacteroidaceae; genus Bacteroides. Next base: position 5,636 of record RZZX01000056.1, read on the forward strand.
AATAAACCCAAAGAGCGATCTTAGAACCATCCAAAGGTGGTTGTTCTACGACCGAAAGTGCACAATCTGAATGCTCTATTGTCAGAGCCAACAACCAATCGGCTTGATTCGCTGCATCACTAAGAAAATAACGTTTAAAAACAGCCACTGCCTCTTTCAGTTCATGTTCAAGCAATTGATGATAAGCTTCCATGACGGCATAGAGCTGTTCCTGATAGGTTGCTTCGGGATTAGTGGCATGGATCATAACATGATATTCCACCACCCCATTAGCGACACCAAAGTGTGAAATCTCTGTCAGAGTCTGTCCGGCTTGTTTAACTTGTTGTCCAATTATATTGTTACTCATTCTAATTATTCTATGTTTTTTTTAATTCAATGCTCCGTTCTCAATCCAACGATCAATAAGATCTAACTGATTGGCCTCTTTTTCAGAAAACAAATCCTTATGATCGTGTCTCACCACCCCATTGCTATGAAGGACCAACTGCAAAAAACTGGCTTGAACATCACCTGGTTTCACCAAAAGCATATCCGCTTTTCGTACCGACGGTTTATTGACCAAAGCCTCATAACTTTTCTCGGCAGTGAGATAAAGTCCCGCCCCCGCAAATGTGCTCTGTCCATGGCAAGAGACACACTTAGCATCGAACACCCGAGTCTGAATAGCTGCATACATTCCTACATCCAGCGTTCCTACATCCAACCTGATGGTGTCTTTAGAATCCACCCCAAAATCCTCATCGAGAATTTTGAAATCCACTACCGACTTCCTTAGCCGGTTTATAGCACAAAGTTTAAGTGTCTTAACCTCCTCACCGATACCGCTCATCACAATCTGTAACACCTGCCCGTCAACATGATTGGCCGGAAGCGCTTTGGTAATCACAGCGTAATCACTCACTCCATCATACCCTGCCACAACAAGACTATACGTACTTCCCCAAGAATCCAGTCCACTAAGCCGACCGGTGAGTTTCAACACACGCCCCTCTTCTGAATAATCGACCTGCTTCTCCTCGATACGTCCGTCGTCACAACCATAAAGCCCCAAAGTTAAGAAGCACAAGAAAAGATAAAAATGACCTCTCTTCATTCCAATAACCCTTTTCATGTTTGATTAAAAACTATATTGAAGTTGGACAGTAGCCGAATGAGTAGCTAGCCCCAGATTGTCACTGTCTCGATCGAGCTGACTATCGTGCCCCGCACGACCGATGTATTGATACATCGCCTGCAACTTCAAGTTACATCCTTTAAAGAAGTAATTAGCCCCTACAGCCGGCATATTCAAAAAGCCGTTTGTATCCGTTCCGTTACGATTAAAAAAATCATACCGAAAAGCCGCTTGAAGGCGAGGAGCCACGAAATACCCTCCTTGCACATAACCACCCAGATAACTATACGTCTCCTGACTTTTTTGGCGTTTAGTAAAGCCGATGTGCATATAATAAGCCTCAGCAGCCAAATAGAGTTTATGCTTCAGCAAGGCAAACTCCGCTCCCAAACGTGTATCATTCGTACTTTCATTCTCGCTCTCTACATTAAAGCTACCTGAAAGACCAAACAAAACTTTATTCTCGTGCAACTGGTTAGGGTTACCTTGTGTAGCCGGCATCACCCCTTTAGGCATGTATGTGAAACGCCCGGAATAAAGCAAAGAAGGAATGTGCCAATCATCACTCACTGTTTTGGTTGCCGTGTTCATTGAAGCCCCCGTTCCATTGAATAATCCAACTTGATAACCCAATCTATCGGCGAGTAATCCATGAACTTCGACACCAAGATCAAAGCCGGTACCAACATGCGGCGTCACAGCATTGAGCGAGTGAGGAAGAATAACCGGTGAAGTAAGAGAAGTGGGAAGCTGAGGCATCAACGTTTCACCCAACGTAGTAAGGTAAGCATGAGAAAAAGGCGTTTTAAATTTCCCCACACGAAGCGATACTTGTTTCCTGAATTGCACATCAAACCAAGCTTGTTGCAACAAAGCACCTCCATTAGCAGCCGCATTGATAGAAAGATTAAAAGCCACCTTTCCAAAAGCCTTCCCCGTAAATCCTAAGACAGCATAAGGCACCGAAAACCCCGAATTAGCTATATTATCTTGATTATAGGCCTTATCTAGCCCTGCATCATCGTACCAATTAAAATGGGCGCTTGTCTGCACCAACAAATAAGGTTTAAACACAAAATCGCCCCTCTTTGTAGCAATTGTAAACCCCTCTCTTCCGGCCAATGACACAACGCCATTTTCCGTATCCTCTTCATGTTGTGCCAGCGCAAACAACGGAAACACAGCCATCAGTATCATCAGAACTCTCTTTTTCATTCGTAAATCATTTAAATTCATTGTTGCTCGTTATAATGATTTCAGGAAAGCAACCAAGGCATCACGCTTCTCCTTACTCATTTTTTTAAAGATATTTTTAGAGGCTTCGCCTTCACCTCCATGCCACATAATGGCTTCTATAAAGTTACGCGCCCGTCCATCGTGTAAAAAGTAGGTATGCCCATTGACCCGTTCTTGCAACCCAATCCCCCAAAGAGGTGTTGTCCGCCATTCATTGCCACGCGCCAAACCACTCACATAATGGTCGTTAAGCCCAACTCCCATAATCTCCGATCCCATATCATGCAATAAATAATCCGAATAAGGATGAATGGTCTGTCCGCCCAACCAAGGCAATTGTGTGCCATTGAGTAGCGTTGTTCCACGAGATTTAGTATGCAACGTTGTAACATGACACAAGTGGCATTTGGCTTCATAAAAAGCTTGTTCCCCTCTCTTTACTTGCATATCATGAACCTGGCGCCGAGCAGGTACACTCAAACTCTGCATGTAGAGATCAACATCCTCCATCTCTGCCGTTGTAACATCCAATTGCGCATATGAAAGTCCCATTAAGCTTCCCTGATTCACCTGCGCTTGTCCCGCACAGATCTCTTCAGGATACCGACTATTCGTGACTCCCATGTCGCTTGAAAAACCTAGCTCCACAGTCAAATCGGCATGCTGAGCTTTATTGCCCGAAATGCCAAGACATCTTACACCGCGCTCCACAACGTAATTACACCGTCCACTGATACCATATTCCGGATAATTACTTTGTAAAGCCAACCGTTCTATTTCGGCAGGATCCAATGCCATCATTTGCCCCATTCCGACATGCCGAAGCGGGATACGCACAGTACACAAAAGATCTTCAGCCTTAATCTCTTTAGCGTACCAATCGGTAATCGTATACATCGGTTTACAAAGCTCATACGCTTCACCATCAGGGAACATGAATTTCTGGTACGTATAAGTCACCTTCAACTTCCCTTCGGGCTTCACGCCATAAATGGCTTGGTCATGAAGTACACGTCCGTATTCGGGAAAGAAAGAACCATTTTTACGAGTGATATAGACCAACATCGACGAGAAGCCATAACTACCAGAGCCGTAATCGCCATTGCCATTAGGTGTCCAAACAGAAGGTTTGGTGCGTCCCGCATTCCTATGACAACTACCACACGAATAGCCTGCATAAACAGGACCTAATCCTCCACCCGCAACATTAGCACTCGTCCGAGCATCATCGTAAAGTCCATCGCCACTCGTAAATCGCTTATCATATTTGCCAGATATCCAACCGGCCGGTGTATCATAAGCAAAAGTCGAATTAAGGAAATTAGTGGCTGTACCCGCCGAAAGAGCATATCCCGCAGGTATTTCAATAGTCTGTGCGTCCAGACCTTCTTGCTCACAAGCAGCGAAGATATAAACGCACAACCCTAAAAAAACATATTTCAATCCATTAACCATGCCAGCTTCTCTTTTTAACAAAACTCAAAGCCCCACTCATTTAACTGAGACTAGACGAGGCTCACCATTCTTAAACAAAAGGAACTCCAAGGTATGAAACCCCCGTAACCCTTGGGCAGCCGATATCTGTTTGCTCTCCTCATCATAATCTCCGTTCCAGTTCAAGTCGGCATAATTTCCAGATTTCAAGATCTGCACAATACCTGCTTGATCGAGCGGCCAACTATCCATGTTAGGGTCCAATCCTTTATCGGCCACCGGACCAAAAAGAAATGCCTCACTCGTCTCCCACGGCTCACGCGCTTCCAACCAAGCAGTAGCAGCAGCACTAAAGTGAGCATTGGTCGGATGAAGTCTGAATGTCTCTACTTTCTCGTACAAATTTTCCGTTTTTGTTTTCAGACTAGCATAAGTGGGTAACACCACCACGTCTACATAATTTGCAACCACCCCCTTCAACGCTGCTTCGTCTTTATCAGTCATAGAAGTAACAGCTGGCTTCAACTTATTCGTCAGCACATTGGCAAGTGTGGCACAAGCTACCATAGCCGCCGAAGACTCCGCACTCCCAATGTGATTTCTAAATGGATCGGGAATGGCATAAATAGCCACAGCAGCATCACTGATTGCTTTCTTTACTTCAACATCTAACGAAACATTCGCTTTAGCGATCACAGCCGAAAGAGAAGAAGAGGCTACTTGACCATTCAAAGAGCCATAATAAGCGTTGCGAATGGAGTAGATATTATTCCGATAATCGTCTCGTGAATGCCAACTGTACCAAGACTCCACCGCATACAAAGCAGAGGTCTTATCACCACTCATATAAAAATCATAAGGCTCACCTATTTTAGCAGTGCCCACTTCATTAGCAATATCATAACAACCATCAATAAGCTGTTCCACACAACTTTTAGCACTTGAGAAAGGAGCTTTATGCTCTTTAAAAATCTGAGCATAACTAGCACCTCCGTTATAACTGTTACTCCAGTCGCAGTACAATGTAGCTGCATCAGCCTTCAACAAAGAGGCTACAATTTGCATATAATTCCCCCAGCTAGAAGCGTTTGCTGCAACATACTCTACATTAGCTGCATCACTGCTATCCCAGTCCGAAGGACTCTTATCATCGTCACTACAAGACGTAGCGCTCAGTGTCAGCCCTAAAGATAGAGCCGCCACATAAAAGAAATTTTTCTTCATCGTTAGTAATTACTTATTTGATTATTATTTTTTAAAGAACCATCCGACATAAGCTACACCTACCGAGAACTCATTCTCACTCGTATATTTTCCGTTGCCAAAAAGCTTTGAAGAGCCTATCTGCCGGGTTGTATAATCGGCTTTCAGCACAAGATTGGGAAGCGCCAACCAATTAAGACCAGCTGTCCACATACTCACCTGACAACGTTTTTCCATGGTTTGTCCGCTTTCCCCTTTTTCTTGAGGATTATAGTATTCATACCTCACAAAAGGATAGAGCGCACACTCTTTTTTCACCGAAGAAAAACAAGCGCCAAGATTGACACCCACTTCTCCGGCATAACTTACCGCATTCTTGGCCACCGGAGTGATTCTAGAATAAGGCGATAAGTTAGACAACTGCCCGTTCTTTCTACTGAGAGCCGTGGTATTCCCTAAATTGCCATAAACTAGATTTCCGCGTGCAGTTAGATAAGTGTCACGATATTGCACATCGGCTGTATAAATCCTAACAGGGATCTTTCCTATTCCTCCGTAGGTTTGCTGTTTATCAGAGTTGGCCCCCGCATCAGCACAGTAATAGAAGGATGCTCCCACTCGTAAACCACGCACCCCCTTATAATCTAAACGGACCGCATAAGCCGGCGAGGTGAAATTATCCTCTTCAAAAAGCCCCTGCTTGCCACTAGCCACCCACCTGTTACGATCAAACCCATTCGCATTGAGTCCGGTAACAACCAATGCTTGATAATCAAACCGAGCATAACCTTTGCCCAAAGAGCCAAAAAGTTCAAGACCAGTCTCGTGCCAAGTAGAAGGTAAAATAGTTGTTTCGCCCTCAGGACGAACCATTCCAAAGAAATGAATCGGTTCATGGTGGGCATTGGTAAGCCCTATCGGTACAATAAGGTGTCCGATACGGACATTCACCTCCGGACGGAAAAGGCGGGTCAAATGAAACTGTTCCAAAGCAACTTCGCCCCCTTTCTCGATTTCCGTTTCATACTCTCCATTTTCCGTGTTCTCCAATTCATAGGTTGTTCCTGTCCCTCCCGATTCAAACTCTATCTCAGCCCCCAAAATCCATTTAGAAGTAAACTTGTAATCGAAAGCCAACACAAATCGAGGTATGGAAATAGTCTGACGACTTTTATGAAGATTCCCATCAGGATGAATAAACCGATTGATCCCGTAATCTTTGAATCGAGCCACCATTTCTCCGTATCCGCCAAAACGTAACGTTTGATAGCTATCCTGTTCTGATTCTTTTTTCATCAAGCTGTCCTGCTGTGATTTAGAGACTCCAAGAACGTTTTTTTTCTCAGGTTCTGATGCCTGTACACAGGAGACAGACCACAAAAAGAGAAGTACAAATAAGCTTGTTCCTTTTTTCATTTCTTAACTTAAAGTTTGTTGATGCAAAGGTAAGAGGAGTGAAAAGAAACGACAATACCACAAGATAAGTATAAGTTTGGTAGGGACTAATGATAAATCGGTATATGAGAGAAGAAAGAGCCAAAAAAGTTTTGGTTATGCCCCCAAAAAAGAACGAAAGTCTGATCTTCTAGAAGCCATTCTTCCAAAAGATCAGACTTGAATCGGACATACCTTTCTATGTGAAGTATGGCATACACAAAAACAGAAAGTGAAAGACTGCTTTAATTTCTACCGCAACAGTGTTTGTACTTTTTGCCACTTCCACAAGGACATGGTTCATTTCGGCCAACTTTCCGTTCGGATAATTGGTCTGTGAAAAAGCCATTGAAAGGAGCTTGTCTTTAAAGAAAACAAGATGAAATCTAAGCCACTTTTTCATCCCTTACTCAGCATACGCCTAAAAAAAAGGAACTCGCTTTGTCAGTTAAACTAAATCGCCTATCTTTACTCCTAACTAAAAGCTTATGATGGGAACTCAACGGACAATAAAATTCGGCTACTTAGTCACGGTAATGCTATGGATCACCGTAACGACAGCTTGCAACCACTCACCGGACCCTCTCCCAACAGTGCCCGAAAGAACTTTTGCCAAAGGGGCTGATGTGAGCTGGATAACTGAGATGGAAGCTTCTGGGCGACTCTTTTATAATAAGCAAAAAAGACCAACCGACGGTCTGGCGCTGATGAAAGAGCTGGGAATGAATGCCATTCGCCTTCGGGTCTTTGTGAATCCTTCCGATGGTTGGTGCGGAACAACCGACGTCGTTAACAAAGCTTACCGCGCTCACCTTTTGGGATTAAAACTGCTTATCAACTTTCATTACAGTGATTCGTGGGCCGATCCGGGACAGCAAACCAAACCTGCAGCTTGGAGTCACTATTCCATAGACCAGCTACAGCAAGCCGTAACGCAACATACCACGGAGGTATTACGTGCACTTAAAGCGAAAGGGATCACGGTGTCGTGGGTGCAGGTAGGCAACGAAACGCCTTCGGGGATGTTATGGCCAGAAGGTCAAATCAGAGACTCTAATTTTAAAAATTACGCACAACTATGCAACTCCGGATATGAAGCCGTAAAAGCAGTATATCCCCATGCCAAAGTAATTATTCATCTAAATGATGGAGCTAATAGCGAATTGTATCGGTGGTTTTTCAACGGACTAGAAGCTAGTCAAGCCAAATGGGATGTCATCGGACTCTCACTCTACCCCTCGTGGTCGGCCGAGAGTTGGCAAACACAAAACGATAAATGCCTTGCTAACATGAAAGAGCTGATAGCCCGTTATCACAAAGAGGTGATGCTTTGCGAAGTGGGAATGCCATGGCAAGATGCAGCCTCGGCCAAAGCTTTCTTAACGGATATCATTGGTCGTTCCAAAAGCATAGAAGAGAATCGCTGCTTAGGGGTGTTCTACTGGGAGCCGGAAGCTTACGACAATTGGAAAGAGTATGATAAAGGAGCATTCGATAAGAATGGGCAACCCACAGAGGCATTGGATGCTTTCAAAAACTAACAAACTAAAAGCATGAATTCATGAATGAAAAAGACCATTACCCTCATTTCGAGGCAACACTAGAAACAGAGTGTTTATGGCTTCGGCCGTTTCAAGAGAGTGATGATGCCGAACTTTTTCGGTGTTGCCAAAATCCTCATTTAGGAGATAATGCCGGTTGGAAACCTCATGAAACGTTAGAAGAGTCTCGTACAGTACTGCATGATTTTTTCATGAAGCAAGAAGATACTTGGGCCATTGTCTTGAAGTCGACAAACCTGCTGATTGGATCGATCGGCCTCATTGCCGATCCTAAGCGCGAAAATGCACAAGCACGCATGTTGGGATACTGGCTCGATGAAGCTTATTGGGGAAAAGGGCTCATGAACGAAGCGGCAAAGAGTGTCTTGAATTATGGACTTGAAACCCTGAAACTAAGCCTGATTACGGCCCATTGTTACCCAAACAATCAAAGATCAAAAGCCTTATTACGCCGAAACAATTTCCTTTACGAAGGGACGCTACACGAAGCCGAGATCTGCTATAACGGGCAAATACTCGATCACGATTGTTATTACTTGAAGTTCTAAAAGACACTCTAACTTAGACTACCACTTTTCAAAAGCGGCTTTCCATTCATCAGGAAGTGGAGGCACAGATATTTGTGCACCTTAAAATCATCAAAAAAGTTGATGAAATGGGGATTTCAAACCTCTTTCATTAAAGTTTTCCGCGCCAAAGCTTGCATATTTTATGTATATTATATACCTTTGCACCCGATTTCAAAAAAGAAGACCCTCATGCAACAACTCATGACAGCGCATAACTCAATAGATGTAACCCACTTCTTAGTGTGGCTACAAGCAGTATGTGTGCAGTGGTTTAGCGGCTTCACCTCATAATCCAACTCTATTTTTTCATCTTCCTGGCGGCCAACGAACAACGTTGCCTCCTAAAGTGACTATTCTGTATTCAGAATAGCAGGCAATGTACAACACTCTTTTTTTCAGTTGTACACCCTCGTTATAAGTACCAAAACAAAATTCAGAAACTATAAACTAATCAATAAAAGATGTTTTATCAACAACATATCCGTAAGTTATTACACATCGGTGTACCGATTATGATCGGACAAGCAGGTGCTATCGTCCTCAGTTTTGCCGATAATATCATGGTGGGACGCTATGGCATTCAGGAATTGGCAGCTTCAGCATTTGCCAACAATGTGATTAATCTATTTATCTTTATCAGCATTGGTTTCTCACTTGGACTTACCCCCATAGTGGGCGAGCTTTATGGTAAAAAAAAGACAGCAGAGATTGGCAAAGCGGTCAAAAACAGCTTACATATTAATATGCTTGTAGCCTCTGCCCTGCTGGTCATCATGGCAGTGATCTACTTCCAGCTCGATAAATTCGGTCAGCCGGCAGAGCTTCTCCCACTAATCCGACCCTATTTCATTACCATTGCCCTCTCGACCTTGTTTGTGATGTTCTTCAATACACTCAAACAGTTTACAGACGGAGTTTGTGCCCCGAAAGTTTCTATGGTTATTCTGATGACAGGCAATTTACTCAACATACTCGGCAATTATTTATTAATCTACGGCAAATTCGGCTTTCCTGAGCTCGGTCTTTTGGGAGCAGGACTCAGCACACTGATTTCACGTATCCTTATGGTGGTGATATTCTACCTCTATCTGCGTTTCGCTCCCGCATTTAAAAATTACATTGCTGCCTATCGGGTAGCACAACAAGACCGAACCTTGCAAAAGCGACTCGTTAAAATAGGTTACCCACTCGCTGCTCAAATGGGGCTAGAGACTGCCGCCTTTGCTTTAAGCGCAGTGATGGTCGGCTGGCTAGGCACTACCGCTTTGGCCGCTCACCAAGTCACCATGACCATTTCTCAGATCTGCTTCATGCTCTACACCGGTATGGGATCGGCCATCACCATCTTAGTGAGCAATGCGCATGGACAAAATGACATCGTGAATGTGCGTCGGACAGCCTATACCGGCTACGGTCTGATCGTTCTCCTATCAATCGTGACTTGTGGCCTCATCTTTCTATTCAAGACCCCTATTATCAGCCTATTTACTGCATCCGATGAAGTGGTTGAAACTGTTTTAATGCTGCTCATCCCAATGGGGATTTACCAATTAGGCGACGGGATACAAATTGCTTTTTCAAATGTGCTTCGAGGTATTCAGGATGTTAAACCCATTATGTGGATTGCCTTATTCAGCTACTTCGGCATCTCTCTGCCGGCAAGCTATTTCTTCGGTTTTTACCTAAACTGGGGGATTTCAGGTATTTGGTTCGGATTCCCATTGGGACTCACCATCGCTGGGGCTTTCTTTTATTGGCGATTCCGGAAACAGATTGAACCACTAAAGAAAGTGTATGCCGTAGAAAAAGCGGTTCAAGAAAGAAAGGAGATAGTTCATGCCTAAAGAGGCAAATGAATGAATCCGGATGTTACTGAGCAAACTGCATCGAACCATTTCCGACCATGCGAAGTGATGGCAAAGTTTTATCTAAGTTTTTAATGCTCCTCACCGTGAACATTAATAAAACGTTAGTCGTTATCTTATAAAAGGAAACTTAAATATCAACCATTTAAACTAAATGTATTATGAGTTACGAAATAGCTAAACTTCCGTATGCACCCGATGCATTAGCACCTATCATCAGTGAGAAAACAATCGAATTTCATTACGGAAAACATTTCCAGGCGTATGTAAACAACCTCAATAACCTTGTTCCAGGCACCGAATTTGAAGGAAAAAGCGTGGAAGAGATTATTCAATCGGCTCCAGACGGTGCCATCTTTAATAATGCCGGACAGGTTTTGAACCATGCTCTATACTTTCTGCAATTTAGTCCTAATCCCTCAAAGAAAGAACCTACTGGTCAGTTGGCCGAAGCAATAGACCGTGATTTCGGTAGTTTCGAGGCTTTTCAAAAAGAGTTCAATGCCACTGCTGCTACGCTCTTCGGATCGGGATGGGCTTGGCTCTCCATCGATCAAGCAGGTAAACTGCACATCACCAAAGAGGGCAACGGCAACATTCCTCTACGTCAGGGGCTGAAACCGCTGTTGTGTTTCGATGTTTGGGAACATGCTTATTACATTGATTATCAAAATCGCCGTGCCGATCAAATAAACCGATTATGGGAAATTATTGATTGGGAGGTCGTAGAAAGTAGACTCTAAAAAAAGAATAAGATGAAAATAAGCCATTGGACATATATATTAGCCTTAGGGTTATGGGTGATGCCCTCAAACTCTAAGGCGGAAAACGGAGGGCAACAACTGGGTTGCCTAAATGAACGGCAAGTGGGTAGTGCCTCGGCAGAGAATGTTCCAAGCCAAAAGGCTCAAGTGACTTATGACCTAGTGAAATTGCCCTATGCTACCAACGCCTTAGAACCGGTTATCGGGCAACAGACGATTGAGCTTCACCACGGCAAGCATTTACAAGGGTATGTCAACAACCTAAATAAACTCGTTGTCGGTACCTCTTTTGAAGGAAAAAGCCTTGAAGAGATTGTAGCGAGTGCACCAGATGGCCCTATTTTTAATAATGCTGGGCAAGTTCTAAATCACAATGCTTACTTTCTCCAATTTGCTCCCAATCCTAATCAGAAGTTGCCATCGGGTAAACTGCTTGAAGCAATAGATCGTGATTTCGGTAGCTTTACAGCCTTCCAGAAACTCTTCAATGAGGCCTCAGTCTCACTCTTTGGTTCGGGTTGGGTGTGGCTAGCAGCCGACAGCGAAGGGATACTTCATATAACCAAGGAAGCTAATGGCGGAAACCCCGTAAGACATGGGTTGAAACCTATTCTGGGATTTGATGTTTGGGAACATGCTTACTACCTTGATTATCAAAATCGCCGAAAAGAGCACATCGAAAAGTTGTGGCAAATCATTGATTGGGCGGTTGTAGGCCAACGATTATAAACCAAACCTGACTGATATGTGGCTGATTTGTTCATTCAGATCGGCTCATCCGGACTCTCAGAACATGACTTTCGTAAGTGTTCTGAGGGTCTTTTTATAACCCGACTTTTACAATAATTTCATAGCCTCCGCCGTATGAATAGCTTCTAAAGAGTTGTTCACATTCAATCGGCTGATGATGTTTTGCCGATGCCTATTAACCGTGTGGACACTTATTTCGAGCTTCCAGGCAATCTCTTTGCTCAAAAAGCCCTCTTTAATCAAAAGCAAAATCTCTTTCTCCCGATCGGTCAAGAGTTTCGACCGCTCCTCGCCAAAGGAAAGGGCATGCACTTCACCTGTTTCGTGATTTATGATATGGGCTTGGATACCGGCTCGATCCGTTTGGTTAGGCGACAAATCATATTGGCACAACGCCAACCACATATTACCACAAGGAGAGTTGCGCAAAATATGCGTTTGATTCAGAATATAGTGATACTCACCTTTGCGATTCATCAGCCTAATACAACAACTAGAACGATATTTTAAACGCTCCTCCACTGGCAAAGTCAATAAAAAACAGAAGAAGTGCAACTCCAGCATGCGCTTGTCGACTAAATCTTCGGGATGCATATGCTGATAGATGCAATCCTCATCGACAGATTCGATAACTTCTTGCGATAACTCTTCGGCAGAGAGGCCAAGAAACTCTCCAAAGGTTCCAATAGACAAATAACTCTTATCGGCTGCTAAATCAGAAAGCACAGCGCAACCGTGATTAATCGCCGTAACTGATTTAATCATAACCTGACACTCCGCAATCGTCATCGGACTAAGCCTTTGACAATCAAACTTCTGAGTAGAAAAAGCCTCTTGAAGCTCTTTTTTTAAAACATCCATATAGCAGTGTGTGGTTATAAATCAGTATTGCTCATGTTATTGGTAGAGACTATTTTTGCACAAAAGTAATGAAATAGAAACGACTATGCAAACAAACAGTTTTAAGATTAACGAACGAGTAATCTTCTTGGATTACCTCCGGGTGATAGCTTGTTTTATGGTGATTATGGTTCACTCCTGTGAATTCTTCTTTATTAATGGTGATCAGATAGGTATACGCACCGTCGCCGATGGTTTTTGGGTGAGTGCGATCGACAGTGCACTTCGGGCTTCAGTTCCGCTTTTTGTGATGGCCTCCTCTTATCTGTTACTCCCCCTGAAAAGTGACTCAATGCTCTTTTTTAGAAAACGGTTTGTGCGCGTGGTGATACCTTTTGTAATCTGGTCGCTACTGTATGCAGTCCTACCC
>RZZX01000057.1 GCA_009929715.1 Bacteroidia bacterium
GTTATCACAAGCTCGCTCTCTTTGTACCACTTAGGATCTAACCGGATGGTGACTTTATCGAACACCGGCGTGGTGAGGGTGTACTCAGGTATGCCGGGACAGTCGGGGTAGAATCCCATCATGCTAAAGATGGCCCAAGCGGACATGGTACCAGCATCGTCGTTGCCGGGTATGCCATCGGGCTTGGTGGTGAAGTATTTAGCAAGCAGGCGTTGGGTCTCTTTCTGGGTACGCCACTCTTCGCCTTTGAAGTAGGAGAAAAGGTAAGGATAGGCGATGTCTGGCTCATTGGCGGGATCATAGAGTCCTTTATCGAGAATCATCTGTAGCTTGTCAACAAACTTTTTCTGTCCACCCATGAGCTTGGCTAGGCCGTAAACATCGTGGGGCACGTAGTAGGTGTAGTTCCACGCATTGCCTTCATGGAAGCCGGGGCTAGGCTCGAAGTTCTCGCCTTGCATGGGGTTGAAGGGGCTGTAGAAGGTGCCGTCCGGCAGTATGGGACGGAAGGTACCGTACTCTTTGGAGTAGTAGTGGCGGTAGCCCAACGACTGTTTGTAGAAGCGTTCGGCGTCTTTCTTCTTACCTAGCTCGGTGGCTAGACGGGAAAGGGCATAATCGGCAATGTAGTATTCCAAAGCGTGAGAGATGGAGTTGTCATACTGTTCACGCAAGGGGATGTATCCACGCGACAGGTAGTCTTCGTTGTCCGGACGCATCAGGTTCTCTTTGCCGGGAAGGGTGGCCGATTTATACATGGCTTCATAGGCCAAGTTGATATCGAAATCACGCAAGCCTTTCATCCAGGTATCGACAATAACGGGGATGCTGGGATCGCCTTCCATGGTAAGGGTCTCTCGCCCGAAGAGTTCCCATTTGGGGAGCCAGCCGTGCTCACGATACATGTCGAGCATGGTGCGAACAATCTCCATCTGTCGTTCAGGATAGACGAGCGTGAGGAGTTGGTGCACATTGCGGTAGGTATCCCAGAGGGAGAAGACGGTATAGCGATCGCCTTTGGTAGTCAGAATCTGGTCGCTCTCCATCGCCGGGTATTCACCGTTGACGTCTTGCAGCACATTGGGGTGAAGAAGGAGGTGGTAGAGGGCGGTGTAGAAAACGGTCTTCTGTTGGTCGGTACCACCGTCGACGAGGATGCGTGAGAGATCGTCGTTCCAGCGGTCGCGCGCTTCGGTCCGTATCTGATCGAAGTGTTTGCCAGCCTGCTCTTTGTTGAGGTTCAGACGGGCATTGGCCATGCTGACAAAGGAGACACCTACTTGCACTTCGACTTGCTCATCGGCTTCGGTATCGAAGGTGAAGTAGGCACCAATCTGATCGCCTGCCAGGTCTCTGCCGTAACCGGGGTAGAGTTTGGTCTTACCACTGTAGATGTCCCAAGCAGATTCCATACCGGGGTGTGGGCGTTGTTGTTTCCAGAAGCCCACTTGTTTGGGGGCTTTGCTGAGACGCATCACGAAGTAGATGGGGAATACGGCTTGTGGGTTGTAACAGAAGGTTCCCATGAGTTTCATGCCTTCTATCTCACGGTCGTTTACGCGACGGACAGTGGCTCCGCTCTCATTGGTGAGGCCTTCACCAAGGTTGAGGAGGATGTGGCTTTCGCCTTTCGGAAAGGTGAAACGCGATAAGCCGGTACGAGTGGTAGCGGTCACTTCGGTACGGATGCCGTACTTGGTGAGGTAGTTGGTGTAGTAACCGGGTGAGGCTTGCTCGTCTTTGTAACGGCTGCCATAAACAGTTGGGTCTACATTGAGCGAACCGGTGGTGGGCATGAGAAGGAGAGAGCCTAGGTCGGGACACCCTACCCCACTGAGGTTGACGTGTGAGTAGCCCGTGAAGTAGGTGTTGTGGTACTCGTAAGGAGCCGACCACCAACGGGCGTCTTTGTCGTATTTGTTGTCGGACGATCCCATGACGTTGAACGGCACCACAGACATCAGTCCATTGGGGCATACGGCTCCGGGATTGGTCACACCAAAATTGGTGGTGCCAATGAAGGGGTCAACATAGTCGACCGGTGTTTTGGGGGCTGTCTTTAAACACGAAAGGTTTTCGCCCTTCGCCCCGAAAGGCAGAAGAGAGAAAACCAGTGTGCAAGTCCATAAGATTTGCTTCATAATTTAAATAATACTCGTTCGTTTAGTAAATTCTATAATTTCATCGATATACCCAAAGGCTAATCCGGTCACAGTGTCGGCACAACCGTAATAGATGGCGATGCGTTTGGTTTCAGGATCGTGCAGAGCGGCACAAGGGAAGCAGACGTTCGGTACATCGCCCATACATTCGTAGTCTTTCTGCGGCGAGATAAGGTAAGGTCCCGAACGGTATTTGACTTTCCACGGTTCATCAAGGTCGAGCAGGGCTGAGCCGAAGCTGTAGACGAAGCCGTTGCAAGAGGCCAATACGCCGTGATAGATAAGCAACCAGCCTTCGGATGTTTCAATCGGGATAGGACCGGCACCGATCTTGGTGCATTGCCAAGCGCTCTGTTCGAAGGGAGCGGGTGCCATGACATGGCGGTGGTGTCCCCAGAATTCCATATCGGGCGATTCGCTATAGAAGATGTCACCAAACGGCGTATGACCGTTGTCGCTCGGACGACTCAACATCGCAAAGCGGCCGTTGATCTTACGTGGGAACATCACGCCGTTACGGTTGAACGGTATGAAGGCGTTCTCCAACTGGTGGAAAGTGACAAAGTCATAGGTATAAGCCACCCCGATAGTTGGCCCATGGTAGCCGTTGCACCAGGTCACGTAGTAGCGGTCTTCAATGAAGCAGACACGCGGGTCATAACCATACACCCACGTACCAATCTCTTGGTCATCGCACTCAAACGTGAGCGGTGTCTCATCGATGTTCCAGTTCACGGCATCGGCACTAAACCCTACATGAAGACGCATGCGGCGGTTCGTATCATCACAACGAAAGACACCGGCATAACCGCCTTTGAAAGGTACCACGGCACTGTTGAAGATGCTGTTTGAAGTAGGTAATAGATCGCGAGGGATAATGGGATTGGCCGAACAACGCCATACCACTTCTTTAGATCCTTCCGGACGTTCTTCCCAAGGCATTGATGGCAGGGCCTGACCTGCAATTTTTAATGTATCCATACTGCTGAATAAATAGGGTTAGTAGTTTATTATTTGTTTTCTGTTTAATCTTATTTTTTAGGGCTCTTCACCAAACCGTGTGGGCGAGCTCCTGTGGGTTTGCACCGAGTCAGATCGTCGCCCAAATCGGCACGCATCGCATCGGCCACCTCCATCAAACGGGCCGCCACCTCCGGATGTTGCCCCAGCACATCGTTGCGTTCACCCGGGTCGCGTCTCAAATCGTATAGCTCCGGTTTGTGAAGCGTCAAGACATCGAGCTGTCCAGGCTTCCCATCGTTGCCAGGCAAATGAGCCTGATAGGTGACGTATTTATGGGGAAAAACCAGTTTATACGTCCCGTCCGTGACCGCTTCCAAATCATTCTTACCGTAATAATAGGTAAAGGATGAACGGGGAGTAACCTGCTGATCGCCCTTCAAAAGAGGCAACAAGCTGACGCCATCAATCCGGTGTGCCGGCAATGCCGCACCACTTAATGCTGCAAAGGTAGGAAAAATGTCGATATTTACCGCCAATTTATGGCATGTGCTTCCCGAAGGGATGTATCCTTTCCAATACATGACACACGGCACACGGTTGCCCCCATCGAACGTGGTCGCCTTGGCTTCACGCAAGCCACCTGCCGATCCGGCATGATTACCGTAGTTGGCCCACGGTCCGTTATCGGAAGTTAGGATCACGAGCGTGTTCTCTTCGAGCCCCTCTTCACGAAGGGTTTTCAGAACCTCCCCTACACTCCAATCGATCTCCATCAGGACATCACCATACAAGCCTTGCGCACTCTTGCCTTTGAACCGATCAGAGACGGCCAACGGCACATGTGGCATGGAGTGTGCCAGATAAAGGAAGAAAGGTTGGCTCTTATGCTTCTTGATAAAAGCCACCGATCGGTTGGTATAATCGGTGGTAAAACGGGTCTGATCGGTGTTATAGCCCACCACCCGATTACCCTCGATGGTAGGCAGATCGGGGAAGTTGAAGACCTCTCCCTGTTGCGGATGATAGGGCCACATATCGTTGGAATAGGGCAAGCCGTAGTAGTCATCGAACCCGTTCTGCAAAGGTAAGAAGGGATGGGCATCGCCCAGGTGCCATTTGCCGTAAATGGCTGTTTGGTAACCTTGCTGTTTCACCAGTTCACCAAGAGTCATCTCATCGGGATGAATGCCATAGCCACAATCGGGGCCGGGAGCACCCGAAAAACCGATGCGGTTCGGGTAACAGCCTGTTAGCAGTCCCGCCCGAGAAGCCCCGCTGATGGGTTGTGCCGCCAGGAAGCGCGTGAAGCGCATGCCTTCGGCAGCCATCCGGTCGATGTTCGGGGTTTGATACCCGATAGCACCGTTGTAAGAGAAATCGCCATACCCCACATCGTCGAGATTGATCAAGACAAAGTTGGTGTAGCTCTTGGTCTGCGCCACCAGTGTGGTGGCAGGCAGAGCAGCAAACAGACAAAGTAGTTTAAAAGGTTTCATGATCGTTAAACGTTTAGACTCTCTTCTGATCGTCGTAAGTGAATGGAATAAAGAGGGTGATAATCAGAGCCGGAACAGCTGCAATGAGGACGTTGATAAAGAACTCACGGTAGCCAAATAGGTCGCTCAGGTACCCACTAACCATACCGGGAAGCATCACGCCCAGATTCATAATGCCCGACGCAAAGGCGTAGTGCGACATCTGGTGTTTGCCAGGAGCTACTTGTTGCATCATGAAGAGGGTAAGCCCCACAAAACCGAAGCCGTAACCAAAGTACTCAAGGGTGATGCAGGTACCAATGAGGTAGAGATCGGTGGGCTGAACAACAGCCAAGAAGGCGTAGGCAGCGAACGGTAAGTTAAAGATGCAACAGAGTGAAAAGAGGGTTTTCTTGAGTCCGAAACGGGAAACATAGAAACCGGCAAGCAGTGAACCAAGCACGAAGGCAGCCGATCCGAAGACGCCGTTCAGGGTGCCGATCTCTTTGAGCGAGAGACCTAACCCACCCACTTCTCTGGATGCCCGCAAGAACAGGGGAGCAATCTTCATGATAAACCCTTCGGCCAAACGGTAGAGGATGATGAAGCAGATGTAATAGAAGATGTGCTTCTTGGTGAAGAAGTTACGAATGACTTCTACCAGTCCGTTGAGTACCTCGGCGGTGGTTTTCTTCCCTTCGATCGGTTTCTGAGTAGAGGGCAACACACGCATGTGGTAGAGGCTGAGAAGAACCAAAACTCCGGCTATCACGGCAAAAATCACCATCCAAGCGTAAGAGTTAGCAGTTTTGTTGGCTTCTAGCGAGGCGCCTTCCAGAGCACCGAAGTGTTCGGCCAGCAAACCGGCTAGAGCGACCAATCCGCCATTGGCCACAAGCTTGGCAACGTTATAGAAAGCACCTTGTACCCCGATGTACTTGGCTTGATCGGCTTTATTGAGTTCGGCCATGTAAACACCGTCGCACGCAATATCGTGTGTGGCACCACTCAGGGCAATGACGGCCATGGTGGAGATGCTGATGGCAAAGAAGTAATCGAAAAAGAGCGAGAAGGCTACCAGCCCGAATAGAAGACCGCTGATCAACTGCGTGAGGACCACGAAGAACTTTTTCGTGCGGTACATCTCCAGGAAGGGGCTCCAGAGGAACTTAAGGGTCCACGGCATCATGATGATGGAGGTCCAGAAGGCAATCTGGGTATCGGAGATTCCTAAATCCTTGAACATGAAGACGGAAACTAGGTTGATAGCAATAAAGGGCATGCCCATGGCAAAGTAAGCGGTAGGCACCCAAGAGAGCGGACTAACCGACTGGCGGTTGGGTTTCGTTTCGTTTTTGCGTAAATTCATAAGTAATAGATCTGAGTTTTTGTTTAGTTTAGCTTATAATGTTTATAGATAATACAACCAAAAGGGGCAAACTACTCATGCTTGCCCGCTTTTTTTTATTTTATTGTGACTTCGTCGATGAAAAACCAGGAGTTGTGCCCTACCCCATAATGCCACGGCGGACAGACTTTGGTGCCGGTCACATCGACCTTGATGTATCGGGCTTGAAGGGGGGTAGCCGACTCGGATTTCACTCCTTTGAACTTCACTGCATTGGACTGATCTTCGGGGAACTCATGCACGCCCCAAGGGGTGTAATGCACGCCATCGGCCGAATAGGCATAGCTCACTTTGAGTGGGAAGAGAATCCAGGCACCAATCTGGTGAAGGAAATCGGTCTCTACACTGTGTACCGTTTTCGTTTCGCCAAGGTCGATGATAAAAGCGCCATCGGTGCCTTCCCAGCCTACCCAACTCTCAACAAAGGTGGAACCTCCGAAAAGGCCGTCGGTCAACGCCGTCTGCCCCGTCTCACGGTAGTGTCCGGAAGGGGGAGTCAGGAAGGTGACTTTGGCACCCAAAGCGAGGCTTTTATCGGCACGGGGCATGTACCGATCGCGGTAAAGCCGACAATACTCCACGGGGGAGTTGGAACGCTCATTGAGCGTAGGAATCTGGAAAGCCTTGACACGCTCTTCGAAAAGGGCAAGCTTCGGACGGATGGCCTCAGCATCCATCGAAGGTTCTGTCCGAGCAATCTCAAGTTCTGAGTATTGGAGCGGCAGACGGGTGCGTTGCACGCGAGCCAACAACTGCGGTTGTCCACCGACAGCTTGTTCGGCCTGATCAAAAAGTCGGTTGTACCGACGCATGAGTTCGGGTTTCAGCATGCCATGTTTGTGCGAAACAGGCGAATCATAAATCCATAGCCGTTGGCCACTGCCAATCAAAGCGCCTTCCATCACCTTGATGTATTGATAAAGGTACTTGCCAGCTTCACCGTAATAGCCATTCAGGAAGTGGTGCGTCAACGAGTCGACATTGGCCTCGGCATTCCACATGAGTTTTGAAACTAAGTAGGTGCGCAGTTCGGCAAAATCGCCTCCACGACTACCGGCAATCTGTGAGAAGTGCATGGTGACATGGTTCTTCTTAAACAGTTGGATGTTGTCTTGCAGAATATGGAAGTTCGGGAAAGGCGCCAAATAGTTGTCGAAATTGATGCCGTAGTCCCAAACAAAGATGTTGTCGGTCAGCTTAGCCCACCCTTCGAGTGCTTTGGTAAATTCCTGTCCGCTGGCATTCTCGGTCAACGAGACTTCGCGGTTGCAATCGATATCGCACAACATAACAACCACATTGGGCAGAGGCTTAACCTGCTTGGGCGGATTCATGGTGTAGAGGTAAGCCAAGGTCGCAATCTCTTTATCGGGAAAGCGAGCAGCTAGTTTGTTGATAAAATGTATCAAACTGCCAGAGAGAGAGCCTTCTGCCTCATCAATCGCTCGACAGTGCTCACAGGTACAGTTGGTATAGTTGCCGTCGTTCTGACTCACACAGATGAGTTTCTGATCGGGATTGGCTTTAAAGATGGAGTCGAGGCGTTGGGTCACAATCTCTAGCACATCCGGATTGGTCAAGCACCATTGGCTCGCTTTGCCTGGGTGGCGTTTACCTTTGAAATAGGAGTAGTATTCGGGATGTGTATCGCCATAAACAGCAGAAGGGAGTAGTTTATCAAAGGTGTGTACCCAATAGCCAGCTGCAAAGACCTCTTTCGGCTCTTCCAACCGGTTCCACCATTTATAGACGGGATCGGTTTGCATGCCATAGAATTGCGACTGTCGGTAACGGAACGTCGGGTTCTCCGTGAGCTCCAGTTCCGGTAAAGTGAGTGTGGGATTGGGAGTGATACGGTATTCGTTCTCGCCCCAATAATCGACGCCCAGATAGCGTTCAAGGAGAGTGACGACCCCGTAAACGGTTCCGTTGTCACGCCCGGTGATGGTTAGCCGCCCCGCTTTGGTGCTCAAATGGAAGCCGTCTTCAGTGACTGCAGCAGGTGCGGTGCCACCAAGAAGGATATCTCCTTTTCGGCCAGCTGTGAGTGCGCCACGTTCTTCGATAATGGGCAAGGTGCATTGAGCGGTACGCTGAATGAAGGTTTGCAACAACGTAGCTGCCTCACGATTCACGGCTGAGGGGTCTACTAAGATTATTCGGGACTTAGCCTTTCCCCGATGGGTGAGCTGCACTTGGGCAGACGAATGAAGAGCCAGAAATAGTAGCCCTAAAAATAGTAAGCTGAGTTTCTTCTTTAATAAATGTGTTGTTTTCATGTTATTGAGTTGTTTTATTCTCTGTCATTTTAAAAAGAGCTCCTAAACCTAAGTCTTGCCACAAATTTACGCTTTTTTTTGTGGCAACCGACCAGTCTTATGGAATTTATTACTCATTAATCCATAACTGATCAATAAGAGCTATCTTCTTTGATGCACACTTGTCTTTCATTAAAGCGATAAAAAAAACAGGAAGGAAAACGGTTTGTCTCCCCTCCTGCTCTAACTTGTTTATCGCTCTTTACTTGGCATAGACATTGAATTCTGTGATACTAACTGTATTGTAGTAAATCTTATTCATGTTATATTTCAAATAGCGCGCAGTAACGGGCTGTAAGAACTTGATGCTCTGAACTGAGCCAGATGTTCTGACTGCACTCTGAGATTCCCAATTGCGACCGTCTTCGGAAACGTATAATTCGACTTCAGTAGCACTGTAGTAGGTTCCCCAAAAACGGGCATAGACACCGGTAAGTGTCAACGGCTGACCGAAGTCGGCTGTAATCCAGAATCCTTTTCCACCATCGCGAGCAATATCGGTAGAGGTACTGCCATCGATCAACCGGGTGGCTGCCCCACCACGAGTACCCTCTTCGACAGCCATTGTCCATGCTGAACGATCAGCTGCAAGGGCTCCCTCTTCGGGTTGCCCAAAGGCAACATTGATAAAGGCCGTCTTAGTGATAGGTAATTTCAATACCCGTAAATTAGAACTGATGCGTACATTACCGGCTTTGGTCTGAATACTTCCCACTGCAATGGTCCAATCTAAAGCAACCGGAGCGCGGTTTTCCTGAAGAAAACTCCAATCGCCAATAGTGGCCGTGATCTCTTCGGAAGAGGTCTGACCAGCTTTGATGGTGACTTGCTTTTTGGATAGTGCAACCTTATCGGCATAAGTCTCACCCAAGGTGGTCGACAAATCGACTGTTATATCAGAAGAGGCTGGTTTCTGAACCTTCGCAGAGAACGTCGTGGTAACCTCATCGCCACTAATGCCCGATGCGCCATGCGTCAACGCATACGACTTAGAAGTGATCAAATGATCAGCACGTTCCAAATAAACATATGTCGCATTCCATTCGTTGGCCTCTTCATCACTGCTACACGCTGTAAAAAGAGCAGCTACGCCAACTATTACTAGCATCCATGCTTTTCTATATCTTTTTTCCATAATCTCGTTTCTGTTTCATTATTTATCAAAACGTATATTCTTAGCCCAGTCGAAAGTGCCTCCGGCTGTCATATCACGGCCATTGGGGGTGCTGTCTTTAAAGAGATTACCTTCACCCTCGTTCATCTTCCAATAGCCCATCAAGTTCGGATCATCCGACTTAGCGGCATAGAACATATTCGACAAGATTTGTGTCGGGGTCAGTGTCACTTTCCATAAACGGAGTTGGGCCATCATACAACGGTTACGGAAATAACTTCCACTAGTAACGATTTGCATCTGCTCAAAGTTGGCAGGTCCACCCTTCGTTTGCAAAGTAACATCCTTAATACCATTGATGTAAACAGTGACAAAACCAGCTGCGTTATAAGTCAGGGCCACATGGTACCATTTATTGGCTTCAAACAACGTGACAGTGTTGACCTGAGAACCCATCGTTTTAATCTGCAAAGAGTTGTAAGGGATAGAAGCATCACCAAAACGTACGTAAACTTCGGTACCTTTACCACCAGAGTTAAAGATAGCCTGGTTATTAATCGCAAAGCCATCCATCTGCACCCACCCTTCAAGCGTCCACTCGTTAGTCACCTCATTCCAAGCAACATCCGGATTAGTTTGAGCCATATTGGCCGATTTTAATTGCGGCACTGCCTGAACGAGCGGCTGGTTAAGCAACAAAATAAAGCTTCCGGACTCTCCGATAGAAGTCACAGCGCCTTCGGTTACCTTCAATTTTACCGGCAAGGCATATTGTTCACCATTAGGAGCTGCATAAGGCTGAATGGTAAACTCGGTAGCTTGTGCCAAAGCCTCACCCGCTTTAATCACAATGCTCTTATCGAACGTGCAATACTCACCGGGTAATAAGTCATAATTGGTCTGATGAGCTTTATTGTAAGCCGCCAGAAAATCCGGATCGATCACCACTTCCGCTTTCACATCGGTAGAGAGCGGACTAGCCAAACGTGCAGTTATCGCTGTTGTCATTGATTTTTCAGGATCGACCGTAATTTTCTCGGCCATCGCTGTAGAGGCTTCTTCCCAATAGATCGCATTATCTATCGTCTTATAATCAGCATTATCACAACCACTCCAAACCACCACCATCGCTGTAAGAAGTGCTGCTTGTTTTATGATATTTATTCGTTTCATTCGTTTTATAGGTTTGATTATTTAACTGTAGGATTCATCAGACTGATGGAACGGCGGATGTACTTATACTCCATATAGGTAGCATCTTGATTGGTATAATCGTACTCCATGTGATACGTACCACATCCACCTTTACGAATCAGCTTGCCATCAATAATGGGCGACCAACGAGCCATGCCATCCAAAGAGAGCATGCGATTACCATAACGGTCCGTATAATTCACCCCACCTGTTTGAGCAAACGATTCAAAATTCTCAGTCACGATGTATTTACGCGCCACCTCTTCGGGGGTAAGCACCTCTTTATAGTTGGCTATGGTAGAATTTAAGCGTCCATCCAAATTGCTATCACCGGAGCAGTTATACGCCTGAACGATGAAGTAATCAAAGTAAGGTCCCGTTTCGGCAGGCATCGATTGCGGTTCACCATCGACCACCAGCAGACGGCCGGTACCCGATTTTATACCAACACGCTTAGACAATGCTTTCACAAAAATATCCATCCGGTTGACCCGTCCAGTACCACCGGCAATGTTGCCCGGCGCACCATAGTGAGGTTCATAGTCGATATCGAAGCCATCGTAATCATACTTATCGATGGTATCACAAATGGCATTGGCATACTTTTCAATAGCCCCCTTGATCTTTTCATCGTTATCATCTTCCCAGCCCCAATAAGCATTAACAGCCTCTAGTTCCGAATTAAAACCATTCTCTTTATAGTTATCGCGCACCTCCTGAGGAGTAAGCTGATCACCCACGTTGGCCACAATAAAACACATTAAAGCCCGAATACCCTTCACCTCTTTAGCCAAACGTTTATCCTCTAAACGAGCCTCATCAAGGTTACGCCAATTGCCCCAGATAGAGACAAAATCGATACTATCGGGCAGTCCCATCAACGAGTTGATCATAGACGACCCCTTGCCCGTCCAGTTGCCAAACCAACCAAAAGTGACCTGATGATCGCTCTTCTTATAATCACGAAGCGATTGATAATAGTCCTCGGAAGGTTTTTCAAAAAAGTCTTTCGACTTCACATCCGTCCAGTCACTACAACCCAGCAGTCCGCCGAGTGTAAAAACCATTAGTACAAAATATAGTGCTATTCTTTTCATAATATACATTCATTTAGACGATTAATTCTTTTTTGCCCACCATAAATCGGTTGCTCCGGTATCCGGTCCGCCAAGTAAAACCACGGCTGCTTGCACATTGGTACTGTTTCCCTTCTTCTCAGAGAAAGGGAATGGCAACCGCCGTTGCTGACGTTCAGTACTAATCCCCCCTTGACTCAAGTTATCGACCGTAGGAAATATCTCCGGATAACCGGTACGGCGATAATCGGCCCATCCTTCAAAACCCAAAGGGAAGTTGGCAATCCACTTCTGCGTGATGATACGTTCCAGCTTCTCTTTCTCATCGGCTGCTTCATTCCAAGCAACTGTGATCTTCGTTTGAGGGATATAACCACATTTAGAGTTGCCTTTCACATCGGCAAACGCTTCCGGCACCGCATCACTGTTGGCCAAATAAGCCTCAACCCCACCAGCTTTATGCTGTTCGAACGACAAACGGATGCCAGCCTCATAAAACGCTTGTGCCGTGCCTCCCATCGCCCAGTTTTTCAAAGCCCCTTCGGCACGCAAGAAAGCCACCTCAGAAGCACAGAACATCATCATCGCATCTTTCTGCTCATAGTTAGGAATAGAGTAAGCCTTGTAAGTGGCAGGTTGCACACCAGCCAACCCCGAACGCATACCGGCAAACAGCTTATCGCCCGCCAAAGTAGAAGTCGTAAAATAATCGGCACGACGTGGATCAGTATACCCATTCATATAACTCACAATGGTAGCATTAGCCCGAATCTCACCCCAGCCAAAGCCAACCAGCCAAAGCGGATTGGGTTCAGCCCCAACACCCACCATCGCATTCTGATCATTGGTCTCAATCAGACCACCCTCATCAGCTACCGCCTCTTCGGCTTTCTTTTGTGCTAATTCCGGTGCCACCCCACTTATGCGAATAGCCAAACGCAACTTCAACGAATTGGCATAACGAATCCACATTTTATAATCGCCATGATACACCTCATCATAACCAGCCAACGGCTTAAGAGAGGTTTCGGCAACAAATGCCTTCAGAGTCGTAATCGCAAAATCAAGATCCTCGAACAAGTGGTTGTACACCTCTTCTTGAGAATCATACCCCACGCTCGTGTTACCCGCCTTAATCTGACTATAAGGGATCGGTCCGTAACAATCAGTAACCCGATGCATGGTATTAACCCGAAGCAATTTCGCCATCGCCCAAAAATGGCCTTTTCCACCTGTAGCCTTTTCCAATTGAAAATAGTTCGGATAAAATTTCTCAAACGGTGTGTTAAAAGGAATCTGATTCCAAGCATCGGTCTGGTTATACGTATTAAAATTAGCCCCTCCCCAAGAATTAGACATGGTGAGATAACCTCCGAACGGACCGGCAACCATTTGGTCAATCATCTGGTTGTCATTTTGCTGCACATTGATTCCTGTTGTGATCATTTGCGCAAACAACATCGGGGGATTCAATTTATGCGGTTCGTAAGGATTGGTATTATACTCTTCAAAACTGCCGACGCAGCTGCACACAAAAGGCAAGAAAGCAACGACAGCAACAATAGATCTTAGTTTCTTTTTCATGATTTAGTAGTTTTAGAACGAAAGTTTAACATTAAATCCGATGTTACGCGTACTCGGTTGCATAAAATAATCAACTCCCTGATAGAAGTTGCTCACCGTAGAAGGAGTCATCTCAGGATCGAACGGTGCCTTGCAATAAATCATCCATAAGTTTTTACCCACCAAGCCAACTGTCAATCCCATTTTATCCTTAAACCACTGACGAGGTAACGTGTAGCTCAAGCTCAACTCCTGCAAACGCACATTAGTGGCACTGTACAAGTAATATTGTCCCAAACCACCGGTAGAACCACCCACCGTCTGATAGTATGTTTTAGCATCAACAAAACCATTGTTGATCCAAACCCCTCCTCTATCACGAGCAGCAGCCGATTCTTCCGAAACCCCATAATAATCGAGTACACCTTGCGTGTTCGAAACCACCAAACCTCCAACGCGAGCCATAAGCACAACGCCCAGATTAAGACCTTTATAAGAAAAATCATTGCTGAATCCCACATTATACTTCGGACTCATACTACCTACTTTTTTAGGTTTATCGTAAGTTTCAACCGCTAATTTGCCCGACTGTGAGTCGACCCAAATAGCGCCATTACCATCTGTTTTGAGCCCCTTATCCACATAAATATCACTCATGGTACCGCCCTCTTTCAAGATAACACGCGGTCCAAATCCATCGAATCCAAGTGTTTGCACACGCATCTCATCCATCTCTATCGGTTCACCAGTCAATGGATTCTTTGCTCCACCGGCTAGACGCTTCACCTTATTCCTATTTAAGGTATAAGTCAAGTTAGAATTCCAACCAAAATCGCCCCATTTCTTTTGGTAACCCAATGCCAATTCGACACCCTCATTCTGGATATTACCTGTTTGTATCGTTCCTGAAGAGAAACCGCTAGAAGAAGGCAACGTGATAGTAAACGTCTGATTATAGGTATTCGAACGATAATAAGTCAGGTCGACATTAAAGTTTCTCCACAACTTTACATTCAAGCCCAACTCCCACGAACGAGTATCTTCCGGCTTCAGATCAGTTGCCGGCATTTTAGTAGAAGAAGCCCACTGATGCGACTGTTCAACAAACTCATAGCCAGGGTTAGAAAGATAACGTTCAAAAGACGTTCCCACCGAGCTATAAGAAGCACGCAATTTAGCATAACTAATCAATTCGGGCAATTTGAACATTTCTGTCAACACCAAAGAAGTACCTACTGAGGGGTAAAAGAAAGAATTATTATCAGTAAACGCTAAGGCGCTCACCCAATCGTTACGCCCAGTCACAGTCAAGTAAACCATGCTCTTCCAGCCCAACTCCACATTGGCAAAAACACTCTGTGTCTGATCATGGTAACCAAACTGTTTCGGCTTATAGTTATTCTCATAATTGATGTTACGAAGCGTAAAGAAGTTGGCTATTCCTGCCAAGTCTCCTGCCCCACCAGCCTCTTCATACTGTAAGTCTGTAAATGACGTACCGATATTGGCCGAAAGAGAAAAATCGCCCATACGCTTATCAATATTCACCATCGCATCGGCATAAATATGGCGGTCTGTCCGGTTAATATCCGAATAGTAACCATTCTCTCCGGCAAAATTAGTCAACGTCGACGCATACCGTTTCTGTGTAAAACGAAAATCAGAGTTATCCACTTTAACACGTCCGCCGATATTAATCCAATCGGCTATTTTATAAGTAAGCGATCCATTGATAGTGTAGCGTTTCTTCTCTGTTTCTCTTTTCATCCGTTTCATAATCCAATAAGGATTCTGCAGACTTAAGCCATTATCGCCATATGGCCAAAACTGCGTATAGATATCCCGACTCGGGCTATAACGCTCAAACATCTGTACCTCTTCAAAATTCTCATTACGTGGAAAAAGATACAATGCCGGAAGCGGGTTATAATACTGTCCCTGAGCGGTAATATTCTTATCGTCTTGCACCACATACGTAGCCCCCAAGTCGATAGTCAGTTTGTCGTTTAAAAAATTAGCCGTGTTTCTAATGGAAAAGTTGTAACGGTTATAACTATTATTGGGCAAAATGCCATTAGCATTCGTTGCCGAAGCCGAAGCATACGTTTGGTTGCGACTGGTACCTGTAGAGAAAGAGACGGAATTGATCACATTCGTTCCGGTATTAAAAAACCCCTTCGAATCAAAACGTTTATCAGTAGGGTTACCCCAACTAGCCAATTCACCGCTATGATTCCCATACCGATTCTGCATTTTCGGCATAATATAAGGAGTCGAAAACATGGTATTATTAGTATAAGTCAGCGACGTTTTCTCTTTCGTTCCTTTTTTAGTATTAATCAGTACGACCCCATTAGCAGCATCACTACCATACAAAGCTGCCGCCGAAGGTCCAGTTAGCATATTGATGCTCTCAATATCGTCCGGATTAATATCAGCCACGCCATCCGATCCACTCTGAGTAGCAAAAGCACCTTCCGACTTACCGAAGCTCACGTTAAACATCGGAATACCATCGATAACATACAAGGCATTGTTGTCCTTCGTAATCGACTTGCTACCACGCATCACCACCCGTGAAGCACTACCAATACCTCCCGAAGAGGCATTGATCTGCACACCGGCAACCTTACCTTGTAGAGAATTGATAAAGTTGGCATCCTTCACCACCGTCAGTTCATCGCCCTTAATTTCCTGCACATTATAGCTCAATGCTTTTTGTGCCCGCTTGATACCTAAAGCAGTCACTACCACCTCATCAAGCACCTCTGTATCCTCTTTAAGAACAATACTCAAAGCTTTAGCATCGGCCACTGTGATGCTTTGCTTGGCATACCCCACATAAGAAATTTCGAGTATATCCCCCTTGGCGGCTTGCACACTAAACTTGCCATCTAAATCGGTTATTCCACCGCTATTGGTCCCTTTTATCGAAACACTCACCCCAATAAGAGGCTCTCCTTTCACATCGGCAACACTTCCGGCAAGTTTAAACCGACTTTTCTGTTGCGGCTCCTGATTTTTCTTCACCGAAAGAATAATGTGACCATCCATCACAGCATAAGAGATACCCGTCCCTTTTAATAGACGATTCATCACAGCTTCT
Organism: Bacteroidia bacterium; assembly: GCA_009929715.1. GTDB lineage: Bacteria > Bacteroidota > Bacteroidia > Bacteroidales > Bacteroidaceae > Bacteroides. The sequence goes on from RZZX01000057.1 coordinate 16,380, forward strand.
ATCTTCTCACCAGACGATTTAATCGTTACCAACCGGTTGGGATCAACATCACTTGTGTTATAAACCATGGAGTATGAACTCTGCTTACCTATCTCGGTCAGCACAGTTCGCAACGGTGTGCTTTTAAAATTAAGATTCACATGCACCTCTTGCCCCGAAGCGTAAATAAAGGCTGGAAGCGACAATAGAAAAAACAACAAGTATTGGAACTTGTGCTTCATGCTTTTTTTCATGTTGTACGTTTTAAATTAGAACTAATTAAATAATACTTTAAGGATAACAAGATGGTTTCGCCACCTTTTAATAAACACAGAATTTAAGGATCGTCACATAACATTTTTGTCTTTCATTTAAGGTTAACACTTTTGTCGATTCGTTATTTACTAGTTATACAGTTTACAAACAAGTTATACTAAATAGAAAAAGCTTTTTTTCATTTAAATCACTAACTCTACAAGAAAACAGCTCTTTCTCTCTCTCTTTTGCCACAAAGCAAAAACTTTTTCACTGAATAGCTGTTATAAAAGTTACGAAGTTCATCCCTAATAAGAATTTATATGCTAAACATAACTTCTAATATAACCCTTGTTCTATCCGACTATCTATTTCTTATAGCCAGTGTCTGTTGTGTGATCTTACTAGCAATCATCGGAAAACTACTTGCCGAGAAGAGGAAACTTAGCCAACTGAAAGAGGATATCTTTCGATCAATTATCACACCGGTTATCTGGTTGGATAAAAATGGGTATATCAAAAAAGCAAAAAATATCAAATTCGACCACCTGAATGATGTAGCCGAACAAACTATCGGCAAACATTATACCGATTTCTTCGATGATAAAGAGATGATCAAAAGGGTGAGAAAAAACATGGAGACCTTGTTTCTAAAGAAACAGAATATCTATAACATGAAGTTTAATATGACCGACTGGAATGGACGGAATAATAACTATCTGGTTAGTGTGCTCTATATCGACCCGAATGAGGCTATCATGATTATTTACAACCTTTCGGGTAAACGCAATCAACATAAAACCATTAAGGATTTAGTGGAGTTTTATGAGGCGATCTTAAATCATCTACCAGTGGCGATCTCCATAAAAGATGCAGAAGACGATTTTAGATATAGCTACTGGAATGATAAAGCTAGCGAACTCTTTAATGTATCCAAAGAGGAGGCTTCACATAAAAACTATGAGATTTATAATAACCAAGAGGTGAAGGAGACGCTGAGAAGACAGGACGAATTTATTTCAAAAACAGGCAAACCAATCACTGAAATCAACAAAATAACGACGAATAAAGGGGAGGTCTTCTACTTACAAATCAGTAAAATTATCATCCCATACAGAGATAATCAAAAACGGATTATCAGCACCATCGTGGACTTGACTGAGATCTACGAAAAACGAAAAGCACTAAAATTGCTCAACCGAAAGTATGAACTAACGCTTCAGGCAGCCAACCTCTTACCGTGGGTTATCAACTTGGAGGATCAGACTCTGGAGTGTAACTTCGACTTGCTGAACGATTATAATCAACTGCATGATCATGTGCAAATTTTCCCCATTGACGATTTTAATAATTTGGTGCACCCGGAGGATACAACGGGATTAAGCAACCTGATGCAAGAGCTTATGAAAGGAAGCAAAGAGCGGATTGAAACGGAATTCCGATCTTTAATGAGTAAGCGAGGGGGAGCCTATAATTGGTACAAGATTTATGCAACTCTTGTTAAGCCAAACCAAGAAGAGATTGAACAGACTTTAATCGTGGGAGCAACGAAGGACATCAACCGACAAAAACTCTTGGAACAAGAACTCCGAGCAGCCAAAGAGAAAGCAGAAGAGGCGAACAAACTGAAATCGGCTTTCTTAGCCAATATCAGCCATGAGATACGCACACCGCTTAACGCCATCGTGGGGTTCTCTAACTTACTCCCTTATGCCACTGAAGAGAAAGAAAAGGAGGAGTATATCCGCATTATTGAGAAGAACAACAACTTGCTGCTTAAACTGATTAATGACATTATCGAATTGTCTAAAATAGAATCGGATAGTCAGGCGTTCCACTATGAGACCATCGATTTATCGGAGCTGCTCTGTGAACTGAAAGAGAATTACTTTCATCAGACGTATCTTCCTTATACAAACGTGGAACTACTAATAGACCAAGTAGAGAAAGGAAAGTATCTGCTTTATACAGACCGGATTATGCTCACTCAGGTACTGACTAACTTTATCAATAATGCCATGAAGTTTACCTCACAAGGGTCTATCCACTTGGGATTTGATCTATCAATGCCCAACAAGTATTATTTCTGGTTCATCCGACATTTCGAGTGATACGGCAATCGTGTAGTGCATATAGTCTCAGTTCAAAATATCGTTCATCCCTAAATCCATATGCCGTCCTTTTCAT
>RZZX01000161.1 GCA_009929715.1 Bacteroidia bacterium
AGTCCGCGAAGCGATCGAAAATCACTTTATAAGCGAATCAAGATACCACTCTTATCTAAGCATGCTGGAAGATAAGGAAGAGGGTAAATATCGCGCCGGGTATTAATATCTGGCGCGAAAATTTTTCGCATTATTCACTACTTAACATACCATGAAAAAAAACATTTTGCTTTGCTGTATGCTTGGCATACCTCTCTTCTCTTTTGGACAAAAGAAAGCACTCGATCACTCGGTGTATGACAGTTGGAAACGAATCAGCAACCCCCTTGTTTCAACTCGAGGAACCATTCTCTCTTATGAGATTCAACCTCAACAAGGTGATGGCGAGTTAGTCATCCAGAACACAACAAAAAAAAGTAAAATCACGATCGACAGAGGCTATAAAGCGACTTTAACACCTAATGAACGTTTTGCCATCTGTCTCATTAAACCGCCTTACGAAGAGACACGTCAAGCTAAAATAAAAAAGAAAAAAGGAGATGAACTACCCAAAGATTCTCTCGCTATCGTTTCACTCAGAAATGGTACAATCAAACGCTTTGGGAATGTTTTGTCATATAAGATAGCTCCCTATGGAAATACAGAAGTGGCCTTTCTTTCTGCCGATACAACATTAATCGCCAAATCCGATCGGAAAAAGAAAAAGATAGGAAAGCCTCTATTGGTCTACCACTTTAATACGGAAACATGTGACACTTTGACCTTTGTAGATCAATACCAATTTGATGACAACGGACATTCACTTGCCATAACTACTCTCTGCCCCAAAAAAGAGTCTTCAATACGTTTGTATAATCTACCTAATTGCAAGAAGCCTAGTATACTGAATGATACACTGCGCTTCTATACACTACCCCATTTCGACGAAACGGGAAATAAGCTGTTATTTTTGGCTTCACCAGATACCATGGCTACAGGCAGTAAGCGGTGTGCGCTCTTTTATTATGAGAAAGGGACTAAACAACCGCAAGAGCTTATTGCTTCCAACTATCACCAAAATCTTCCTCAAGGATGGGGCTTGAATGAGAATAGTAAACCGTTCTTCAATAGAAATACAAAACAAATATTTGTGGGCATAGCTCCTATCAGAGCACCTAAAGATACTACAATCGTGGACTTTGAAAATGCCGAACTGGATGTCTGGAATTATAATGATAAGATGCTTCCACCAGCACAGCTGAAAAATGTGGAACGAACGCTCAAAAAAACAGCTTTAGCGGTGTACCAACCGCAAAGCAAAAGCCTGCTGCCATTGACGACTTCTTTCTTCGATCGCATTTCACTTTTAAACGAAGGAAATAGCCCGATAGCACTCTCTATCGATGAGACAAATCATCTGATTGAATCACAATGGAATGATCAAACGTTGTGCGATCTTGCTCTCATTAATCTTCAAAATGGGAAACGTACACCTATATCGTCGGGGCGATACGCTGAAATAAGTGCATCACCTAATGGTAATTACATCATTTGGTATAACTATCCGGATCGACAATGGTATCTCTATGATATTTCTCAAGCAAAAACTCGTTGCTTAACAGAAAAAATAGAGGCGCACTTCTGGGATGAACAACATGATACCCCTAATCATCCGGAAGCTTATGGTATTGCCGGATGGACCACAAACGATCAGGATGTGTTATTATATGACCGATTTGATCTGTGGAAAATATCGACTGATGGCCGTTCTGTTATAAACCTGACTAAAGGTGAGGGACGACGCACCAACCGAACATTCCGCTATATCTCCCCAGAATCCATCGAAAGTGGCAATAAGAAAGCGGAGACGGCTATCAAAGAGAAAGAGTTCATCGACTTCAAACAAGTATTGCTCTTATCCGTTTTCGATCACACCACTAAAAAACGGGGTTATGCAACCCTCAAAGGAGGTGGAAAACAGGCCCCCGAACTAGCGGTACTCGATGGTTTCACTTTTAACACGCTCAAAAAAGCGAAAGAAAACAACACATATATCTACCAGAAAGCCAACTTTCAGACTTCACCCAATATCTATACCACCACTAATTTATGGAAAAGTGAACAAAAACGATCGGATATCAATCCACAAATGAAGGAATATAGCTGGGGAACAGCCGAACTCTTTAAATGGCATGGATATGATGGCACTCCGCTTGAGGGGTTGCTTTATAAACCCGAAAATTTCGACCCAAACAAAAAATATCCTGTCATCTTATACTTCTATGAAAGACGATCGGATAATCTTTATGCACATTATACACCAGAACCCAGTTGGTCTACCATAAACATCTCCTTTTATTGCAGTCGCGGCTATGTAGTCTTTGTACCCGATATTGTCTACAAAACCGGCATACCAGGCGAGTGTGCATACAACTGCATTGTATCGGGGGCAGAGACATTGGCTCGCAATCCTTGGGTAGATCAAGCTAACATGGGTATTCAAGGACAAAGTTGGGGAGGTTATCAGGTAGCTTACCTTATAACACGAACGAACCTGTTTAAAGCAGCTGAAGCCGGTGCACCAGTAGCCAACATGACTAGCGCCTACGGAGGCATTAGATGGGGAACAGGAATGAGCAGACAATTCCAATACGAATGTACCCAAAGTCGCATCGGACGTACATTATGGGATGCACCGGAGCTTTACATTTCTAACTCGCCACTTTTCAGAGCGAATCATGTAAAAACACCGTTACTCATTATGCACAACGATAAAGATGGTGCAGTACCTTGGTATCAAGGTGTGGAATATTTCATGGCCTTACGCCGTTTAGGTAAGCCAGTATGGATGTTGCAATACAATGATGAAGATCATAACTTGGTAGAACGTCGAAATAGAAAAGACCTAACCATCAGACTACAACAATATTTCGACCACTACCTTAAAGGCGCACCAATGCCCGCTTGGATGAAACAAGGCATACCAGCCGAGAGAAAAGGTGAATACTTTGGACTAGAAACAGACTAAATCATTGCATCCCTTTTTTTAAAAAAAACATCTTATTACAGATACATAAAGAAGATCACCTCTAAGGGTGATCTCCTTTATGTTAGGCTCTATATTTGATCCCCTAATATTTTTTTATTGCTAATCAGTTATTTGTATTTTCTATTTACTTGGATGTGTACTACATACTTTCTTCTATTTTGATTTTTCTGAAAGGAATCTTCTTGTACTTTAATGGTTCGTATAGATCATTCGCTGATTTGTTCGATTCGCTGCATAATCGAAAATGCACGAAGCGACCTTCAATTCATTAAAAAAAACAATTAGCCTAATAAAGGAGATAGAGAATAAAAAAGAAGATGTATCAGCAACGATAGCAGCAGCAGCAAATAATGCCTCAGAAGAGCTTAAAAGAGCTTATACGGATGACGAAGCAAACAACAGAGATACGACAAATCGAAAAGAGGCGATAAAAAGCAAAGGAAAGAGGTAAAACGTCAAGGAAAGAGTCGGCAGAAGAGAGTCAGTAAACAGAAGAGAGTAAGCAAGAGAGAGTCTGCTAAAAAGTACAAGCCCAAAGAGAACCAGCCAAAAGAGCAAGTGAAAAGCGCTTAGATAAGAGGCTTAAATAGTTGCCTAGCTAAAAGAGACTAGGTCAAAAACACCAGCAGAGAGTCACCTAAATGAAAGAGTCAATAAAGAGCACCTAAATAGAAGGCGATAAAAAGGGATCAAGACGAAAAGTATGTGGGTGACAAACGTTAAACACCAAGCTTCGAAGCACTCCACATATCAATAAGCGACAGATCTTAATTGAAATAGAGTG